>NZ_CP046535.1:3457500-3757500 GCF_009739515.1 Sphingomonas profundi
ACAGGGCCGCCAGCGCCCGCAGCGCCGCCGCCGCATCGGCCGATCCGCCGCCGATGCCGGATGCGACCGGCAGCCGCTTGTCCAGCCGCAGGGCCGCGCCCGCCGTCACGCCGAACGCGTCGCGCAGCGCCACCGCCGCGCGCAGCACGAGATTGTCGGCCGGATCGTCCCCGGCCAGCGCCGCCGCGAACGGGCCGGTCACGGTCAGCTCAAGCCCGTCGGCGGGCGCCGCCGTCAGCCGGTCGCCGTCGGCGGCGAAGGCGAACAGCGTCTCCAGCGCGTGATAGCCGTCCGGCCGGCGATGGCGGACGTGCAAAGCGAGATTGATCTTGGCGAAGGCCGTCTCCTCGACGGTGCCCGGTTCGTCCATCAGGGCGCCGCCACCGCCTGGCTCCACCCGGTATCGATCTTGGCGCGGATGCGCGCGGCATCCTTCTCCTCGGCGAACACCAGCGCCGCGCGCCAGGCGTAGCGCGCCTCGTAACGGCGGCCGATCGTCCAGTAGGCGTCGCCCAGATGCTCGTTGATCGTCGGCTCGGAGGGTTCGGAGGCGACCGCCGCCTCCAGGGTCGCGATCGCCTTCGGCACGTCACCGCGCAGGAAATAGGTCCAGCCGAGCGAATCGGTGATCGCCGCATCGTCCGGCCGCAGCCGGCTCGCCCGCTCGATCAGCTGCTCGGCCGCCGGCAGGTTGATCCGCCGCTCCAGCTGCGCGTAGCCGAGGTAGTTGAGCGCGGATGCCTGGTCCGGCGCGATCCGCACGGCCTCCTCCAGCAGCGCCTTGGCCTGCGGCCAGTCGCCGGCGCGGTCCAGCGCGCCGCCGCGCTGCAGCAGCAGCGACCAGCGATCCTTGTTGCCGGCCGCGTCGTTCAGCGCCAGCGCGCGGCCAAAGGCATCGGCCGCCTCGGCATGATGCTCCAGCTCGTTCTGCAGCTGGCCCACGCGCACCCAATCCTCGGCCGTCGCGTCCGGCGCCTTAGCCTCGACGAGTGCCTCGCCCAGCGCCTTGTCGGTCTCGCCGCGCCGCACCAGCAGCTGCACGCGGGCGAAGCGGGCCGCCTCGGCGAAGGGATCGGTCGGCTTCACCTCGGCCACCGCGGCCAGCGCCGCATCATATTGCTCGGCCGCGCTCAGTATCTCGCTCGTCACCAGCCACGTCTCGGCATTTTCGGGCGCGAGGAAGGTGGAGAGCCGCGCCAGGGTTAGCGACACCGGCGTCACCCGCTCGCGATTGATGTCGATCGCGGTGCGTGCCAGCAGCTCGGCGATGCCGCCCGCCGCATCGGTGATCGCGCCGGGCAGCGGCCGGCCCGCCGCCAGCAGCCGGCGCGCGGCGGTGAGGGCGGTATCGTCGCCGGCGAGCAGCGCCTGCGCGCCCGCGCGGTCGCCGCGCTTCGCCAGGATCGCCGCGGCCGCCAGCCGCAGCCGCACCGCCCGCCCGCCGAGCCCGCCCGCCTGCGCGCGGATCGCCGCGACGCCGTCGGCCGTCCGCCCCGTGGCCAGCGCGATCAGCGCGCGATGCTCGGCCGCATAGGCGATGGCGATGGCGCCGCCGCGCTGCGCCGCATCCAGCGCCGCCACCGGGTCGCCGCTCTTGCTGCTCTGGGCGATCCAGGCGCGCAGCACCGGCACCGCGAAGCCGTAGACGCCCTCCGCCTCGATCCGGTCGATAGCCTGCGTCGCGCCTTTCCAGTCGGAGAGCAGCACCGCCTCGCTCAGCAGCAGCAGCCGCCCGTCGGACGGCAGCAGCCCCTTGGCGTCGAGCATGCGCGCGGTGCGGACCGCGAGCGGCCTGTCGCCGGCCGCGATCGCCTGGCGGAAGGTGCGCAACGCCAGCACCGTATCGTCCGGAGATTCGGCCAGCACCGCCGCATAGCCGCGCGCCGCCGCTTCGGTACGGCCGGCAGCGTCCGCCGCCCGCGCCCGCATGTAGCGCGCATAGGGCGAACCCGCCTCCTCGCGTACCGCCGCCTCGCCGGCGGACGCGATCAGCGCCACGGCGATCAGCCCGAGACCATAAGCCCGCATCGTCACACTCCGTGCCCCGGCGCGGCAGGATAGAGAGGCGCCCGCCTGCCCGCCAGCGCGATGTTCGGGCGCTCGCATGTCCACTCGATCCCGCGTCGGCGGCGATCACATGTTAGGATAGTTCGGCCCGCCGCCGCCCTCGGGCACCACCCAATTGATGTTCTGGGTGGGATCCTTGATGTCGCACGTCTTGCAGTGGACGCAGTTCTGCGCGTTGATCTGCAGCCGCGGATCGCCCGCCTCCTGCCCGACGATCTCGTACACGCCCGCCGGGCAGTAGCGCTGCTCCGGGCTGTCGTAGAGCGCCAGGTTCACGTCCACCGGCACCGAGGCGTCCTTCAGGGTCAGGTGGATCGGCTGGTCCTCCTCGTGATTGGTGTTCGAGAGGAACACGGAGGAGAGCCGGTCGAAGCTGATGACGCCGTCCGGCTTCGGATAGCGGATCGGCTTCACCATGTCCTTGCGGTACAGCTGCTCGCTGTCGCGATGATGCTTGAAGGTGAACGGCAGGCCGATCTTGAAGGTCCGCATCATCATGTCGACATAGGCGATGCCGGTGCCCACCGTCTGGCCGAACTTGGCGACGGCCGGCTCGGCGTTGCGCACCACCTTCAGCTCGGTGGCGATCCAGCTGTCGTGCAGCGTCTCGGAATAGCGCGTCAGCTCGTCGCCCTCGCGCCCGCCCGTCACCGCCGCATAAGCCGCCTCGGCCGCCAGCATGCCCGATTTCATCGCCGTGTGCGTGCCCTTGATGCGCGGCACGTTGACGAAGCCGGCCGAGCAGCCGATCAGCGCGCCGCCCGGGAAGGTCAGCTTCGGCACGCTCTGCCAGCCGCCCTCGTTGATCGCCCGCGCGCCGTAGCTGATGCGCCGGCCGCCCTCCAGGATCGCGCGGATCTCCGGATGCTGCTTCCAGCGCTGGAACTCCTCGAACGGCGAGAGATGCGGGTTGCGGTAGCCCAGGCCCACGACGAAGCCAAGCGCCACCTGGTTGTTGGCCTGGTGGTAGAGGAAGCCGCCGCCCACCGTATCATTGTCCAGCGGCCAGCCCTGGGTGTGGATCACCCGGCCCGGCACGTGCTTGTCGGCCGGGATGTCCCACAATTCCTTGATGCCCAGGCCGTACACCTGCGGCTGGCACTCCGCTTCCAGGTCGAAGATGCGCTTCAGCTCCTTCGTCAGATGGCCGCGTACGCCTTCGGCGAAGAAGGTGTATTTGGCGTGCAACTCCATGCCGGGCATGTAGTCCGGCTTGTGGGTGCCGTCGCGCGCCACGCCCATGTCGCCGGTGGCGACGCCCTTCACCAAGCCCTTGTCGTCGAACAGGATCTCGGCGGCGGCGAAGCCGGGGAAGATCTCCACGCCCAAAGCCTCGGCCTGCCCGCCCAGCCAGCGGCAGAGATTGCCTAGCGAGCCCGTATAGGTGCCCTTGTTGTTCATGAAGCGCGGCATCACCGCGTGCGGCAGCGCGATCTTCTTGCGATCGGTCAGCATCCAGTGGTGGTTCTCCACCACCGGCACCGTGAGCGGGCAGTCCTGCTCGCGCCAGTCCGGGATCAGCTCGTCCAGCGCCTTGGGATCGATCACCGCGCCGGACAGGATGTGAGCGCCCACCTCCGATCCCTTCTCCAGCACGCAGACGGAAATCTCGGTGTCTGTCTCCGCCGCCAGCTGCTTCAACCGAATCGCCGCGGAGAGGCCCGCAGGTCCGGCACCGACGATAACGACGTCATATGCCATCGATTCGCGCGTACTCATGCCGTTTGGTTCCCTTCGATTCCGCAGCGTGCCATCCGGTCGTCGCACGCAGCCAACGGTCCGCCACGTCGCCGATGCCTGTTGATTGACCCGATCGTCAACATCGCAGTCTAACCATTTGAGTGGGGCCGGGGAATATCTTGAACGCGGGCGACGCGGCCGAAGCGGCGACCAGCGCGCTCGACTGGTGGCGCCTCGCCGGTGTCGACATGGTGGCGGCGGACACGCCGCGCAACTGGCTCGCCCGCGCCGCCGCGCCACCGCCACCGATGGTTTCGCCTGCGGAGCCGGCGGATAGCCTGCCCGCCGATCTCGCCGCCCTGCGCCTCGCTCTCGCCGCCCTGCCGGTCGCGGGCGCCGGCGAGGAGCGGCTGATGCCGGAAGGCGATCCCGCCGCGGGCCTGATGCTGCTGCTCGACATGCCGGACGGTGACGACGCGCTCGAAGGCCGCCTGCTCGCCGGGCCGGCCGGTCGCCTGCTCGATCGCATGCTCGGCGCCATCGGGCGCGATCGCGCCTCCGTCTACCTCGCCACGATCCTGCCGGCGCGTCCGGCCGGCGGCCAGCTGGACCGGGTCGACGCGGCGCCCGCCATCCGCCTCGCCGCCCGCCACGTCGCCCTTGCCGCCCCGCGCGCGCTGCTGCTCTGCGGGGATGGGGCGACGCGCGCGCTGCTCGGCACCTCGATGCTCGCGGCGCGCGGGCGTATACACAAGATTAACCATGACGGGGGCACGGTCCCCGCGATCGCGACCTTCCATCCCTGCCGTCTGCTCGAACAACCGGCGCAGAAGGCTGGGGCCTGGGCGGATCTGCGCCTGTTGCTGGGGGAATTCGGATGATTCGCATCCTGTTGACGGCCACGCTGCTGCTCGGCACCGCCCTGCCCGCGCTCGCGGCGACGCCCGCACCCCTCGCGTCGGCCGTCCCCGCCTTGCTCGATGCCAAGGCGCGCGACGATTATCGCGCGGTGTTCGCCGCCATCCGCTCCGGTGACTGGAGCGCCGCCGCCGCCCGCCTCGATGCCCTGCCGGACGGTCTCCTCACCCCGTTTGCCCGCGCCGAGCTGTTCCTCGCCAAGGGCTCGCCGCGGGTGGAGGCGGATCCGCTCGTCGCCCTGCTCGGCCAGGCGCCGGATCTGCCGCAGGCCGCCCAGCTCGCCGGCCTCGCTCGCAAGCGCGGGGTCGAGACGCTGCCGGACCTGCCGGCCGAGAACGCGCTCAAGCGGATGAGCGCGGCGCCCCGCCGCCAGTCCGCCCGCTCGATCCGCAGCGATGCCGCCGCCATGGCGCTCGGCGCGCAGGTGATCCCGCTCATCAAGGACGACCGGCCGAGCGACGCGGAGGGGCTGCTGATCGCCGCCGAGCCGCAACTCTGCGCCGAGGCGCAGACGGAGTGGCAGCAGCGCATCGCCTGGTCCTACTTCCTCACCGGCGACGATGTCTCCGCCCGCCGCCTGGCCGATCGCGCCCGCGTGGGGCTGGGCGAGTGGGCGGTGCAGGCGGATTGGGTCGCCGGCCTCGCCGCCTGGCGCCAGAAGGATTATGACGCCGCCGGCGCCGCCTTCGCCAACGTCGCCGCCCGCGCTCGCGATACGGAGATGACGGCCGCCGGCCTGTTCTGGGCCGCCCGCGCCGATCTGGCCGCCGGCCATCCGGAAAAGGTGCAGGCGCGCCTGCGCACCGCCAGCCGCCTGCCCGAGACCTTCTACGGCCTGCTGGCGGGCGGTGCGCTCGGCCAGGCGCTGCCGGCGCGGCTCGACGGCCCGCAGTTCGTCGCGGCGGACTGGTCCGTCCTCTCGCAGCGGCGCAACATCCGCGTCGCCGCCGCCCTCACCGAGATCGGCGAATATTCGCTGGCCGATACCGCCCTGCGCCACCAGGCGCGGATCGGCGACGCCCGCGATCACGAGGCCCTGCTCCACCTCGCCGCCCGCCTGAACCTGCCCTCGGCGCAGATCTGGCTCGCCCAGAACGGCCCGGCCGGCGCCAGCATGTCGGCCGGCGCGCGCTATCCGGCGCCGGCGTGGAGCCCGCGTAGCGGCTGGCGCGTCGACAGGTCGCTCGTCTTCGCCCACGCCCTCCAGGAATCGCAGTTCCGCGCCGATGCGGTGAGCCCGGCCGGCGCGCGCGGCCTGCTACAGCTGCTGCCCGGCACCGCCCAGCTGATCGATCGCCATCGCGGCTCCAGCTTCGGCAGCAACCTCAACGATCCGCAGACGAACATCGAATATGGCCAGGCCTATCTGGAGGAGCTGCGCGACGGCGGCGGCACCGGCGGCCTGCTGCCCAAGGTGATCGCCGCCTACAATGCCGGCCCCGGATCGGTGATGAAGTGGAACGACCGGCGCCGCGACGGCGGCGATCCGCTGCTGTTCATCGAATCCATCCCCTTCGCCGAAACGCGCGGCTACGTCGCCGTCGTGCTGCGCAATTACTGGATGTACCAGCGCCAGGCCGGCGTGAAGTCGGAGAGCCTGCGCGCCATCGCCCAGGGCATGTGGCCCAAATTTCCGGGCCTGCCCGGCCGCACCGCCGTCCGCTTGGACAGCATCGGCGGCGTCGCCGCGGCGGACTGACGCTACGCCGCGACAGCGGCGGCGTGGCGCATCTTACCCGAATCCGGTTCAGGATGACGGCCGATCCGGCTATCCCGTCCTCATGCCGCTAGACAAATCCCGCATGTTCCTCCCCGTCCGCATCGCCGCGCTCACCGTGTCCGACACGCGCGGCCCGGCCGACGACCGCTCCGGCGACACCCTCGTCGCCCGCCTCGAAGCCGCCGGCCACATCCTCGCCGATCGCGCGATCGTGCGTGACGACGTCGCGCTGATCGTCGCCCGCCTCCGTGCCTGGATCGACGACCCGGCGGTCGACTGCGTCATCACCACCGGCGGCACCGGCGTCACCGGACGGGACGTCACGCCAGAGGCGCTCGCGGCCGTGTGGGACAAGGAGATACCCGGCTTCGGCGAGCTGTTCCGCTGGCTCAGCTACCAGACGATCGGCACCTCCACCGTCCAGTCCCGCGCCACCGCCGGCGTGGCGCGCGGCACCTACATCTTCGCCCTCCCCGGCTCCACCGGCGCGGTGAAGGACGCGTGGGACGGCATCCTCGCCAGCCAGCTCGACAGCCGCCACCGCCCCTGCAACTTCGTCGAACTCATGCCCCGGCTGATGGAGCGGTGATACCTCGGATCGGCGCCGACTGCGGTTCCCAACATGCTCGCTCGCAACAGCAGCCCCGCCTCACCTCTCACTGATCACCCCGCCCCTTGCGGATGATGCGGCACCAGCACCAGCGTCCGCCCCTCCACCCGCCACGATTGCAGGCGCGAGAGGAAGTTCATGCCGATCACGTTCGTCTCGCCGAACGCGGGGGAGACGACCACCGCCAGGTCGCGCGCCACGATGTTGCCCAGCCGCATCTCGCCGATCTCGGAGGATTGCGCCGCGATCGTGCCGTTGGCGGTGCGGATCAGCAGCGGGAACGGCTCCTGCCGCACGGCCAGCCCCGCCTCGCCCGCCGTGGCGGACGAGATCGCGGTGAAGGTCGCGCCGCTGTCCACCAGCATCCGCCGCTCGATGCCGCCGAAGCGCACGTTCGCCCAGAAATGCCCGTCTGGCGCCATGCGGATGCGCAGTTCCCTGCCCACCACCTCCTGCTTGTCGAACAGGCCGGCGATCGATCCGAGATACGGGTCCAGCCGCGCCCGCTGGTCGAGCGCGAAGTAGAGGCCCGCGCCGATCGCCAGCCACACGGCCAGGTTCACCACCGGCCCGACGATCGGCAGGCGGCGCAGCACCAGCAGGACGATGAGCCCGGCCGGAATGAGGATGGCGAGCGGAGCCTCCGCCCAGAGTTTCAGGATGCTGTCGAACATGATCCGCTGATCGCAAGGAAGCGCCTTCTCGGCACAACCCCATGTATGGATGCCGGCCGGCCGATCCAATGGCGTTGGACAGCAGTCATGTTCCTGTTATGTTCGCTCCATGGCGACTCATGGCAGAGGTGCGACGCAGAACGGCGCCAGCCGCCGCTTCAACCTGCCCGCGCGAGGAGGATGGCGACTGGCAGGACGAGCGCGACGCCATCGATGGAGCGGCGCCGCGCCTGCGCACCACCGTCACCATCGAGCAGCCGCGCACGATCATCACCCGCAACCAGTCGCCCGACATCGGTTTCGATCGCTCGATCAACCCGTATCGCGGCTGCGAGCAGCCCCGCAACGGTTGTGCAATGTCTAACTTGAGTGAGAAGCGGACGTTAGCGCCGGTCAGTAGTGTCGGAGTTGAGCCGTTGACGCATCCACAAGCCCCATACGAACTGAACCAGATTGATGGCACCTACGACGCCCAGCAAGGGCCAGAGCCACCGGTCCCATGCAGTGGGGATGCCTCCGAAGACATCGAAGTGGAGAGCCGCCCAGAGCAGTCCGAAGAACGTAAGTCCACCGACCCACAGTTGGATGGAGTTGCGTGTGTCCGTTGTCACTCCCTGCGCTCCCTTCCAGAGCGTTAGGCTGCACAATCTGGGGAATGTCCGCAAGTGGGGCGATAGCTGCAGAACGGCAATTTCGCTCCATTGCGAGTTGGTTCCTTTTATGTTCTGGTCCACGCCATGTCCAAGATCGCTGGCAGAGGCGCAACTGCAAACGCAACGAGCAGACGATTCAACCTGCCCGAGCGAGAAGCTGATGGTGACTGGCTCGATCAGCAGCAATGCGTAGATGGGCTACAGCCGAAGCCTCGCACTACGGTCGGAATTATCACGCCCCGGAAAATTATCACTTATAATCAGTCACCTGACATCGGATTCGATCGTTCGATAAACCCGTTTGCAGGCTGCGAGCATGGCTGCATCTACTGCTTCGCCCGGCCGACCCACGCCTTCCACGATCTCTCGCCCGGCCTCGACTTCGAATCCCGGCTGTTCGCCAAGCCCGATGCCGCCGCCCTGCTGCGCGCCGAGCTCGCCACGCCCTCCTACCGGGTGGAGCGGATCGCCCTCGGCACCAACACCGATCCCTATCAGCCGATCGAAGGCGAGTGGCGCATCACCCGCGCCGTGATCGAGGTGCTGGCGGAATCGCGCCACCCGCTGACGATCACCACCAAGTCCGATCGCGTCGCGCGCGACGTGGATCTGCTCGGCGACATGGGGCGTAGCGGCCTCGCTGCCGTCGTCCTGTCCGTCACCTCGCTCGATCCGGGCACCGCCCGCACGCTGGAGCCGCGCGCGCCGCACCCGCGCCGCCGCCTCGCCGCGATCCGCCGGCTCAGCGATGCCGGCGTGCCCACCTTCGTGTCGCTCGCCCCCGTCATCCCGGCGATCAACGATCATGAGATGGAGGACATCCTCGCCGCCGCGGCCGAAGCTGGCGCGATCGGCGCCTTCTTCCTCCCCGTCCGCCTGCCGCACGAGGTGGCGCCGCTGTTCCGCGCGTGGCTGGAGGCGCACCACCCCGATCGCGCGGCCAAGGTGATGGGCATCATCCAGTCCCTGCGCGGCGGCCGCGACAATGATCCGGATTTCCACACCCGCATGAAGGGGCAGGGGCCATGGGCGGACCTGCTGCGCACGCGCTTCACGATCGCGCGCCGCAAGGCGGGGCTGGCCGGCGCCGGCATCATGCTGCGCACCGATCTGTTCCGCCCGCCCGAGAAGCACGGCCAGCTGCGCCTGCTCTGACCCCGCAGACATACCCTCCCTTCCCCAAGCCCCCTCCCTTTCCCCAAGCCCCCTCCTTCCCCCGAGCCCCTCCCTTTCCCCGAGCGAAGTCGAGGGGCGCGGAGCGAGCGAAGCGTAGCCGGGAACCCTCGCTCTCACACGGCAGCGCAAGGCGTGTCTCGACTGCGCTCGACACAAGGGGTGCATCCCGTGCAGCCAGTTCGCATCGAGGCCGCCGATCAGACCAGAACGACTCGGCACATCCCGGCAGACACCGGCCGCGCCTTCCCCTTACCCCGCCACAGCAGGCGGTCGGGCGCGCCTCAGGCCACCAGTTCCAGCTTCGCCTTCACCGTGGCCAGCCGCGCCATCACGCCGGGCACCCGCTCGATCCGCGCCGCCAGTTCCGCGTCCAGCAGAAAGTCGCGACCCAGCAGCACCGTCGCCTCGCCGCCATCCGGCAGCAGCGCCTTCAGCCGCATCTCGCCGCGCCCGCCGCGCGCCTCGCCCACGATCGCGGCGATCCGCTCCACCGCCGCCGGATCGCGCGTCTCGATGTCCAGCCGCAGGCGGGCGTTGCTCGCTAGGCCCTCGAACGGCTGCACCCGCCGAACCGTGACGCGCGGGGTCTCGTCGCCGTCGCGCCGGTCGAGCTCCACCGACAGCAGGGCGCAGCCACCGAGCTTGGCGGCCACCTCCAGGTCGGCCGAGACATCCTCGTCGAAGCACGTCGCGACGAACTGGCCGGAGGCGTCGCTCAACGTCGCCATCAGATAGCGCCGGCCCTTGGCCGATGCCCGCCAGCGCGCCTCCTCCACCAGCACCGCCATCGTCGCCGTGGGGGAGGCGGGGCGCCCGCTCGCGCTCCACTCGCCGCGCGGCTCGGGCGCGGGCATCGGCAGCGCGCAGATCGCGCCGAAGGTGAGCGCGCCGTGGCTCGCCGCCAGATGCGCGTAGCGATCGGTGGGATGGGCGGAGAAGTAGAAGCCGAACGCCTCCTTCTCCGCCGCCATCCGCTCGGCGATCGTCCAGTGCTGCACCGCCGGCAGGCGTACATGCGCGTCGGCACCGGCATCGCCGCCGAACAGGCCGCCCTGGCCGCGCTCGCGATCGCCCGTCACCCGCGCCGCTTCGGAGAGGATCGTCTCGGCCCCGGCCAGCACCGCCGCCCGCTCGGCGCTGATCGCGTCGAACGCGCCCGCGCCCGCCAGCGCCTCCAGCTGGCGCCGGTTCAGCAGCCGCGGATCGACCCGGCCGGCGAAGTCGTCCAGATCGGCGAACGGCCCCTTCGCCCGCCGCTCCTCCACCAGCTGCTCCATCGCCTTCTCGCCCACGCCCTTCAGCGCGCCCAGGGCGAAGCGCACCGCGCCGTCCTGCACCGCGAACTCCGCCTCGCTCGCATTGATGCACGGGGGCAGCACCGTCACCTCGGCGCGGCGCATGTCGTCCACCCAGATGGCCAGCTTGTCGGTCAGCGCCATGTCGTAGCACATCGATGCGGCGAAGAACTCGGCCTTGTGGTGCGCCTTCATCCACGCGGTGTGATAGGCGACCAGCGCGTAGGCGGCGGCGTGGCTCTTGTTGAAGCCGTAGCCGGCGAACTTGTCGATCAGGTCGAACAGCTCGTTCGCCTTGCCCGGCGCGATGCCGTTCGCGCTCTGGCAGCCCTCGACGAAGATCTGGCGCTGCGCGTCCATCTCCGCCTTGATCTTCTTGCCCATCGCGCGGCGCAGCAGGTCCGCGCCGCCCAGCGTGTAGCCGGCCAGCACCTGCGCCGCCTGCATCACCTGCTCCTGATAGACGAAGATCCCGTAGGTCTCCTTCAGGATCGGCTCCAGCAGCGCGTGCGGGTAGGCGATCTCCTCCTGCCCGTTCTTGCGTCGGCCGAACATCGGGATATTGTCCATCGGCCCCGGCCGGTAGAGCGAGACGAGGGCGATGATGTCCTCGAAGCAGGTCGGCTTCACCGCCGCCAGGGTGCGCCGCATCCCCTCCGATTCCAGCTGGAACACACCCACCGTGTTGCCGCTCTGGAGCAGTTCGTAGACGGCCGGATCGTCCCACTCCAGCCGGTCCAGCGCCACCGCCACGCCGCGCCGCGCCAGCATCTGCACCGCCTTCTGCAGCACGGAGAGCGTCTTCAGGCCCAGGAAGTCGAACTTCACCAGTCCGGCGCCCTCGACATATTTCATGTCGAACTGCGTCACCGGCATGTCCGATCGCGGATCGCGGTACAGCGGCACCAACTTGTCCAGCCGCCGGTCGCCGATCACCACGCCGGCCGCGTGGGTGGAGGAGTGGCGCGGCAGCCCTTCCAGCTTCATCGCCAGATCCAGCAGGCGCGTCACCTGCCGATCATTCTTATATTCGGTGTGCAGCTCGGCCACGCCGTCGATCGCGCGCTTCAGGGTCCACGGGTCGGTCGGGTGGTTGGGCACCAGCTTGGCCAGGCGATCGACCTGCCCGTAGCTCATCTGCAGCACCCGGCCCGTGTCCTTCAGCACCGCGCGCGCCTTCAGCCGGCCGAAGGTGATGATCTGCGCCACCTGGTCGCGGCCATATTTCTCCTGCACGTAGCGGATCACCTCGCCGCGCCGGGTTTCGCAGAAGTCGATGTCGAAGTCGGGCATCGATACCCGCTCCGGGTTCAGGAACCGCTCGAACAGCAGTCCCAGCTTCAGCGGGTCGAGGTCGGTAATGGTCAGCGCCCAGGCGACGACCGAGCCCGCGCCGGAGCCGCGGCCCGGCCCCACCGGAATATCGTGGTCCTTGGCCCATTTGATGAAGTCGGCGACGATCAGGAAGTAGCCGGGAAAGCCCATGCCGACGATCACGTCGATCTCGAACTCAAGCCGCGCGAAATAGGCGGCGCGGTCCACCGCCGCGCCGATCGTCGCCAGCCGCGCCTCCAGCCCGGCACGCGCGTCCCGCCGCAGCAGGTCCGCCTCGGCGTCGCGATCGCCGGCGAGGCTCGGCAGGATCGGCTTGCGGCTGGGCGCCGCGAAGGCGCAGCGCTGCGCCACCACCAGCGTGTTCGCGATCGCCTCCGGCACGTCCTCGAACAGGGCGGCCATCGTCTCGGCCGGCTTCAGCCACGCCTCGGGCGAGGAGCAGGTGCGCCCCTCGGTCTCCAGGTAGGAGGAGCTGGCGATGCACAGCATCACGTCGTGCGCGGCGTGGAAGTCAGGCTCGGCGAAGCAGGCCGGGTTGGTCGCCACCAGCGGCAGGTCGCGCGCATAGGCCAGGTCGATCAGCGCCGCCTCCGCCCGCTCCTCCGCCTCCATGCCGCGCCGCGCCAGCTCGACGTAGAGACGGCCGGGGAACAGCCCCTCCAGCCGGTCGAGATAGGCGCGGGCGGCATCGTGCTGCTCCTCGGCCAGCAGCCGCGTCACCGCGCCCTCGCCGCCGGCGGTCAGCGCGATCAGCCCGTCCGTCCGCCCCTCCAGCGCGGCGAGCGGCACATGCGCCTCCTCGTGGACCGGCCGGTCGAGATGCGCCGCCGAGACCAGCGCGCACAGATTGTCGTAGCCGGTCGCATCCTGCGCATAGAGCGCCAGCCAGTCGAGCGTCAGCGCCTTCGCATCACGGTCGCCGCCCTCGCGCTGCGGCCGGGCGATGGCGAGCATCGTGCCGACGATCGGCTGCACGCCATCCTTCCTGGCCGCATCGGAGAAGGCCATCGCGCCGTAGAGCCCGTTGCGATCGGTGATCGCCGCCGCCGGAAAGGCGAGCGCCCGCGCCTGCTTGGCGATCGCCTTGGGATCGATCGCACCCTCCAGCATCGTATAGGCGGAGAAGATGCGCAGGGGAACGAACGGGGCGTAAGGCATGTGGTGATTATGGGGCGGGATCGGGCGGAGGGGAAGCGTCCGCTACCGCGGCGCCGCTACGGCCGCGACGTCCGGAGCCGGGCGCGGGATGATCCAGCGCAGCTTGCGCGCATAAGTCGATTGCACCGGATTTCCCGCCGCGTCGACCGCAGGCTTGAACTGCCCCGTCCTGGTCAGTTGAACGCAGGTCTGACGATCCAGGTTGACGTTGCCGCTCGTCTCGGTGATCCTGCACCCGACGACCTTGCCGCTCTTGGCGACCTTGACCTCGAAGCCGACCACGCCCTCGATCCCGGCCTTCAGCTCGGCAGGCGGATAATCGAGCTGCACGGACACGAGCTGCGCCAGCGCCGGGGAAGCGATCATCAGCAGCAGCACGCCACCCACCGACCTGATCCAGCGCATCGATCCCTCCCCCCTACCGCAGCACCACCCAGGTCGGCACATGGTCGCTGGCCTTCTCGCGGCCGCGGATCGCCTTGTCGACGCCGGCGTCCGCCAGCCGGTCCGCCGCCGCCGGGCTCAGCAGCAGATGGTCGATGCGGAAGCCGGCGTCGCGCGCCCAGGCGCCGGCCTGATAGTCCCAGAAGGTGTAGAGGCGGCCGCTCGGGTGGCGCGCGCGGATCGCGTCCGTCCAGCCCTGCGCCAGCAGCGCGCGGAAGGCGGCGCGGCTCTCCGGCTGGGTCAGCGCGTCGCCGGCCATCGCGCGGACGGAGAAGGTGTCCTCGTCCTGCGGGATCACGTTATAGTCGCCGGCCAGCACCACTGGCCGCTCTCCGGCGAACAGGCCCTCGGCGTGGCAGCGCAGCCGCTCCATCCAGGCGAGCTTGTAGTCGAACTTCGGCCCCGGCTGGGGATTGCCGTTGGGCAGGTAGATCGATCCCACGGTCACGCCGCCGACCACCGCCTCGATATAGCGGCTGTGGGCATCCTCGGGATCACCCGGCAGGCCGCGCCCGGTCTCCTCCGGATCGCACCCCTTGGCCAGGATGGCGACGCCGTTGAACCCCTTCTGGCCGTGCCACACCGCGCCGTAGCCGGCGTCGCGTATTTCCGCCTCCGGAAAGATCTCGTCGGCGCATTTCAGCTCCTGCAGGCAGGCGACGTCCGGCTTCGCTTCCTCCAGCCACTCGATCAGGCGAGGCAGGCGGCTGCGGATGCCGTTCACATTATAGGTGGCGATCTTCATGGCGCCGACGTTAGCGGCTGCCGGCCGCCGCGTCATCCCGGCGGGGGAGCGACCGCGCTCCGTCAGATCGAGAAGCTGGATCCGCAGCCGCAGCCGGACGCCGCATTGGGGTTCGTCACGCGGAAGGCCGCGCCGCCTAGCGATTCGACGAAGTCCACCGCCGCGCCCTGCACCAGATCGAGGCTCATCGGATCGACCACCAGGGTCACGCCGTCGCGCACCGCCACGGCATCGTCGCCCTCCACCGTGTCGGCCAGGCCGAAGCGGTACTGGAAGCCGGCGCAGCCGCCGCCGTCCACCGCCAGCCGCAGGATCGCCGGCTTGCCCTGCTTCGCCGCGATCGCGGCGACGCGCCGGGCGGCGGATGGGGTCAGATCGATCGGGTGCTCGGACATTGCGTGAAGATAGGCGCTCAGGCGTCCGCCGACAATGGCGGCGGCACCCGCCCGGCCTGCCGCTTCCGCCGGGTTCAGCTCTCCGGGCCGCCCAGCGCCAGCGGCGCGCTCACGCGCGGGCCGGTGCGGTTCTGCATCGCCACGAGATAGTCGGCCGACTGGAGGAACGGCACCGGGTTCACCGCATGCCCGTCCAGCCGCACTTCATAGTGGAGGTGGCTGCCGGTCGATCGCCCGGTCGAGCCCATCAGCGCGATCAGGTCGCCGCGCTTCACCCGATCGCCCGCATGGGCGATGATCCGGGAGAGGTGGCCGTAGCGCGTCGCGATACCGCGGCCGTGATCGATCTCGACGAGGTTGCCGTAGCCGTTGGCCCACTCGCCGCGCGCTACCACGCCGTCGGCCGTGGCGTAGATCGGCGTGCCCTGCGGCCCGGCCAGATCGATGCCGGCGTGCATCGCCGCGCCGCCGCGGAACGGATCGGAACGGACGCCGAAGCCGCTGGTGAAAGCCACGCTCGTGCGGATCGGCTTGGCCGACGGTACGGAGATGGTGCCCTGCTGGATCATGCCCGGCTGGAAATTGTCCTGCTTCTTCCAGGAGAGGAACAGCGAGCGGAACTGCGGATCGGCATCGTTCACCGGCGTCGCGGAGAGCGGCTCGTACGGGCCGCCCTCGGCCAGCATCGGCTTGGCGGCGGACTTCGCCGTGGCGTGCACCCGGCGGCCGCGCGCCTCGGCAGGGTCGCTCATCGCGGCGAAGGGAACGGCGCCCAGCAGCATGGCGATCAGTGCCGGCGTGCCGATCCGGCGGAACCTTTCCGCCACCGCCGACTTTATCCTGTTGATAGCCAACGTCATCAAGTCCCCCAGCGACCGGGTCGGTTCGGCCCATCGCCGGATCCGGCTAAGGCCATGATTATTCGGCCGACTGCGAGACTTGCCTCTCCCGCTACGACGCGGGCTCTTGGTGCTTAACGATGTTCGTCTCAGCAACCCCAAAGTAGAAATCCCGGGTTAGACCGGCTGTCTCGCGCGCTGAGTCGTTGAACGGCGGCTTAACCGCGCCGCGAAAGCCCTGTGCGACGAGGCGCCGCCACGTCGCCGCGGGCTCCTCGCGCTGCACCGCACAAATCGAGTCGAACCAGCGTACCCCGCACGCCACATGGCCGATCTCGTCCGCCAATATCCGTCGCAGGATGCGGCCGGATCGGCTGTCGCCCGCCGCCTCGAAGCGGGCGATCATCGCCGGCGTCACATCCAGCCCGCGCGCCTCCAGCACCATCGGCACGATCGCCAGCCGCGCCTGCGCATCGCCCGCGGTGGCCGCCGCCGCCTCCCACAGCCCGTCATGCGCCGGCAGGTCGCCATAGGCCGCGCCCAGCGCGTGCAGCCGGCGGGCGATCAGCGCGAAGTGCATCGCCTCCTCGGCGCCCACGCGCAGCCACTCGGTCGTGAAGGCGCGGGGAAAGCGATCGCCGAACCGCCCGACCAGATCGAAGGCGAGGTCGATCGCGACATATTCGATGTGCGCCACCGCGTGCAGCATGGCGATGCGCGTGCGCGGGCTGCCCGCCCGGCCGCGCTTGGGCATGCGCGCCGGCGGCAGCAGCGGCGGCCGTGCGCCCCGCGCCGGCGTGATCGGCATCTCCACGTCGAACGCCCAGGCGATCCGGCCCGCCCGCCACTCCCGCGCCGCTGCCCGCGCCGCCTTCACCTTGGCGAGCGGATCGGCGGCGAGCAGCACGCCGCGCGCCGCCGCCGCCACGCTCCTGCCCGGGGCCGGCTCAGCCGGCATGCGGCTCCTGCGATCCCTTCAGCGCGCGCGCCGCCGCCAGCACCTCCTCGGCGTGGCCCGGCACCTTAACCTTGCGCCACGCCCGCGCGATGCGGCCCTCGCCGTCGATCAGGAAGGTCGATCGGTCGATGCCCATATATTTGCGGCCGTACATGCTCTTCTCGGTCCAGGTGCCGAACGCCTCGCACACGCTGTCGTCGCTGTCGGTCGCCAGCGCCACCTTCAGGCCGTGCTTGTCGATGAACTTGCTCTTGCCCTTCGACGTGCCCTTGGAGACGCCCAGTATGTGCGCGCCCTCCATCTCGAACGCCGCCTTCAGGCTGGAAAAGTCGAGCGCCTCGGCGGTGCAGCCGGACGTGTCGTCCTTCGGGTAGAAGAACAGCACCAGCGTGCCGCCGCGCATGGCCGAAAGCGGCAGGCGGCCGCCATCGGGCGTCTCCAGGGTCACGTCCGGCGCCAGATCACCTTCGTTCAGCATCCCGTCCTCCGTCATCGCAGTTCCTCACCGGCCGCCACCCGTGCCCACTCGGCCGAGACGACGGCGCGCGCCGCCTCGTAGTACGAACGCAGCGCGTCCCAATCCGCTGCACCGCAGGCCCGCGCGACCAGCGGCCGCGCCACCGCCGGCGGCTCTGCGGATCCGGGCGCCACCAGCCGCAGCGTCACCAGCATCCGCACCAGCAGCGCATAGGCGCCGGGCAGCGCCGCCGCCGCCAGCCCGGCATCCGCCAGCGCCGCCAGTGCGCGCGGCAGATGCGGGTCCAGCCCGGTGCCGGTCGAGAGCTGCAGCACGTGCGCGGCGAACTCGCAGTCCACCAGCCCGCCTTCCACGAGCTTCACGTCGAACGGCCCGGCCGCCGGCTTGTGCCGCGCCATCTCGCCGCGCATCTTCACCGCATCGGCGCGCAGCACGGCCGGGTCGCGCGGCCCGCGCAGCGTGTCCGCCACGATCGCCGCCACCTCGGCCCGCGCCGCCGCCGATCCGAACACCGGCCGCGCCCGCGTCAGCGCCATATGCTCCCACGTCCAGGCGCTCTCCGCTTGGTAGCGCGCGAAGCTCTCGGTCGATACCGCCAGCAGCCCCTGCCCGCCGGACGGGCGCAGCCGCGTATCCACCTCGTAGAGCGGGCCGGATGCGGTCGCCACGCTCAGCGCGCCCGTCAGCCGCTGGCCCAGGCGGTTGAAATATTGGGTGGCGCCCAGCGGCCGGCGACCGTCCGATTCCGCGCGGTGGTCGCCGGTGAACAGGTAGACGAGATCCAGGTCGGACGCGTGGGTCAGGGCGCCGCCGCCCAGCCGGCCGAGCGCCAGCACCACCAGCTCGGCCCCCGGCACGCGGCCGTGCGCCGTCTCGAACTCGGCGACGGTCGCGGCGCCGAGCGCACCCAGCGCGGCCTCCGCCACCCGCGCATAGCCCTCGGCCACCGCCAGCGGGTCGCTCGCCCGCTCGATCAGCTGCACGCCCAGGGCGAAGCGCCGCTCGCCGACATGCTGGCGGATGCGATCGAGCAGCGCCTGATAGTCGTCGCCCGCCTCGCCGGCGGCAAAGGCCGCCGTCAGCGCCGGCACCGGCTCCGGCGGATCGAAGGCGGTGGCGTCGATCAGCCCGTCCAGCAGCGCCGGTTGCCGCGCCAGCGCCTCGGCCAGCGCCGGCGCGTGGACCAGCACGTCGCCCACCGTGCGCGCCAGCGCGGGCCGCGCCTCCAGCAGGCGGAACAGGTTGATCGCGCTCGGCAGCCGCGCGACGATGTCGTCGAAGCGGTTCAGCGCGCCGTTGGGGTCGGGCGCCGTGCCCAACGCCGCCATCAAACGCGGCAGCACCGCCTCCAGCGCCTCCATCGCCGCCGGCGTGCGCAGCGCCCGCATCCGGCCCGCGCGCCATCCCTCGATCCGCGCCCGCGCCGCGCCCGCATCGGCGAAGCCGGCCGCCGCCAGCGCCTGCTCCAGCAGGTCGGGATCGTGCGAGAGGCCGCCCGGCTGGTCGGCGTCTAGCGCATCGTAGATGCCGCCGATCCGCTCCACATGCGGCCGCAGCAGCGCGATCAGCGCCGCACCGTCCGCCAGCCCGTGCAGCGCCGCGACATTGTCCAGCGCCGCCGGATCGCGCGGCAGGCTGTGGGTCTGCTGGTCCTCCACCATCTGCAGCCGGTGCTCGATCGTGCGATAGAGCTGGTAGGCATCGCCCAGCGCCGCCGCTTCCTCCGCCGGCACGCGCCCCGCCGCCGCCAGCGCCGCCAGCGCGTCCAGGGTGGCGGGCGCGCGCAGCGCCGGTTCGCGCCCGCCGTGGATCAGCTGGTGGATCTGGGCGAAGAACTCCACCTCGCGGATGCCGCCGCGACCCTTCTTCAGGTCGTATCCGGGGCCGAGCCGCTGCACCTGCGCATGATGGTCGCGAATCCGGCGGGAGATCGCCCGCACCTCCCGCACCGCGCCGAAATCGAGCGCCCGCCGCCACACGAACGGCCGCACCGCATCCAGGAACCGCCGGCCCAGCGCCACGTCGCCGGCCGCCGCCCGCGCGCGGATGAACGCCGCCCGCTCCCACGGCAGCGCCGAGGATTCATAATAGGCCACCGCCGCGTCGAACGGCAGCGCCAGCGGCGTCGCTTCCGGCGAGGGCCGCAGCCGCAGGTCGACGCGCAGCACGTAGCCGTCGCCGTCGCGGCTCTGCAGCAGTTCCACCACCCGCCGGGCGATGCGCACCGCCGCCTCCACCGGCTCCTCGCGCGCGCGGCGCGGCAGCGTGTCCGGATCGAAGATCAGGATCGGATCGATATCGGAGGAGTAGTTCAGCTCGCGGCTGCCATGCTTACCCAGCGCCAGCGCGGCGAAACCGCGTGGCTCCGCATCCGGCGCCCGCTCGGCGATGGCGGTGCGGATCGCCAGATCGAGCGCGCGGTCGGCGAAGTCGGAGAGGGCGGCCACCACCGCCTCGAACGGCATCAGCCCGGCCAGGTCGCCCAGCGCGACCGTCAGCGCCAGCGCCTGCCGCTCCCGCCGCAGCGCCCGCGCGACGGGCGCGTCCGCCTCGCGCCCTTCGGCCAGCGCGCCGGCCAGATCGCCCGCCGCGATCCGGTCCAGGATGTCCGGCCGCTGCTCCATCGCGCGCCGCAGGAACGGCGCGTGCGCTCTCGCGCGATCGATCGCGGCGGCCATGGTAAGGCGGGCGTCCATCGTCGCCGCCATAGAGACGCTACCGGACGACACAAGCCGGCAACGAAAACGGAGGAAGGGCAACCAAGCCACGTCTCGGGCGTTCGGACCCCCATGCAGTGGCAGGCCCCCTCTCTACCCCGCGACGGGTCTCCGGCGATTACGGCCCGGCCCGTGCTGGCGCCGCCCGATCATCAGGGCGTCGGCAATGCCTTGCGCAGCGCCTACCTGCCCCGCGTGTCGGACATGCCGCGCGATCTGGCGGACCTGCTCGACAAGCTCGATTGAGCGGCGCGGGTTCCGCGCCGTTTCCACTCCGCCATAATCCGCACTCAAGGCAACGGTGGCACGTCCCAGGCGACGCCCGGCTCGAGTGCGCGGAACCGGCCGGCCGGGATACTCCGCCGGCGCAACGTGTCCGCCAGCAGTAGCGGCGCTTCGTTCAAGCCCTCGTCGGCCAGCTGGAAGGTGCCCCAGTGGATCGCCAGCGCGTTCCGCGCCCTCAGCCGCCGGAACACCTCCACCGCTTCTGCCGGCCCGATATGGTTGCGCCGCATCAGCTCGGCCGGCTTGTAGGCGCCGATCGGCAGGATCGCGAGGCGGATCGGCCCGCCCGCCGCCATCCGGTCGATCCACCTGCCGTCGCCGAAGCCGGTATCGCCGGCGAACACGATGTCCCCGCCGGGCAGGCCGACGCGAAAGCCGGACCAGAGCGCCCGGTTGCGATCGGCGAACCAGCGCGATCCCCAATGGTGGACGGGCAGGACGATGACGTCGATCGGCATGTTGGCGAAACCACCGCAATAGTTCACGCGGTGGCTGACGCGCACACGCTGACCCCAATCGCGCGCCACGGACGAGATACCCGCCTCGCGCAGGATGGCGTCATTGCCGAGGCTGGTTACGATCAGCGGTCGATCCCGTAGCCACAGCCGGCGAAGCGTCGGCAGGTCTAGATGGTCGTAATGATTGTGGCTGATGAGAACGAGATCGATCTTGGGCAGGTCGTCCAATCGAATTCCGGGCGCACGCACGCGCTTTGGCCCGCGCCCGAACGGCCCGGTGCGATCGGACCAGACCGGGTCCGTCAGGATGCTAAAGTCGCCGCTTTGTACGAGCGTCGTAGCATGGCCGATCCACGTCACGCGGAGCGTCAGGTCTTTCAATTGTAGGGGTGACAAAGCGGTATAAACGGGAGGGGGCAGGCAGACCCATCCTGGAGGCAGGTCATCTGCAAATTGCTCCGGCTTCATCTGCCGCACCGCCACGCTCGCTGGCCACGGCGTGCGCCCCGCGCCGGTCATGAAGCGCAGCATCCGCCCTATGGGCAAGCCGCCGCCGTTCCACCCCGCCTCGCCGTCCGGGTTGAAGAAGCGGGTGCCGTCGAAATGGTCGGACACCGGCCCGCGATAATAGATGCGGTCGAGGAACGGGGGCGCCACCACCGGCACCAGCAGCACGCCGATCAGCAGCCAGTAGAGGATCGCGCCAAGGCGACGGAGAGCGGGTTTCACGCGGGCATCAACGCGGCGCGATCACAGACGCACCCGCAATCCCCCCCGGTACGGGGAGGGGGGCCGTCCGCAGGATCGTGGAGGGGGAGAGCGGCGTTGCGCCACTCCAGCAACGTGCGTCCAGCATCGCGCCTCCTCCCCCTTCGGGCAGGGATCAGGCTTTCTCCAGCAGCCGCTCGCGCGCGATCTTCTCGCGCCATACCAGCGGCGCCGTGTGGTGCACGCTCTCGCCCGTCGCATCCACCGCCACCGTCACCGGCATGTCCTGCACGGTGAACTCGTAGATCGCCTCCATGCCGAGATCGGCGAAGCCGACGACCTTCGCTTCCTTGATCGCCCGCGCCACCAGATAGGCGGCCCCGCCCACCGCCATCAGATAGGCCGACTTGGCCTCCTTGATCGCGGCGATCGCGGCCGGGCCGCGCTCCGCCTTGCCGACCATCGCCAGCAGGCCCTGGTCGAGCATCATCCCGGTGAACTTGTCCATCCGCGTCGCGGTCGTCGGGCCCGCCGGGCCGACCACCTCGTCGCGGATCGGATCGACCGGGCCGACATAGTAGATCACTCGGCCCGCGAACTCGACCGGCAGCGGCTCGCCCTTCGCGAGCATGTCCTGGATGCGCTTGTGCGCGGCGTCGCGGCCGGTGAGCATCCGCCCGTTCAGCAGCAGCCGGTCGCCGGGCTTCCACGTCGCCACCACCTCCGGCGTCAGCGTGTCCAGATCGACGCGGATCGACTCCTTCGATGGCGTCCATTCCACCTTCGGCCAGTCGTTCAGGTCCGGCACCGGCAGATAGGCCGGCCCCGATCCGTCCAGGTGGAAATGGGAGTGGCGGGTGGCCGCGCAGTTGGGGATCATCGCGACGGGCTTCGATGCGGCGTGCGTCGGCCAGTCGAGGATCTTCACGTCCAGGATCGTGGCGAGCCCGCCCAGCCCCTGCGCGCCGATGCCCAGCGCATTGACCTTGTCGAAGATCTCGATGCGCAGCTCCTCGATCTTCGTCTGCGCGCCGCGCCGCTTCAGCTGGGCCATGTCGATGTCGCCCATCAGCGATTCCTTGGCCAGGCTCATCGCCTTTTCCGCCGTGCCGCCGATGCCGATGCCCAGCATGCCGGGCGGGCACCAGCCGGCGCCCATCTGCGGCACCATCTCCAGCACCCAGTCGACGATGCTGTCGCTGGGGTTCAGCATCTTGAACTTGCTCTTGTTCTCGCTGCCGCCGCCCTTGGCCGCCACCTGCACGTCGACATGGTGGCCGGGCACCATCTCCACGTTCAGCACGGAGGGCGTATTGTCCTTGGTGTTCACGCGGGCGAAGGCGGGATCGCGCAGGATGGAGGCGCGCAGGCGGTTCTCGGGATGCAGATAGGCGCGGCGCACCCCCTCGTCGATCACCTCCTGCAGCGAGAGGTCGCTGTCCAGCACGCACTGCTGGCCCCATTTGACGAAGACGGTGACGATGCCCGTATCCTGGCAGATCGGCCGATGGCCCTCCGCGCACATGCGGCTGTTCGTCAGGATCTGGGCGATGGCGTCCTTGGCGGCCGGGCCCTGCTCCGCCTCATAGGCGTCGCCCAGCGCGCGGATATAGTCCATCGGATGATAATAGCTGATATATTGGAGCGCATCGGCGACGCTCTCGATAAGATCCGCTTCCCTGATCACCGTCATCGCCATGTACCGAGCCCTTCGCCCATCCGCCTGTGCCTTCGCGCCTTACGCCGATGCGGGGCGCTTTCCAACGGGGCGCGCAACCGCGGCCGCGCTCGCCGGTTGTCCGCCGCATGACAGACCGATCCTCCTCCCGCGCCATCCCGGAATCGAGCATCGTCCTGGGCTTCGGCCCGATGCTGGTGCTGCCGGTGCTGGCGGTGCTGGCGTGGAGCACGGGCGGGTGGTGGGGCGCCTTCTTCGTCGGCATTGGCCAGCTGTGGGCGGGCGTGCTGCTGATCTTCATCGCCGGCGTGCGTCGCGGCCTCAGCTTCGGCATGGCGGATGGGCCGCGCCCGCTGCAACTCGCCACGATGATGTGGCTGTTCGTGCTGGGCCTCGCCGGCGTGGCGCTGCCGTGGCTCGCCGGCTTCTGCGCGCTGCTGATCGGTTATGGCAGCGTCGCGATCCTCGATCCCCGGGCGGCGAAACGCGGTGAGGTGCCGGCCCACTTTGCCCGCCTGCGCCCGCCGCAGATGGCGGTGGCGATCCTCGGCCTCACCGGGCTGCTGCTGCGCGCGCTGACGCTCTGACGGTGGCCCCGTGCAGGAATGACCACGCGCGGAACTGCGTTTTCCGCCGCGCGCAACAGGCGATTCGTCGGAGCAGGTGAAATATACCTCTAGACGACATGAATCCGGTTGAGGCACTAACGGTGGTGTCGGCGCGGGGCGGCCGGCACAAGATTGAGTTTGCACCTGCCGATCCCATATGGGTTTGGCGGCGTCGGTCGACCTGTTGAGGCGGCGGCGTGCGTTCCCGATCGGCCGCTCCTGGTGCTAGGCTGGGGCCATCGCCCGAGTCGAACAGAGCAGGAACGAGGGCTTCATGGATTTCTCCGGCGACAGGGAAGCGGGCAGCGACGTGGCGACAACTCTCGACTCCCCCACCGATACCGCGACCGGGCGGCACGCCCAGGGCGCGCGGCCACAGCCCTACCCGGTCGAGGTCGATCACGGCCGCGACGCGCTCCTCACCGATTTCGGGAAGGAGACGCTGAAGGACCGCTATCTGCTGCCCGGCGAGAGCTACCAGGATCTGTTCGTCCGCGTCGCCTCCGCCTATGCCGACGATGCGGCCCATGCCCAGCGGCTGTACGATTACATCTCCCGCCTCTGGTTCATGCCGTCCACCCCCGTGCTGTCGAACGGCGGCACCGGGCGCGGCCTGCCGATCAGCTGCTATCTCAATTCCGTGCCCGACAGCCTGGAAGGCATCGTCGATACCTGGAACGAGAATGTGTGGCTCGCCTCGCGCGGCGGCGGCATCGGCACCTACTGGGGCGCCGTGCGCGGCATCGGCGAGCCGGTCGGCCTCAACGGCAAGACCAGCGGCATCATCCCGTTCGTCCGCGTGATGGACAGCCTCACCCTCGCCATCAGCCAGGGCTCGCTGCGGCGCGGCTCGGCCGCCTGCTATCTCGACGTGTCACACCCGGAGATCGAGGAGTTTCTCGAGATCCGCAAGCCCAGCGGCGACTTCAACCGCAAGGCGCTGAACCTGCACCACGGCGTGCTGCTGACCGACGCCTTCATGGAATGCGTGCGCGCCGGCGGCGAGTGGCAGCTGCTCAGCCCGAAGGACGGCAGCCCGCGCAACACGGTGGACGCCCGCTCGCTGTTCCAGAAGCTCGTCGAGACGCGCCTCGCCACCGGCGAGCCCTATATCGTGTTCGCCGATACGGTGAACCGCGCCATGCCCCGCTTCCAGCGCGACGTTGGGCTGAAGGTCTCCACCTCCAATCTCTGCTCCGAGATCACCTTGCCCACCGGCAGGGATCAGCACGGGCGGGATCGCACCGCCGTCTGCTGCCTCTCCTCGCTGAACCTGGAAACGTGGGACGAGTGGCACGGCGACAAGCGCTTCATCGAGGATGTGATGCGCTTCCTCGACAACGTGCTGCAGGACTATATCGACCGGGCCGAGCCCGGCATGGAGCGCGCCAAGTACAGCGCCGGCCGCGAGCGGTCAGTCGGCCTCGGCGTTATGGGCTTTCACAGCTTCCTGCAGGCGCGCAACATCCCGTTCGAGGGCGCGATGGCCAAATCGTGGAACCTGCGCATCTTCCGTCACATCTCGGCCCAGGCGAACGAGGCGTCGATGATGCTGGCGCACGAGCGCGGCGCCTGCCCCGATGCCGCCGATCAGGGCGTGATGGAGCGGTTCAGCTGCAAGATGGCGATCGCGCCCACCGCCTCGATCAGCATCATCTGCGGCGGCACCTCCGCCTGTATCGAGCCGATCCCCGCCAACATCTACACCCACAAGACGCTGTCGGGCAGCTTCTCGATCCGCAATCCGTATCTGGAAAAGCTGCTCGCCACGAAGTCCAAGAACTCGGATGGGGTGTGGAACTCGATCCTGGAACAGGGCGGCTCCGTCCAGCACCTCGATTTCCTGTCGCAGGACGAGAAGGACACGTACAAGACCAGCTTCGAGATCGACCAGCGCTGGCTGATCGAGCTGGCCGCTGACCGCACGCCCTATATCGATCAGGCGCAGTCGCTGAACCTGTTCATCCCGGCGGACGTGGAGAAGTGGGATCTGCTGATGCTCCACTTCCGCGCGTGGGAGCTGGGGATCAAGTCGCTCTACTATCTGCGCTCCAAGTCGATCCAGCGCGCCGGTTTCGCCGGCGGCGTAGAAGCGGACAACACCCCCGACCTGCGCCGCATCGAGGTGGAGGCGACCGACTATGACGAGTGCCTCGCCTGCCAGTAGCCCAACGGGCAAGCGGCACGCTCAGCACTCTCCCAAGCCGGCAGCCTGCTGGGCTGTCACCCCGCCCGAACGTATGAGCCGTCATCCGGAACTGGATTCAGGATGACGGGATGGCGAGGTTGCGTTCGGCCCCGCCCGGCGCGACAATCGCGGCCGGCGACGCAGGATCGCCACGCGACAGGAGAATGGATCATGGCCGTCGCGCGGCCGGACGGCTACCAGCCCGGCTTCGGCAACCACTTCGCCACAGAGGCGGTGGCCGGCGCGCTGCCGGTCGGCCGCAACAGCCCGCAGCGCGTGCCGTTCGGCCTCTATGCCGAGCAATGGTCCGGCACCGCCTTCACCGCGCCCCGCGCGGAGAACCGCCGCTCCTGGCTCTACCGCCTGCGTCCGGCCGCGAACCATCCCGCCTTCCGGCCGTATGGGCGCGACAGCCTGATCCGCTCCGCCCCGTTCGGTGAGGTGCCGCTCTCGCCCAACCGGCTGCGCTGGGATCCGCTGCCGCTGCCCGCATCGCCCACCGACTTCGTCGACGGCCTCGTCACCTATGCCGGCAACGGCGACGCGGCGGCGGGCGCCGGCGTCGCCGTCCACCTCTACGCGGCCACCGCGTCGATGGTCGATCGTGCCTTCTTCGATGCCGATGGCGAACTGCTGCTGGTGCCCGAGCGGGGCGCCCTGCGCATCGTGACCGAGCTGGGCGTGATCGAGGTCGCGCCGTTCCAGGTCGCCCTGCTGCCGCGCGGCCTGCGCTTCCGCGTGGAGCTGATCGACGGGCCGGCCCGCGGCTATGTCTGCGAGAATTACGGCGCGCCGTTCCGCCTGCCCGATCTCGGCCCGATCGGCTCGAACGGCCTTGCCAATCCGCGCGACTTCGAGGCGCCGGTCGCCTGGTTCGAGGATCGCGACGGCCCTCACGAGATCGTGCAGAAATTCCAGGGCGGGCTGTGGACGACCACCCTCGGCCACTCGCCGTTCGATGTGGTCGCCTGGCACGGCAATCTCGCGCCCTGCCGCTACGATCTCGGGCGCTTCAACACGATCAACACGGTGAGCTTCGATCATCCCGATCCGTCGATCTTCACCGTGCTGACCGCACCCGGCGACACGCCCGGCACCGCCAATTGCGACTTCGTGATCTTCCCGCCGCGCTGGATGGTGGCGGAAGGCACGTTTCGCCCGCCATGGTTCCACCGCAACGTGATGAGCGAGTTCATGGGCCTGATCCACGGCACCTACGATGCCAAGGAGGGCGGCTTCGCCCCCGGCGGCGCCTCGCTCCACAACCAGATGAGCGGGCACGGGCCGGATCGCGCGAGCTACGAGAAGGCGATCGCCGCCGATCTCGCGCCGCACCGCATCGCCGACACGATGGCCTTCATGTTCGAGAGCCGCGCCGTGCTGCGCCCCACCGCCCATGCGACAGAGACGCCGCTCGCCCAGCTCGACTATGACGAGGTCTGGGCGGACTTCGCCAAGGCATCGCTGCCGGGCTGATCGCGCGCCGCGTCAGCGCATCGGCGAGACGTGGTCCTCCACCCGCCACATGCGCGTGTAGCTTGAATCGAGAAAGTGGCGCTCGTCCTCGCGGATCTGGCGGATGATCTCGGGGTCGGCGAGGTCGCCCAGCCAGCGATCGTAGACGGCCTCGCTCTCGAAGGTCAGCTCGGTCACGACGTCGAAGTCGCTCGTCACCCCCTCGGGGTAGAGGCCGTCGGTCAGGTAGATCCGCCGATAGCCGTAGTAGCGGCCGAGCAGCCGCTCCGCGAGAGGGACATGATGGTCCTCATAATAGCGGATGAACGCCTCGCGGCTCAGATGCGGCAGCCTCCTGATGAACACCAGCACCTTGATCATCGCACCCTCCCGAACGCCCGTTCCGCTTCATCAGGCGCGGCGCGGCGGCCGCCAAGCCGCCGTTAATGCCAGTAGAGCGCGCGGCTCAGGCCGGTGCCCAGAAGGCGGAGAACAGCAGCACGCCGCCGCGCGGCATCACGCCGCCGCCGCCGCCTCGTCGGCCGGCCCCGCCGGCGCGCGGCCGGCGTCGACGGCCCACTCGCCCAGCGTGACATAGTCGGTCTTGCCGGTGCCGAGCACGGGGATCGCCGCCACCACCCGCACGTCGCGCGGCAGCGCCAGCTCGGCCACGCCGTTCGCCCGGCCCCAGGCGCCGAGCGGCCCGGCAGCGGCGTCGGGCCGGGTGGTGAACAGCACCAGCTGCTCGCCCTTGCGCGGATCAGGCCGCGTCACCACTGCGTGGGCGGCATCCGGCCACAGGCTCGCGGCATAGCCCTCCACCGCCGGCAGCGAGACCATCTCGCCGCCGATCTTGGCGAACCGCTTGGCGCGCCCGCGAATGGTGACGAAGCCTTCGCCGTCCAGCTGCACGATGTCGCCGCTGTCGTGCCAGCCTTCGGCCGGTGGCTGCAGCCGGCCCGGCGCATCCACCTTGTAATAGCCGGCCATCACGTTCGGCCCGCGGATCGCCAGCCGGCCGACCGTGCCGCCCTCGTCGTCGATGCCGGGCACCGGCTCCAGCCGTGCCTCAATCGCCGGCATCAGCCGGCCGACCGATCCCGCGCGATAGTGCATCGGCGTGTTGACGGCGATCACCGGCCCCGCCTCGGTCGCGCCATAGCCCTCGAAGATGCGCAGGCCGAAGCGCTCGGCATAGGTCGTCCGGGTCGTGTCGCGCACCTTCTCGGCGCCGGCGAAGATGTAGCGCACGCTGTAGAAATCGTACGGATGCGCCATGCGCGCATAGCCGGCCAGGAAGGTATCGGTGCCGAACAGGATCGTCGCGTTCGCATCATAGGCCATCGCCGGCACGATCCGGTAGTGCAGCGGGCTCGGGTACAGCAACGTCCTGATGCCGTTCAGCACGGGCAGCAAGGTGCCGCCGGTCAGGCCGAAGCTGTGGAACACCGGCAGCGCGTTCAGCACGATGTCGGTCGGGTTGAAGTCGATCCGCGCGGCCAGTTGCAGGCAGTTGGCCAGCAGGTTGCGGTGGCTCAGCGCCACGCCCTTCGGCAACCCCTCCGATCCGGAGGTGAACAGGATCACCGCCGGCGCATCGGGCGAGAGACGCAGCCGCCCGTGCGCCGCTCGCGCGAAACGGGCCGCCACCAGCGCGCGCAGCCTGGCGAACAGGCCGATCTCCGCCGCCAGATCCTCCAGATACACGATCCGCCGCGCGCGCCCCAGCGCCGCCACCAGATCGCCGAGCTTCGCCTGCTCCACAAAGGCGCGCGCCGTCACGATCGTGTTGATCTCGGCGGCGGTGCAGGCCGCCTCGATGTTGGCGGCGCCGGCCGTGTAGTTCAGCATCGCCGGCACGCGGCCGCCGGCCTGCAACGCGAAGAAGGTCGCCACCACGCCGTTCACGTTGGGCATCAGCACGCCCACCGCCTCCCCCGCCGCCGTCCGCCGGGCGAGCGCCCGGCCGAGCGCGAGCGAACCCGTCACCAGCCGCCCGTAGGAGAGCGGCACGCGCTTCACGTCTTCTACCACCTTCGCGTCGCGGCCGTGCAGGTCGGCGGCGTCCAGCAGCGCCGTGAACAGCGTGCGGCCGGTGTCGGAGGTGGCGAAGATCATCGCGCTCATCTCGTCGTACAGCCGCCGTCCGGCGATCGCCCGCCGCTCCCGCGCGGACATTGCGCCCTTGATGGCGAAGCGGCGCGGCGGCAGCACCGTCAGCCTTATCTTGGGGAACCACCGCGTCCGCACCTTGCCGCCCAGCCGCGAGAAGGGGGTGAACTGCGCGCCGTCGATCCGCACCGGGATGATCGGCGCGTCGGCCTTGTCGGCCACCATGCCGGGTCCGTCGAACACCTTCATCAAGGCGCCGGTCACGGTGATCCGCCCCTCCGGGAAGATCACCAGCGTGCGGCCCTCGCGCACCGCGCGCACCATGGCCTTGGCGGACATCGGGTTGGTCGGATCGACCGGGAACACGTCGAACAGCTTCAGGAACGGCCGCAGCCACCATGCCTCGGCGATGCGGGTGTGCACCGCGAACGTGGGCTTGCCGGGCAGGAAGGCGCCCAGCAGCACGCCATCCAGGAAGGAGACGTGGTTGACCACCACCACCGCGCGGCTGCCGGCTGCCGGCATGTTCTCGGCGCCGGTCAGCTCCACGCGGTAGAGCAGTTGCAAGGTCATGCGGATCAGCGCCTTGAACACCGTTTCCGGCAGCAGCACGCAGGCGACCAGCGCCACCGCCAGTCCCAGCACGCCCAGCACGACGAACAGGGTGGCCGAACCCGCGCCACCGCCCAGGATCACCGCGACGACCAGCGAGACGCCCACCATGCCGATGGCGTTGACGATGTTGTTCGCCGCGATGTCGCGCGATCGGTTGGCCGGATCGCCGAGCGTCTGGAGCAGGGCGTAGAGCGGCACGATGAACACGCCGCCCGCAATGGCGATCACCAGCAGATCGACCACGAGGTGCCAGCTGCCGGCGCTGCGCAGGAAGCCGCCGATGTCAACGGTGGCGGCCGCCGGCGCCAGCCCCGCCACGGTGAAGCCCAGATCGATCGTGGCGCCCGCCATCACCAGCGCCGCCGCCGGCACGTAGCGCGCCGAGATCTCGCCCGCCAGCAGCCGGCCGACGAGCAGCGAGCCGATCGCGACGCCGACCGAGAACAGGCCGAGGAACAGCGCGCCCACATCCTGCCCGGCGTTCAGATGGCCGACCAGCGGCACGAACTGCTGGGTGAGCACGGCGCCGAGCGAGAAGAACCAGGTGATGCCCAGGATGACGAGGAACAGCGATCGGCGGGCGGCCGCGCCGCGCACGATCGCCAGGGTGGATCGCACCGGGTTGGGGTCGATCGCGGCACGATCCGCGGCGGGCGGCGCGGCGGGGATGAACAGGCTCGCCGCCAGTCCGATCGCGGCCACGCCCAGCATCGCCCAGATCGCCTGTGACGGCGCCAGCAGCCCGCCGGCGAGCTGGCCGGAGAGGATCGCCAGGAAGGTGCCCGCCTCGATCAGGCCGGTGCCGCCCATCAGCTCGGCCGGCGCCAGATGCTGCGGCAGCAGCGCGTATTTCACCGGGCCGAACACCGTGGAGTGGGTGCCCATGGCGAACAGTGTGACGAACAGCAGCGGCAGCGATCCGCTGGCGATGGCGGCGGCGCCCACCGCCATGATCGCCACCTCGGCGACCTTCACCAGCCGCGCGATCCGCGCCTTGTCGGTCGCGTCGGCCAGCTGGCCGGAGACGGACGAGAACAGGAAGTAGGGCAGGATGAAGACGCCGCCGGCGATCACCGCCACCATCGCCGCGCGGTCCGCATCGCCGGCGAACAGGCGGAACGACACGAGGAACAGCATCGCCGAGCGATAGAGATTGTCGTTGAACGCGCCCAAGAACTGGGTGGCGAACAGCGGCAGGAAGCGGCGGCGGGCGAGCAGGCTGAGGTTCGGCGCGGTCATGCCCCTTCCCCTGCCACATAAAGATTAATCCACGGTCCCGCGACCGGGCCGTCCGTAGCGGCAGAAACAGGCATGGCACGACTCCCCGGAGCTTGCGAGGCGTGGCGTAGCGCGATACTGAGCATCGTTCAATTGTTTTCTGAACATCGCTCAATTAATGCGAGGGGGAATGTCTCGTGGGCCGCCGATCCGATCACAGCCGCGCCGATCTGGAGGCGCTGATCGTCGCCGAGGCGCATCGCCACATGGCGGAGGTGGGCTTCGCCCGCTTCTCCGCGCGGGAGGTGGCGAAGCGGATCGGCTACTCGGTCGGCACGCTCTACAACGTGTTCGGCAGCCTCAACCGCCTGCTGCTGGCGGTGAACGCCCGCACCCTGACGCTCTGGACCGAGGCGATCGAGGCAGCGCTGGCGGCCGCGCCGGACGATCGCCTCGCCACGCTCGTCGCCAGCTACTTCGCCTTTGCCGAGGCGCACCCGCAGAGCTGGTCGGCGATCTACGCGCACCGCTCGCCGCCGGGCGAGACCCTGCCGGAGTGGTACGCCCGCGCCCTCGCCCGCCTGCTCGGGCTCGTCGATGGCGAGGTGGCGGCGGCGCTGCCCCCGCATCGGCGCGGCGAGGCGGCGCGACTCGCCCGCTCGCTGCTCGCGACCGTGCACGGCCACTGCACCTTCGCGATCGACGGCACCTTCGCGCTGCTCGGCGAGCGCGATCCGATGGACGCCGTGCTCGCGCGGATCAGGGAGGCGATCGCCGGGCCGGCCGCCTCATAGGGCCGGCCGGGGCTGGACGCCGCGCCCCGCGCCACTATATACCGCTTGGTATGGATAGCGTCGACACCCTGCCCGCCCCGAAAGGCCGCCCGCGCGAGTTCTGCGTCGATGCCGCCCTGGCGGCGGCCTTGCGCGTGTTCTGGCGCAACGGCTACGAAGCCGCCTCCATGGCGGAACTCACCGCCGAGATGGGGATCACCAAGCCGAGCCTCTACGCCGCCTTCGGCAACAAGGAGGCGCTGTTCCACAAGGCGCTCGATCTCTACGAGCGCGAGAAGCTCGCCTACATGATGTCCGCGCTGGATGCGCCCACCGCGCGCGGCGTGGCCGAGCGGCTGCTGCGCGGCGCGCTCGGCATGCAGACCAGCACCTGCGATCCGAAGGGCTGCCTCAGCGTCATCAGCGTGGGCGCGTGCGGGCCGGAGGCGGAGGGGATCAAGGCCGAGGTGATCAAGCGGCGCGCGTCCTCGCTAGCCGCGCTCGTCCGCCGCTTCGAGGAGGCGGAGGCCGCCGGCGAGCTGCCGGCGGGGATCGATGCCGCCGCGCTCGCCCAGTATCTGCTCACGATAACGCAGGGCCTGGCCGTGCAGGGCGGCGCCGGCGCATCGTGCGACGATCTCAAGCGGCTTGTCGACACCAGCCTGGCGGTCTGGCCGACAAAATAATTACCAAGCGGTACAGAAGCTGGTTGACGCGATGAACGCCAGCTTTATATACCGCCTGGTATCGAAGCTCCCCGCTCAGGTTCGGCGGAGCAGCGGGGAAATGCCCATGACCGGGACGATCACCTGAGCCCACGCGGAAGGCCCGCACCTTCCGCCCTCTCGCCTTCGTGGAAAAGCTGCGGCGCCCCGGCATCGCAGGCGTCTCCGCACATCTCTTCGCGATCCGTTGCACGCCGCAGGCCATTCGCCGGCGGGGCGGATGCGCGCCCGCGCCAAAGGGGATCATCCATGGCCTATCTCGATTCAGACACGCTGTTCGCCGCCGCCGCCACCCGCGCCATCGCCGCGCCGCAGGCGGTGCCCGCCGCCTTCTCCGCCCTGGAATGGAGCGTCATCGCGCTGGCCCGCAACGAATCGCTCGGCAGCCTCAGCCAGCCCGGCCGCATGTCGCGCGCCGTCCGCAGCCTGTTCGGTCTCGGTGAGGCCTCGCCGCTCGCCGATCCCCGGCTGGAGGCGCTACGGCGGATGGCGGTGTGGGCGTGGCATCGCGGCTTCGCCGTGCCGCTGTCCGAGATCGACCGCTTCCTCGCCGCCGGCTTCACCGAGGCGGATATCGAGACGCTCGTCGTCAGCGTCACCGGCATCCGCGTCGGCCGGCGCGAGCGGAGCCTCGCCGCATGAACATGGTCACGACCATCGAGCGACCGGACGAGCAGCGTTCGGCGCCACAGGCGCAGCGCCATCGACGTCCGCTCTGGCAGCGGGGCGGCGTCATCCTGGTGCCCGCTCTACTGCTCGCCGCTGGCGGCATGAAGCTGCTCGATCGGCCCGAGGCGGCCCACGCCGCGCCGCCGCCACCGGCAGTGACGGTCGCGACGCCGCTGGTGCGCGAGGTGAGCGAGTGGGACGATTATGTCGGCCGCTTCGCCCCCAGCCGCACGGTCGAGATCCGCCCGCGCGTGGCGGGCGAAGTCACCGGCGTCCACTTCCGCGATGGCGAGATCGTGCGGCCGGGGCAGCTGCTCTTCACCATCGATGCCCGCCCCTTCGCCGCCGCTTTGGCGGAAGCGCGGGCCAACGCCGCCAGCGCCGCCAGCACCCTCGCCCTCGCCCGCACCGATCTGGCCCGGGCGGAACGGCTGATCGCCGACGAGGCGGTTTCCGCCGGAGAGGTGGATGCGCTGCGCGGCCGACTGAAGGCCGCACAGGCCGCCGTCGCGGCGGCGGACGCGCGGGTGCGGGCGCGGGCGCTCGATCTCTCCTTCACCCGGGTGCGCGCGCCGATCGGCGGCCGCATCTCCGATCGCCGGGTCGATGCCGGCAACCAGGTGGCGGGCGGCGAGGGCACCGGCGGCACGGTGCTGACGACGATCAACGCGCTCGATCCGATCTACTTCACCTTCGACGGGTCGGAGGCGCTCTACCTGAAGGCGCAGCGCGCGCGACAGCCGGGCGCCGCCCCCGCCGCCGTCGAGATCCGCCTGCAGGACGAAACCGCGCACCGCTGGAAGGGCCGGCTCGACTTCACCGACAACGGGCTCGATCAGCGATCCGGCACCATCCGCGGCCGGGCGGTGCTGGCCAACCCGGACTATTTCCTCACCCCCGGCCTGTTCGGCAACATGCGGCTGGCGAGCGCGGGCAAGGCGAAGGCCATGCTGGTGCCTGACGAGGCGGTGATGACCGATCAGGCACGCAAGGTGCTGCTCACGGTGGATGCCGCGAACGTCGTCACGGCGCGGCCGGTGGAGCTCGGCCCGGTGGTGGACGGACTCCGCATCGTCCGCTCGGGCATCGGCCCGGCCGATCGCGTCGTGGTTGAAGGCGTGCAGATGGCGACGGCCGGCGCGAAGGTTTCGCCGCACCCCGGCCGCATCGCCGCCCGCGCCGCCACGGCGCCGGCGGTCGCCATGGCCGCCCCGCCGATCGCCGGCGAAGCGACGCTCGCCGCCAACTGACCGGCCCCGGCCGGTTCCTGCACCCCGCCCAGCCCCGCGCCGGGCGGCGGAGCCCCGCGCCTTCCGCTTTCGAGGATCATCGCCATGCGCTTCTCGCGCTTCTTCATCACCCGGCCGATCTTCGCCGGCGTGATCGCCGTGATGATCACCATCATCGGCGCGATCGCCTATCTGGCGCTGCCGGTCTCGCAATATCCGGATATCGTGCCGCCCACCGTCACGGTGACGGCGACCTATCCGGGCGCCTCGGCCGAAATCGTGGCCGAAACCGTCGCCGCCCCGATCGAGCAGGAGATCAACGGCGTCGATCACATGCTCTACCAGTCCTCGCAATCGACCGGGGACGGGCAGGTGACGATCACCGTCACCTTCCGCATCGGCACCGATCTCGATGCCGCGCAGGTGCTGGTGCAGAACCGCGTGGCGGTCGCCGTGCCGCGCCTGCCGGAGGAGGTGCAGCGCCTCGGCGTCGTCACCCGCAAGACCTCGCCCGATTTCCTCATGGTCGTGAACCTCGTCTCGCCCGATCGCTCGCTCGATCGCGGCTACATCTCCAACTACGCGCTCACCCAGGTGCGCGATCGCCTGGCCCGCATCGACGGCGTCGGCGACGTGCGGCTGTTCGGCGCGCGCGACTATGCGATGCGCGTGTGGATCGATCCCGGCCGCGCCGCCGCGCTGGATCTGACGGCGGGCGAGATCGTGGCGGCGCTGCGCGCGCAGAACGTGCAGGTCGCCGCCGGCACGCTCGGCCAGCCGCCCTATTCGCAGGGCAATGCCTTCCAGCTGAACGTGGAGACGCAGGGGCGGCTGACCGATCCCGCCCAGTTCGCCGACATCGTCATCCGCACGGATGGCGCGGGGCGGCAGGTGCGCGTGGCCGATGTCGCGCGTGTGGAGCTCGGCGCGCAGGATTATGCCACCAACACCTATCTCAGCGGCGAGCCGACGGTGATCGCCGCCGTGTTCCAGCGCCCCGGCTCGAACGCGCTGGCGGCGGCACAGGCGGTGTCGGCGGAGATGGCGGCGATGTCCGCGCGCTTCCCGAAGGGCCTCGCATACCGCGTCATCTACAACCCCACCGAGTTCATCGCCCAGTCGATCGACGCGGTGAAGCACACGCTGGTCGAGGCGATGATCCTGGTCGTGCTCGTCATCCTCGTCTTCCTGCAGAAATGGCGGGCGGCGATTATCCCGATCGTCGCCATCCCGGTCTCGCTGATCGGCACCTTCGCTGTGCTGGCGGCGGCCGGCTACTCGCTGAACACGCTCTCGCTGTTCGGGCTGGTGCTGGCGATCGGCATCGTGGTGGACGATGCGATCGTCGTCGTCGAGAATGTCGAGCGCAACCTGGAGCACGGCCTCTCGCCGCTGGAGGCGGCGCGCACCTCGATGGACGAGGTCGCCGGCGCGCTGGTCGCGATCGTGCTGGTGCTGTGCGCGGTGTTCGTGCCGACGATCTTCCTCAGCGGCCTCTCCGGCGCCTTCTACCGTCAGTTCGCGGTGACGATCTCCACCGCGACGGTCATCTCGCTGCTGCTCTCGCTCACCCTCTCGCCGGCGCTCGCCGTGCTGCTGCTGCGGCCGACCGCCCAGTCCGGCGGCGGCAACCGCGTCACCCGGCTGCTCCGCGCCCTCGGCGAGCGCTTCAACCGCGGGTTCGAGCGGATGAGCGACGGCTATGCCCGCCTCACCCGCCGGCTGGTGGGGATGCCGCGACGCATGATGGCCGCCTATGCGGGGCTGATCGCGCTCACCGCCGCGGTGTTCGTCGCGACGCCGACCGGCTTCGTGCCGGCGCAGGACCAGGGCTATTTCCTCACCGCCATCCAGCTGCCGCCCGGCGCATCGGTGGCGCGGACCGACGCGGTGATGCAGCAGGTGGCCAGGCGCATCCTGCCGCTGGCCGGGGTGAAAGGGGCGGTGATGCTCGCCGGCTTCGACGGCCCGTCGCAGACGCTCGCGCCCAACACCGCCGCCGCCTACATCCCGCTCAAGAGCTTCGAGGAGCGGGCGAAGCTCGGCGTCACCTATGCCGGCATCATGGATGCCGCGCGTCAGGCCACCGGCGACATCCGCGAGGCGCGCATCTTCGTGCTGCCGCCACCCTTGATCCAGGGGCTCGGCTCGGCCGGCGGCTATCGCCTGATGGTGAAGGACGAGGGCGATCGCGGCTATGCCGCGCTCGATCGCACCGCCACCGGGCTGATCGGCAAGGCCAACGGCACCGATGGGCTGGCGCAGGTCTACACCTTCTTCGAAACGGCCACGCCGCGCGTGTTCGCCGATGTCGATCGCGCCAAGGCGAACATGCTGGGCGTGCCGCCGGAAAGCGTGTTCGAGGCGCTTCAGGTCTATCTCGGCTCCGCCTTCGTCAACGACTTCAACCTGCTGGGCCGCACCTACCGGGTGACGGCACAGGCCGACGCGCCGTTCCGCAACACCACCGCCGATGTCGCCAACCTGAAGACGCGGTCCAATTCCGGCGCGATGGTGCCGCTCGGATCGGTCTCCACCTTCCGCGACAAGACTGGGCCGTACCGCGTCACGCGCTACAACCTGTTCCCGGCGGTGGAGGTGAACGGCGATACCGCGCCCGGCTACTCATCCGGCCAGTCGCTGGTGGCGATGGAGCGTCTGGCCGACGCCGCCTTGCCCGCCGGCTACACCCACGAATGGACGACGATGGCCTATCAGCAGAAGGCGGCCGGCGGCACGGCGGCGATCGTGTTCGCGATGGCGGTGCTGTTCGTCTTCCTGGTGCTGGCCGCGCAATATGAGAGCCTCACTCTGCCGCTCGCGATCATCCTGATCGTGCCGATGTGCCTGCTCGCCGCGATGACGGGGGTGAACCTGCGCGGCATGGACAACAATGTCCTGACGCAGATCGGCCTCGTCGTGCTGATCGCGCTGGCCGCCAAGAACGCGATCCTGGTCGTCGAGTTCGCCCGGCAGGCGGAGGCGCAGGACGGCCTCTCGCCGGCGGAGGCGGCGGTGCGCGCCGCCAGGGACCGGCTGCGGCCGATCCTGATGACCAGCCTCGCCTTCATCCTGGGCGCGGTGCCGCTGGTGATCGCCACCGGCGCGGGCGCGGAGCTGCGCCAGGCGCTCGGCACCGCGGTGTTCTTCGGGATGATCGGCGTGACCGGCTTCGGCCTGCTCTTCACGCCCACCTTCTACGTCGTCACCCGCGCGCTGGCGCAGCGGTTCGAGCGTCGCCGGCCCGCGACGGCCCCTGCGCTCCAGCCCGCCGAATAGGAGCGATCCGCATGAAGCCCGCCTTTCTCGCCACCCTTCCCGCGCTCGCCCTGGCCGCCTGCGCCGCCGGGCCGGACTATGTCGCGCCGGTGGCGCCGCCGGCCGCGACCGCCGGCTTCGCGACGGCGAACCCCGCCACCGTCGCCGCGCCGGCCGACGATCGCTGGTGGCGGATGTACGAGGATCCGGTGCTCGACGGCCTCGTCGCCGACGCGCTCGCCGCGAACACCGATGTGCGCGTCGCGGTCGCGCGGCTGGACCGTGCCCGCGCCACCCTGCGCGAGGCGAAGACCGATCGCGAGCCGCAGGCCGCCATCGGTGCGGGCGGCAGCTACGGCCGGACCGCGCAGATCCAGTCGCTGCCCGGACTGGATCGGGAGCGGGCGACCTACGATGCCGGGCTGGACGTGCGCTACGAGGTGGATCTGGCCGGCCGCGTCCGCCGCAACGTGGAGGCGGCGCGCGGCGACGTGGGCGCGGCGGCGGCCGATGCCGATGCCGTGCGCGTCGCCATCGTCGCCGCCACGACCCGCGCCTATGTCGACGCCGCAGCGGCGGCGGAACGGCTGGCGGTGGCCACGCGCATCGTGGCGCTGCTCGATCGATCGGCCACGCTCACCATGAAGCGGGTCGAGGCGGGCCGCGCCGCGAAGCTGGATGCGGTGCGCATCGCCGCGCTGCGCGATCAGCGCGCCGCCCTGGTGCCGGCGATCGCGGCGGAGCGGCAGGCCGCCCTGTTCCGCCTCGCCACCCTCACCGGCCGCACGCCGCAGGATCTGCCGCCGCAGGCGGCGATGCGCGCCACCACCCCCCGGCTGGCACGGCCGATCCCGATCGGTGACGGCGCCGCCCTGCTCGCCCGCCGGCCGGACGTGCGCGCGGCCGAGCGCCGCCTGGCCGCGGCCACCGCGCGGATCGGCGTCGCCACGGCCGAGCTCTACCCGCAGATCTCGCTCGGCGGATCGATCGGCGCCACCGCCACCGGCCTGAGCGATATCTTCACCGGCGGCGCGTTTCGCTGGCTGCTCGGCCCGCTGCTCAGCTGGACGGTCAACCAGTCCGCCGCCCGCGCCCGCATCGCCGGGGCAGAGGCGGACATGCGCGGCGCCCTCGCCACGTTCGACGGCAGCGTCCTGATCGCGCTGGAGGAGACCGAGACCGCCCTCTCCACCTACGCCCGAGAGCTCGATCGGCGCGCCCGCCTGCAATCCGCGCGGGACAATGCCGCCAGCGCCGCGCGCGTCACCCGCGCCCGCCAGCGCGAGGGGCAGATCGACTTCCTTGAGGTGCTGGATGCCGAGCGCACCTTCGCCGATGCCGACGCCGATCTCGCTTCCGCCGACGCCCGCATCGCGGCCACGCAGGTCGATCTGTTCCGCGCGCTCGGCGGCGGGTGGCAGGCGGCGGGTGGCGGGGCAGGCGACCTGTCCGGATCCGCCGGTCAGAACCGCAGCCTGGCGCCCACCTGAACCGAACGCGGCGCACCGGGCGCGTAGAAGGTGGAACCCAGCAGCGGCCGCTCGCCATCCACCACCGGCCCGGCGAAGGGCCGCGCCACGAAATTGCCGGCGGCATCGAAGCCGGTCGATCCTAGCTGCGCGGCCGTCTCATACGCCTTGTCGAACAGATTGTTCACCTGCGCGAACAGTGTGACGCGCCGCACCGGCCGCACCTCCGCGCCCACGTTGAACACCGCATAACCGCGCGTCCGGCCCCGCCCGAGATAGTAGACGCCGTCGGGCTCGTGCGCGCCATTCTCGTTACCGCGGGCGTACACGCCGGAGACGGCGATCATGTCGAGGCTCAGCGACACGCGCTCCACCGGATCCCAGCCGATCGTCGCCTTCAGCAGGTGGCGGGGGATCAGCGGGATGCGATCGCCCTTGGCGATCTCGATGTCGCCCTCGAAGCCGGGCGCCGGCCCGTCGTTCGCGCTGTTGCCCTGTCCGCCCACGCTCTCCTCGCTGCGATAGGTCGCGTCGAGGAAAGTATAATAGAGCGACAGCCGCAGCGTGGCGGTGGCGTAGCGCGCGTCCAGATCGACGCCCTGCCGCCGGGTGCGGCCGAAGTTGCGGAAATAGCCGAAGCCGGCCGTATCGTCGGCGACGAAGAGGATGTCGTCGCGATTGTCGATGCGGAACGCGCCCAGCCGCCACGTCAGCCGCCCGGCGCCGCCATGCACGCCCGCCTCGAAGGTGGTGGCGACCACCTGGTCCAGCGGCGGATCGCCGGCCAGCGCGTTCGGCAGACGGCACGGGCTCTCCGGATCGGCACAGCCGAGCTCGATCGCGGACGGCGCCCGGCTGGTCTGCGCGACCGCCGCGTCCAGCCCGATCGCGCCGGCGGGATCCCACGCGATCGAGACGGCCGGGTTCAGCCGATCGAAGCGGTGATCGCCGTCCAGCGAGCCGGTGCCGCCGCCGGGCGTGATCCCGTCGCGATTATGCACCGTGGTGCGATCGTAGCGGGCGGAGAGATCGATCCGGAGCGTGGCGGTGGGGTGCAGCGTATCCAGCCCGTAGAGGCCGAAGCTGGTCGTGCGTCCGGTGAGATCGACGCGCGCGTCGAACGCGGTCTCCGAATCCTGGCTGCCGTCGGCGAACGCGCCCGGCCCCGCCACCGGCACCACGCCGCGATCGGCCGTCAGGTAGCCGAACTGGGAGGTCTGGCCGAACACGGCCTTGCTGCGGACGTAGCTGCCGCCCAGGGTCAGGCGATTGTCCAGCCCGCCAAGGGGCGCCGCCAGCGCCAGTTCCAGCGTGCCGCCGGCTTCGTGCTGGCGGGTGGCGGAACGGTTGATCAGGCCGTTGCATTTCTCGTTCGGCTCGCTGTTCAGCAGCACGTTGGCGATGCAGCGGACGCGCGGAAAGGGCGTGTCGGCCTGGCTCTCGCCGCTCGCCGGAACGCCGGTGATGCCGGCGGCCGCCAGCGCGGCGCGCTCGGCCGCGCTCGGCTGGTAGACATTCTCGCCCAGCGCATCCTCGTTGATGTCGCCGTTGAAGGTGCGCGTGCGGATGCGGCGATAGAAGGCGTTGCCGGAGAGCGTGAGCGCCCCAGACAGATCGTGCGTGCCGGTGAGGTTCACCAGCACCGCGCGGTTCCGCGTGGTGTCGGGCTGGGTGTAGACGCTGTCGCGGTCGCGTTGCAGCAGGCGCTGCTCCTGCAGGCCGTTGCCGTTGAGATCGGTGTCGGCGAAGCTCGTCGAGAGCGCGATCCGCGTGCCCGCGGCCGACCAGCCGAGCTTGCCGAACAGCTGGTAGGCCTCGGACGGCGAGAAATCGCGCCAGCCCCGCTCGGCGAAATAGTCGCCGCTCGCGAACCAGTCGAACGCGCCGGCCTTGCCGCCCGCCTGCCCCTCGAAGATGCGCCGCCGGAACGAGCCGTAGCTGCCCTCCAGCGCCACGCCCGGATCGGAGAGGCCGTCCTTCGTCCGCACCGAAAGCGCGCCGCCCAGCGAATTGCGCCCGAACAGCGGGTTCGATCCCGGCACGAGGCTGACCGATCGGATCGCCGACTTCGGGATCAGATCCCAGCTCACGACGTCGCCGAACGGCTGGTTCACCCGCACGCCATCGACGTAGACGGACAGGCCCTGCGGCGTGCCCAGCAGCGGCGACGCGGTGAAACCGCGATAGTTGATGTCGGGCTGCAGCGGGTTGTTCTGCACGTCGTTGACGAAGATGCCGCCGGTCATCCGCTTCAGATAGTCGGTCAGGTCGGTCGCGTGCGCCGCCTCGATCTGCTCGTCGCTCGCCGCCTGCGCCGGGAAGGCCGGCGCACCCGTGCCCGTGTCGCCGAGCGGCGTCTGGCCGATGACGACGATGTCGGCCGGCGCGGCCCGCGCCGGCCCCGCGCCGGGCGCCGCCATCGCGGCTACGCCGGCAAGCAGCACGCTGCGGATCATCACCGTCTCCCACCCGTTCACTATGCTTCCCTATGATCGTGCGCCGCCGGCCCGAGAGGAGGCCCGGTACGGCCCTCGCCATCGCGGGGCCACCCGGAGCGTTCCGCGCAACGGCATGGGCCGGGGCCGGGTGCGCGGCAATTATCCCTTTGTGCAATGGCCGGAGCACGCGGAGGGCATGGAGCGGCACCGATGAGAGGGCGCGGGCGAGCGATCGTCCAGGTGCGCGCAGCATTGCCGGCATGGTTTGTGATCCACGCGGCGCTACCCGACGGCATGCGAGGCATGGCCGCCGGCTGCGCCGCATCGCCGGCGTGCCGCTGATCCCGATGGTGCGAGCGCAACGCCCGCCCCGCGCCCTGATCGCCGTGTCCGGCCACGAAAAAACCGCCGGAGCGCGAAGCTCCGGCGGCCTTTTACATGGTCAGCGGCCGGAAGTGCCGGCCCGGGAGACCCATGCTACCACAAGGGCTAAGCCCTCAGGCGCGCATCCCCCGAACGGACTGAACCGACCTCATTACTGAACCATGAGACATCGGATCACCTCCTTTCGCTAAGTTGTCGACACGACGGAATGTGCGTGATCGCGCTGCGCTGCGCAAGAGTCCGCGATCATTTTTTCGCCCGCGCCTGCTCAGCCGCGGCAATCCTCGATCACCCGCGCGAATTCGGGCCATGACGGGATCACCAGGCGGGCCGTGCCGCTCACCGCGACGACGAAGCGGCCGCGGCTGAACGCCATCCTATCGAAGAAAGGGTCGCGCGCCGGCACCGCGATGCCCAGCGCCGCGCCGCCATCGGGTGCGACCGCGAAGGCGCGGTTCCCGGCGGAGGTGGTGATCGCCATCGTCGCGGCGGCCACGGGCGTGGCGACGGAGCGGGCGAGCGTCACCGTGCGCGTCGCCGTCGCGCAGCGCACCGTGAAGTCCGCCGTGGCGCCCGCCCGGCCGAAGCGTGCGGCCGATCCGCCTGCCTCCGCGGCGTAGCGCCAGTCGCCGGGGGTCAGCGGAATATCGCGCCAGTCGGTGGTCGCCGGCGGCGGCGGCGCCACCACCGGCACCGGCACGCGCGGCGGCGGGGCCTGCACCACCTTCGGCGCCACGCAGGCCGAAGCGAGCAGGCCTGCCGCAAGCGCGAAGCGACGGCGGGCGGAGCGGGCGTCTGTCATGCTGCCGGGCATGGTCGATCCGACCGCGAGAGGAAAGGGCCATCCGTCGCGGCGCGCCGTGAGCGGGACGGATCGGCGGATGCGCATGCGCGCGCGACCAGCGTGGCGGCGCGGCGCCACATTGGCCGCCGCGACTTACGGCACCAGCGCGATACGGGCTGCCCGGCGCGTCGCAATCCACCAAGCGCAGGCGGAGAGACGTCCGGCGCGTCCGGCATCCCCGTCCCGCGACCGCCGCACTTTCCGCTCAGCCGCGTCCCCGCGCGCGCTTCTCCGCCCGCGCGGCCTTGGCCTTGCCGTAGCGCGTGGTGCGCGTGCCGGGCTTGCCGCTGATCGCATGGCCCTTCACCGGCGCCCTGTGCTCCTTCACCGGCAGGCCCAGCTCCTCCTGCTCCAGCTTGCGGATCTCGTCGCGCAGCCGCCCGGCCTCCTCGAACTCCAGGTCGGCGGCGGCGGCGCGCATGCGGCCCTCCAGCTCCTCAATATAGCCGCGCAGATTGTGGCCCACCATGTGCGGCCGGTCCTCGATGCCGGTCTCCACCGTCACCTGGTCGCCCTGCGAGAGATGGCCGACGATGTCGGAGATGTTGCGCCGGATCGTGGCGGGCGTGATGCCGTGCTCGGCATTATACGCCTCCTGCTTCTCGCGCCGCCGCTCGGTCTCGGCGATCGCCCGCTCCATCGATCCGGTCATGCGATCGGCGTACAGGATCACCCGCCCGTCCACGTTGCGCGCGGCGCGGCCGATCGTCTGGATCAGCGACGTTTCCGACCGGAGGAAGCCTTCCTTGTCCGCATCCAGGATCGCCACCAGCCCGCACTCGGGGATGTCGAGGCCCTCGCGCAGCAGGTTGATACCGACCAGCACGTCGTACACGCCCAGCCGCAGATCGCGGATCAGCTCGATCCGCTCCAGCGTCTCCACGTCGGAGTGCATGTAGCGCACCTTCAGGCCCGCCTCGTGGAGATATTCGGTCAGGTCCTCGGCCATGCGCTTCGTCAGCGTCGTCACCAGCGCGCGGTAGCCGGCCTTCGCCGTCAGCTTGCACTCGTGCACCAGATCGTCGACCTGGCTCTCGATCGGGCGGATCTCCACCGGCGGATCGATCAGCCCGGTGGGGCGGATCACCTGCTCGGCAAAGGCGCCGCCGGTCTGCTCCATCTCCCAGTCACCGGGCGTGGCGGAGACGTAGACGGTCTGCGGCCGCATCGCCTCCCACTCGTTGAAGCGCAGCGGGCGGTTGTCGATGCAGCTCGGCAGGCGGAAGCCATATTCGGCCAGCGTGATCTTGCGGCGATGGTCGCCGCGCGCCATGCCGTTGATCTGGCCGATCGTCTGATGGCTCTCGTCGACGAACAGCAGGGCGTTCTCGGGCAGATACTCGAACAGCGTCGGCGGCGGCTCGCCGGGCAGGCGGCCGGTGAGGAAGCGGCTGTAATTCTCGATGCCGGCGCAGCTGCCGGTCGCCGCGATCATCTCCAGGTCGAAGTTCGTGCGCTGCTCCAGCCGCTGCGCCTCCAGCAGCCGGCCCTCGCCCACCAGCTCCTTCAGCCGCTCGGCCAGTTCGAAGCGGATCGCGTCGGCCGCCTGCTTCATCGTCGGGCCGGGCGTCACATAGTGCGAATTGGCGTAGATGCGCACGGAGGGCAGGGTCGCCACCTTCTTGCCCGTCAGCGGATCGAACTCGATGATCTCCTCGATATCGTCGCCGAAGAAGCTGATGCGCCAGGCGGCATCGTCGTAGTGGGAGGGGAAGATCTCCAGCGTGTCGCCGCGCACGCGGAAATTGCCGCGCGCGAATGCCTGGTCGTTGCGTTTATACTGCAGCGCCACCAGCTTCCTGATGATCTCGCGCTGATCGGCGCTCTGCCCCTTCTTCAGGTCGAAGATCATCGCCGAATATGTCTCGACCGAGCCGATGCCGTAGAGGCACGAGACCGAGGCGACGATCAGCACGTCGTCCCGTTCCAGCAGCGATCGGGTGGCGGAGTGGCGCATCCGGTCGATCGCCTCGTTGATCGAGCTCTCCTTCTCGATATACGTGTCCGATCGGGGGACGTAGGCCTCCGGCTGGTAGTAATCATAGTAACTGACGAAGAACTCGACGGCATTGTCGGGAAAGAAGCTCTTGAACTCGCCGTATAGCTGCGCGGCCAGGATCTTGTTCGGCGCCAGCACCAGCGCCGGCCGGTTCAGCGTCTCGACCACCTTGGCCATCGTGAACGTCTTGCCCGATCCGGTGACGCCGAGCAGCACCTGATCGCGCTCCCCCTCCTCCGCCTGCGCCACCAGTTCGGCGATGGCGGTCGGCTGGTCGCCCGACGGGTCATAGTCCGATACGATGCGGAAGGCCTTGCCGCCCTCGCTCTTGGGCGGCCGCGCCGGGCGATGCGGCACGAAGCCCTGACCGGTCTCGGGCTCGTCTAGGCTGGTGCGAATCTGGATGGCCATCGCCTTTCGATATGGGAGGCCTGCCCGCATGGCGCAACGCCGCGGAGCGTGGCGATGCCGTCTAGGTCAATGCCCAAGGGTCGTAGGGCAGAGCCCGGATCCAGCGGGTCGCCAGCCACTTGGCGCCGCGCGTCACCGGCAGGCCGGCATGCTGCGCGGCGGGATCGGGCGCGCCATCCGGCCGGACATTGGCGAACATCAGCACGTCGCCGGCCCGGCCGCGGACGATCGGCCCGTTAGGCGTGAACCGGGTTTCGCCACCTTCATAGCCCTGGTTGAGGTAGGCCAGCATCGTCAAGACACGCTGGTTGCCGCGGGCGATCTGCGGCGGCAGCGCATCGTGATGCGGGCGATATTGCTGGCCCGGCGCATAATGCAGCACCGTCAGCGGCTCGCCCTGGGTCACGTCCGTGCCGCTCGCCGCCGCCAACCGCCGGTTGATCGCCTGGACGACCAGCGTCTCCCGCGCAGGGCCGATGACAGCGCTGTGCGACGTGCGCACCGGATGCGCGACGAAGCGGCCGGTGGCGGGATCGACGACCGAGGCGGGCTCCAGCATGTCGCGCGCCGTCGTGGCGATATGGGCGCATTCGGCAGGCGTCAGCAGCGCGCGGAACAGCCGCGCGTCGGGCGACGCGGAAACCGGCTCGGCTGTCGCGCCCGCCATGGGCGCGCCGCACGCATCGAGCGCCATCGCCTCGATCAAAGCGAGATGCTCGGCGGCCAGCGGATCGTTGGCAGCCGCCATGCGCAGTAGCGCCACCGCGCGCCCCCAGTCGGCCTGGCCGCCGCCGCCATTGGCGGTCAGCGCGATCTCCATCAGCGCGGCATCGACGTGGCCGATCGCGATCGCCTGTCTCAGATAATGCCTCGCGGCGAAGAGATCGCGCCGCACCCGCTCGCCGATTAGGTGCCAGACCGCGAGGGCATAGAGCGCGTCCACGTTCCCGCGCCGGCCGGCATCCTTCAGCAGGCGCAGCGCATCCTGCCGCCGCCCGCTCGTGGCAAGGCCTTCCGCCCGTTCGGCGATCGTCCCGGTCATGTGCCGGCTATACCTGCCCCGGCGCATAAAAAAAGGGCCGGCGCATCGCGGCGCCGGCCCTTCAGTCAAAGACGGAGTGCGATCAGAACTTGGCCCGCACGCCCGCGTAGAAGGAACGGCCCTTATTCTCGTACAAGCCGGTGTTGCCGATATTGTCCGTGCTGGCGCCGATGCCGGTCGAGCCGAACGGACCGAAGCGGTTGGTCAGGTTGTCGACGCCGCCATAGATGCCGAACTGGTCGTTGACGGCATATTCGCCGCGGATGTCGTGATAGAACACGTTACCGTAGAAGCGCGGATCCGAATAATCGGGATTCTGCGGATCCTGCCCATTCACCGAATAGGTATTCTCCGCAGCGCCGAATACCTGCTTGCCCACCCAGCGGAGCTGATAGCCCAAGGTGAATTTGCCGGCGGTCGCCTCGGCATTGGCGGTCAGGCGGTTCTTGGGCGTGCCGGCCTCGCTCAGGCGACGGTCCGCGAAACTGGCATCCGTCGGATCGGTGAAGTCGTCACGCTGCAGCACGCGGGTGTAGTTCGCCCGAAAGCTGGCCGCGACGGTGCCGAACGTATGGCGATATGCCAGCTCCGCATCAATCCCGCGCGCCTTCAGCTTGGCGAAGTTGAAGGTGGACGCCAGCAGCGACCCTTCGAGCACCTGGAACGGGATCTCGCCCTGCGGGCCACCCGCCGCACCGGCACGGGTGAAGAGGTTGCAGAACGGATTGTTCAGGTCAGACGAATCGTAGCAGTTGTTCAGGATGGTCTGCGCATCGATCGAGGAGATGACCTTGTTCACGGTGATGTCGAAATAGTCGACCGTCAGCGACAGGCCCGGCACGAAGCGCGGCGTCAGAACGCCGCCGATCGTGTAGTTGTCCGACGTCTCCTCGGTCAGGTCTGGGTTGCCGCCGGACAGGATCGAGAGCGATTGCGTGTAGACGAAGTCGTAATTGGACGGGCGGCCGGCGGCCGCGCAATTGGCCGGGCGCGTGGACGAACCGGCGTTCAGGTTGCGGGCGGCGCAGGGATCGTTCGGCGCGGGTGCGAAATTCTGCCCCTGGGCCTGATAGAGTTCGAGCAGGTTCGGCGCGCGGATGGCGCGCTGGTAGCTGCCACGGAATTTGATGTCGTCGATCGGCCGCCACTCGACCTGGCCGCCATACGAATAGACGGTGCCGGTCGCACCCTTATAGTCGGAAATCCGGCCGGAGCCCGTGAGCGTCAGCTCCTTGAAGAACGGCCGGTCCTTGAGCAGCGGGATCAGCAGCTCGCCGAACGCTTCCTTCACCTCGAACGCCGGCCCGCGGAACGATGGGATCGCGTTGTAGAAGGCGTAACCCTGCTGGGTCAGGTCATCCAGCTCGTACTTCAGCGTCTCGCGGCGATATTCGCCACCGAGCGAGAATCGGACCGGGCCACCGGGCAGCTCGAACAGCTGGCTGGAATCGCCCGAGACGAAGCCGTTGGCGACGAACTGGGTGATCTTGCCGCTCGCCCGCGAGTTGACCTGCACATAATCGCGCGCCGCCTGGCTGCTCGTTCCGTAACCGAACGGATTGATGGGCACGCAGGCCGCGATGTCTTGCGCCAGATAGGGATCGTTGGCGACAGTGCGAGGATCGCCGTTCGCATCGGTGAGCGCGCCCAGCGCGGCGGCCGGGTCGACCTGCGAGCGGCAGACGATCTGCCCGGCGCTGTTGCGCACGGTGTCGAGGCCCAGCAAATAGCGCTGGACGTTCACGTTCGAGATGATGAGGTTCTTCTCGTGATGCTCGCCATAATTGGCCGAGACCTCGTAGTTCCAGTCGTCGTTGAAGTCGCCGCGCACGCCGATGACGCCGCGATAGGTCTCGCGGGTGATCTTCTCGTCACGGATGCCGAAATCGAGCCAGTTGTGCCGCACGATCACGCGGGTGGCGTCCGTCGATGCCTGGCCGTTCGCCGCTCGCAATGCGGTGATCTGCGCACGCGCCTGGGCGGTGAGGAAAGGATTGTCCAGACGGACGGCTTCACGGTTGCCGATGGCCGTGGAGGTCGCCGGATCGCCCAGCGTCGTTCCCGACGAGAAGAAGGGGCCGCTCTGCGAACCCTGAGCGACCGAATGGACGTACTTCGCCTCAAAGAACGGCACGAACGCATCGGAGACGTCGAAGTGGCCGAGCAGATTGACCGAATACCGCTCAAGCCGCGGCGAAAGCAGGCTAAGTTCGCCCTCTCGGCCCGAATAGCCGTTGCCGCCGAGGAAGCTGCCGTTCGGCGCCAAGCCGACGCGCTGCCCGGTCTGCGGTATCAGCGTTCCGTCCGGCTGGAAGAGGTACACGCAGTTATAGGCCGCGCCCACCCCATCGCGGCCGCACGCGCCATTGCGGCTGCCGACCGTGTAGAGGCCGCCGAGGGCCGTCGTCGTCGACCGGGTATTGCGCAGGAAGACGCGATCCGGGATGCCATCCGAGCTGACGAGTGAGTCGGAATCGACCGTCACGATCCCGTCGGCGTTGCGCAGCTTTGGCCGGGCAGCCGAGAAGAACTTGCTCTGGTGCGCATATTCGACGTTTGCGGCGATGTTGCCGCGACCACCGGCAAAGTTCGTGCCGGCCAGTGCAGAGATATACTGGTTCCCGCCGTCGCCATACTGGCTGACGCCCGACTGGCCGCGCACCTGCACGCCCGAATAGTCCTGCTTCAGCTTGAAGTTCACCGCGCCGGCGATCGCGTCCGAACCGTAAACAGCCGAACCGTAGCCGGTGATGACGTCCACGCTCTCGATCAGGTCGGTCGGAAAGGTGTTCACGTCGGGCGAGACGCCGGTGTTGAGCACGTCGCCGGCGACATGACGCCGGCCGTTGACGAGCACCAGGGTACGTTGCGTGCCCAGATCGCGCAGTTCGAGAAGGTTCAGGCCGCGCGTGCCGAGAAAGCGGGTCGACTGCTGCTGGCTGAAGGTGGTGGAGAGCTGCGGCAGCTCGTTCAGGATGTCGCCGACCGAGACCTTGCCGGTCTGGAAGAATTCGGCGCCTGACACGGTGGTGATCGGCGCGCCGGAATCGATGTTCGGGCGACGGATGCGCGAGCCGGTGACGACGATCGTGCCGTTGTCGCTCGCCTCGGCGCCGTCCGCGCCCACTTCCGGCAGGTTGTCGGCCGTGGTGGTGACGGACGGACCGGCCGGCGGCGGGGTGCCTGCCGGTGCGGTCGTCTGCGCGAAGGCAGCCACCGGCAGGAGCGCAAGCGAGCCGACGAGCGCGCTCGCGGCGAAAAGACTGTTTCTGGACATGGAGTTCCCCACAAAGCGATCGTGCGCATCCGGTGCGCTCATGGAGCCATGTTTTCGCCGGAGTGGGCTGTTGCACAATGTTAATGTGACGTTCAGTCCACCAGGGTGCGCGTTTTCATATCAGTGTAACCGATAAGCCACACCGCTTAGGCCCTCCCCTCAGCGCCGCAGCACGAAGCGCACGCGGCGGGCGCGGAAGTCCAGGGATACGCGGCGGAACGCCTGCAGCGTGTCGCTGCCCAGCAGTAGCGCGGGCTGTCGGTCGAGGCCGAACAGGGCGAAGGGCGGCACGTCGGCGAAGGCGGCTGGCACGCCCCTCAGCGTCACCGCGCCGATGCGGATCTCCGGCAGCAGCGCCTGCTGCGCCGCGATCGTCTGGCCGGTCACGCTCACCAGCGTCACCGGCGTCGTCGGCCGGTGGCGGCCCAGCCTTGCCAGCAGCGCCGAATTGCCGATCGTCACCTGCGATCCGGTGTCGATCACCGCGTAGATCGGCCGATCGGCCACGCGCACCTGCGTCAGGATGAGCTGGCCGTGGCGGCGGCGGGCGGTGACGACGATCTCGCCGGCGCTCGCCGGCGGCGGCTTGCGCGCATCCTGCACGGTGATCGTGCGCTTCTCGAAATCCAGCATCAGCCGCTGCTCGGCCAGCGCGTCGATGCCCAGCAGCCCCTGCGCGCCCAGGTGCCGCTCGGCCAGAGCGGGCGCGACGATGTCGGGTATGTCGCTGGCGCCAACGGTCAGCCGGTCGATCCGCACGGTGGCGACGCGGCTGGCGCCGGCCATGCCGTGCAGCGTCACCGCCGCCTCGGGCGGCAGGGCCAGGCGGCGGGCGAGGTCGGCGCCGATCACGCTGCGGTCGGCGCCGCTGTCCACGACGAAGCGGTAGGGGCCCTGGCCGTTCACCCGCACCGCCACCGTCATCCGCGTCTCGATCTGGCGCGCGTCGATCGCGTCGCCGCTCACCTCCAGCGTGTCGTCCAGCGCGGCGGGGGGGATCGTCGGCGGCGGCATCGGCACCGGCGCCGCCGCCAGCAGCAGGGCGAGCGCGTGCGGACTCATCCCGCCCGCCGCCATCGCGCGCGGCCGATCGCGTCGACCGCATCGATCCGTCGTCTCGCCATGGCGCCTTCATAGCCGCGTTCGCGCGTCGGCGGTATCGCGGCCGCGCGCTTGGCGGCGGCATCGGCGGTGGCTAAGGCTGGGCCATGAGCACCCCCGTTCCGGTCGCGCGGATCGTCCGCGATCCGGCGTGGCTCGCCCACCGCTACGATCCGCCGGCGGATGCCGTGCATTTTCGCTACGTGCCGCGCGTGACGCACCGCGCGGCGACCTTCCTCACCGACGAACATCTGCCCGCCGGCGATCCCGTCGTGCTGCCCTTGGCGGACAGCATCGCCGCGATGCCGCCGCCGGCGCCCGTCCACTTCCTGTTCCACTCCGCCTTCTGCCTCTCCACCCTGCTGGCGCGCGCGTTCGACGTGGAGGGGCTGGCGACCGGCGTGCCGGAGCCGGTGATCCTCAACGACCTCGTCGGCTGGAAGCGGCGCGGCGCCGATCCGCGCGGCGTGGCGCGCGGGCTTGACGGGGCAATGGCGCTGCTGGCGCGGCCGTTCGCCGCCGGCGAGGCGGTGATCGTCAAGCCGTCCAACATCGTCAATCCGCTGGCGCTGGCCATGCTGGCGATGCGCCCGCAGGCGAAGGCGCTGCTGCTGCACGCGCCGCTGCGCACCTTCCTCGGCTCCGTGGCGCGCAAGGGCATGTGGGGGCGGCTGTGGGTGCGGGAGCTGTTCGTCGGCCAGCTGCAGGACGGCATCGTCGATCTCGGCTTCGCGGCCGACCGCTATCTTGAGCAGACCGACCTCCAGATCGCCGCCCTCGGCTGGCTCGCCCAGCAGGCGCTGTTCGCCCGGCTGGTGGAGCGCGTCGGCCCGGCCCGCGTCCGCACGCTGGACAGCGACAGGCTGCTGGCGGCGCCGCGGGATGCGGTGGCGGCGCTCGCCCGCCTGTTCGGCCTCGCCTGCGATGCCGGGGCGATCATCGCCGGCCCCGCATTCACCCGCCACTCCAAGACCGGCGCGTCATTCGGCCAGGATGCCCGCGCGGAGGAACGACGCACCGGCGAGCAGCCGCATGCCGACGAGATCGAGAAGGTGGCGATCTGGGCGGAGGCGGTGGCCGCCGGCGCCGGCGTACCGCTCCGCCTGCCGGCGCCGCTGCTCGGCTGAGACATTCCGCTTGTCTGCCACCCGGCCTTGTCTATCGTCCGGCCCCCCGGCCAGCTGATGGCGCAACGAGAGACGGCATGACCCTTCCGCAGATCCTCGCCGGCCGGCTCTCGGTGCCCATCGTCGCCTCGCCGATGTTCATCGTGTCGCAGCCCGAACTCGTCATCGCGGAATGCCGGGCCGGCGTGGTCGGCGCCTTTCCGTCGCTCAACGCCCGGCCGTCGGGCATGTTCGAGCAGTGGCTGCTCCGCCTGCGGGCTGCGCTGACCGAGGCCGACGCGCCGTTCGCGGTGAACCTGATCGTCCACCGCACCAACACGCGGCTGGAGGAGGATCTCGCCCTCTGCGTGCGCTACCAGGTGCCGATCGTCATCACCTCGCTCGGCGCCCGGGCGGACGTGAACGCCGCGATCCACAGCTATGGCGGCATCGTGCTGCACGACGTGATCGACGATCGCTTCGCCCGCAAGGCGATCGAGAAGGGAGCCGACGGGCTCATCGCGGTGGCGGCGGGCGCCGGCGGCCATGCCGGCACCCTCTCCCCCTTCGCGCTGGTGCAGGAGATCCGCCGCTGGTTCGATGGCCCGCTCGCCCTGTCCGGCGCCATCGCCACCGGCGGCGCGGTGGCCGCGGCGCGGGCGATGGGGGCCGACCTCGCTTATATCGGCTCCGCCTTCATCGCCACGGAGGAGGCGAACGCCGCCGCCGCCTACAAGCAGATGATCGTGGACGGGGTGGCCGGCGACATCGTCTACACGAACCTGTTCACCGGCGTGCACGGCAACTACCTGAAGCCCAGCATCGCCGCGACCGGCCTCGATCCCGATGCGCTCGCCACGGCCGATCCCTCGAAGATGAACTTCGGCGGGGACGAGGCGAAGGCGTGGCGCGATATCTGGGGCTGCGGCCAGGGCATCGGCGCGGTGGAGGCGGTGGTGCCCACCGCCGATCTCGTCGCCCGCCTGCGCCGCGAATATGACGCCGCTCTCACGCGGCTGGCGGCCTGAGCGCGCTCACTCGCCGCGGAACACCGGCGCCCGCTTCTCCAGAAACGCCGCGACCCCTTCGGCATGGTCGGTGGTGCGGCCGGAGACGCGCTGGTTCGCCCGCTCCAGCGCCAGCGAGTCGCCGAAAGAGGAATCAAGCCCCGCCGCGATCGCATGGCGCATCAGCGCGTAGGTCGTCGTCGGTCCGGCAGCCAGCCGCGCGGCGATGGCGCGGGCCGCCGGCATCAGCTCGGCATCGTCCACCGCGCGGTGGATCATGCCCCACTCTTCGGCCTGCTCGGCCGGCACCCGCTCGCCCAGCATCATCATCGCCGTCGCCCGCGCCTTGCCGATCAGCCGCGGCAGCAGCCAGGTCGCGCCCACATCGGGCACCAGCCCGATATTGGCGAACGGCTGGAGGAAGTAGGCGGATCGCGCCGCCACCACGATGTCGCCCGCCAAGGCGAAGCCGCAGCCGCCGCCGGCCGCCACCCCGTTCACGGCGTTCACCAGCGGGATGGGCAGCGCGCGCAACCGCTCCAGCACCGGGTTGAAGCCCTGCTCCAGCCCCGCGCCGCGATCGTTCCCGATCGTGCCCCCGGGCGAGAAGGCGGCAAGGTCCGCGCCGGAGCAGAAGGCCCGGCCGGTGCCCGTCAGCAGCAGCACGCGCGCCGTACCGCCGTCGCGCACCCGGTCCAGCGCGACGATCATCTCGCCCAGCGTGTGCAGGGTCACGGCGTTCAGCACCTGCGGCCGGTCGATCGTCAGCGTGGCGATGCCGTCCGCCTCGTGCAGCAGGATATCGGTGAAGGCGGTCATGTCACTCTCCCCGGCGGGGCATCGTGCCGCCGTCCGCCCCTTCTTGGCGGAGAGAGCCGGCGTTCGACAAGCTCAGCCACCCGTCCCCTCCTCCAGAAACCCTCGCAGCGCCGCCAGGAACGCCGCGAAGCGATCATGGTGCAGCCAGTGGCCGGCATCGTCGAACAGCATCACGCGGGCGTTTCGGAAGTGGGCGGCGCGGCCGTCCTCGGCGGGGTTGGAGGCCCAGCTGTCGCGCCCATAGGCCAGCAGCACCGGGCATGTCACGGCGTGCCACAGCGCATGCAGTTCGGCATCCGTCACCTCCAGCGGCGCGGGCACCCGCAGGTGATTGTCATATTTCCACACGAAGCCGCCATCCTCGGTCCGCCGCAGGCCGTGAACGGTCAGGTGGCGGGCCTGCTCCTCGCTCAGCTGCGGGAACTGCGCCCGCATCCGGCCCAGCGCCTCCTCCACATCGCCGTAGCGGCGCGGCGTGCGGCCGCTCAGCGCCCGCCGCTCGGCCATCCACTCGCGCCACCGCGCATCGATCGGGCGCGCCGCCTGCCTCAGCGCCTCGTCCGGGGCGTAGCCCAGCCCCTCGATCACGACGAGTTTCACCACCCGCTCCGGATACAGCGCCGCGTAGCGCAGCGCGATCGCGCCGCCCAGCGAGTGGCCGACGATCGTCACCGGGCCATCGCCCAGCTGGTCGATCAGCTGCGCCAGATCGCAGGCATAATAGGGCATCAGATAGGCGCCGTCGGGCGACCAGGCGCTGTCGCCATGGCCGCGCAGATCGGGCGCGATCACGTGCCAGTCGCGCCGCAGCGCCCGCGCCGTCCAGTCCCAGCTGCGCGCATGGTCCAGCCCGCCATGGACCAGCACCAGGGTCGGCGCGCCGGGATTGCCCCAGTCGAGATAGTGCAGCCGCAGCCGCTGCGACACGAAGACGCGCGATTCCGGCACGTGCGGTTCCGGCGCGGTTGCGTCACTCTCGTCTGCGGGCATGATCCCTCCTGGCCGGTTTGCGGAGATCCGCATTATCTTCCATCCTCGCGGCGACAAGGGAGCATCGGATGGCGGAGCGGGTGACGATTGCGGTGGAGGCCGGCGTCGCGGACGTGCGACTGAACCGGCCGGACAAGATCAACGCGCTCGATCCCGCGCAGTTCGCGGCGATCGCCGCGGCGATCGATCGCCTGTCCGCCATGGCCGGCGTGCGCGCGGTGGTGCTCTCGGGCGAGGGGCGCGGCTTCTGCGTCGGCATCGATCTGGAGAGTCTCTCCGCCGGCGGCGATCTCGCTCGTCTCGGGCCGCGCACGCACGGCGATGCCAATCTGGTGCAGCAGGTGGCGTGGGGCTGGCGCACGCTGCCGATGCCGGTGATAGCGGCCGTGCACGGCTTCGCCTTGGGCGCCGGCTGCCAGATCATGCTGGGCGCCGACATCCGCCTGTGCGCGCCCGACACGCGGATCGCGCTGATGGAGGCGCGGTGGGGTCTCGCCCCCGACGTCGCCGGCATCGCCCTGCTGCGCGGGCTGGTGCGCGACGATCTCGCCCGCGAACTCGCTTATACCGGGCGGCAGGTCGGCGGCGGGGAGGCGGCGGCGATCGGCCTCGTCACCCGCGTCGCCGCCGATCCGCGCGACGAGGCGCTGGCGCTGGCCCGCGCGATCGCCGCGCAGAGCCCGGCGGCGATGCGCGCCGACAAGCGCCTGTTTAACCTGGCGCGAGAGGCGGACGCACCCGCCATCCTGCGCGCCGAATCGGCCGAGCAGGAGGCGCTGCTGGCCGGCCCCGACCATGCCGAGGCCCTGCGCGCCGCGCGCGAGAAGCGGCCGCCCGTGTTCCAGGATTAGCCCGGCGGGATCGGCGCCGCCGCGCCCGATCGCTCAGCGGCCGGCGAAGTCCGGCGCGCGGCGGTCCAGGAAGGCGCGAATCCCCTGCTGCGCATCGTGGGTAGCCATCGCGCGTTCGATCGTCTCGGCCTCGGCATCGAGATGGTCCGACAGGGTGGCACGATCGGCACCGGCGAGCAGGCGCTTGATCGCGCCATAGGCCGCGGTCGGCCCGCGGGCGATGCGCGCGGCGAGCGCGCGCGCCTCGTCGGCCAGCGCCGCATCGTCGACCACGCGGGTGACGAGGCCGTACCCGGCCGCTTCCGCCGCGTTCAAGCGCCGGCCGGTGAAGGCCAGTTCCTGCGTGCGGCGCAGGCCGATCACGCGCGGCAGCAGCCACGTGGCGCCGCCGTCCGCCGTCAGGCCGATCGCAGGATAGGCGAGGGTGAAGGTGGCGCCGGCGCCGGCCAGCACCACATCGCCGCTCGCCACCAGGCTCAGCCCCGCCCCGGCCGCCGCACCCTGCGCGGCGACGATCACCGGCGCCGGATGGGCGACGAGGTGCCTGATCCCGTCATGCAGCCGGCGCGCGAGGCGGCCGATGAAGGCGGCCGGATCGGCATCGCCGGCGAAGCTGCGGATATCGCCGCCGACGGAGAAGTTGCGGCCTTCCGCCTCGATCAGGATCGCGCGCACCGACGGATCGGCCGCCACCCGCTCGGCGCCGGCGGCGAATGCGTCGAGCAGCGCCCAGTCCATGGCGTTGCCGGCCTCTGGCCGGGCCAGCGTCAGCGTGGCGACACCATCGGCGATGGCAAGGCGAACGGGCGGGGCGGGTTGATCGGGGCTGGTCATCGGTCCTCGCTTGCAGGGGAGTCGGGTGGCGATCGGCCTGTCACGGCAGCAGCACGATCGATCCGGTCGTGCGCCGCGCTTCCAGATCGGCGTGGGCGCGCGCCGCCTCCGCCAGCGGATAGGTGGCGGGCGGCGCGATCCGCACCGCGCCGCGCGCCACGGCCGCGAACACCGCCTCGGCCGCCGTCCGCAGTTCCTCGGGCGTGCGCGTATAGGCGGCCAAGCTCGGCCGCGTGACGTACAGCGATCCCAGCGCGTTCAGCCGCTGCAGGTCGAGCGGCGGGATCGGGCCGGATGCGGCGCCGAAGGCCACCACCAGCCCGCGCGTGCGGGCGCAGGCCAGCGATCCCTCGAACGTGTCGGCGCCCACCCCGTCATAGACCACGGCGACGCCCTCGCCGCCGGTCTCCTCGCGCACGGCGGCGACGAAGTCCTCCTCGTCCGTCACGATCACGCGGGCGCAGCCGCAGCGTTCGGCGATCGCGCGCTTGGCGGCGCTGCCGACGGTGCCGATCACGCGCGCGCCGATATCGGCCGCCCACTGGCAGGCGATCTGCCCGACGCCGCCGGCCGCCGCATGGACGAGGATCGTGTCGCCCGCCTGCACCGGATAGGTGCGGCGGATCAGATATTCGGCGGTGATGCCCTTCAGCAGGATCTGCGCGGCGGTCACGCTGTCCAGCGCGTCTGGCAGCGCGATCAGCTGCGCCGCCGGCCGCACCAGCCGCTCGGCATAGGCGCCGGGCGGCCCGACATAGCCGACCCGGTCGCCGACCGCGAAGCCGGCGACATCCGGCCCCACCGCCTCGATCACGCCCGCGCCCTCATTGCCCGGCACGAACGGCAGCGGCGCCTTGTAGAGGCCGTTGCGGAAGTAGACGTCGATGAAGTTGAGGCCGATCGCCTCGTTGCGCACCACCACCTCGCCGGCGCCGGGCGCGGCGACGTCGATCTCCTCCCAGGAGAGCGCCTCCGCCCCGCCCGTCGCATGCACGCGCATCGCCTTCGTCATCTCGCCCTCCACGGCCATTGGGCGCGTGTAGCGCAGCCGGCGACGATGCGCGACAGGCGCCGTGTCAGCGCGCCTGCCACACCGGCGCGCGCTTCTCGGCAAAGGCGCGCGGCCCTTCACGCGCATCCTCCGATCGCATGACGACGGCGATCTCGGCCTGGGTGCGCGCCCAGAAGAAATCGTCGGCGGCGATGCGGCCGTCCTCCATGCCCAGCGCCATGCGCTTGGATGCCTGGACGGAGAGCGGCGCGTTCACTGCGATCCGCTCGGCCAGCGCCAGCGCCGCCGCCATCAGCCCGGCACGCGGCACCACCTGGTTGACGAGGCCCAGTTCCTGCGCGCGCCGCGCATCGATGGGATCGCCGGTCAGCAGCACCTCCATCGCCACCTTCTTCGGCAGCTGCTGCGCGATGCGGAAGGCGCCGCCGGCGCCGGCCACGATGCCGCGCTTCACTTCCGGCAGGCCGAAGCGCGCCTCCTCCGCCGTCACCACCAGATCGGCGGCAAGCGCTATCTCGGTGCCGCCGCCCAGCGCGGTGCCGTTCACCGCGGCGATCACCGGCTTGCTGATCGGATGGCTGACGAAGCCGGCGAAGCCCCAGGCCAGCTGCTCCGGATCCTCCGGCATCAGCGGCTCCCCGCGCGAGAGCGCCTTCAGGTCCGCGCCTGCGCAGAAGGACTGCTCGCCCGCGCCGGTGATGATGACGACGCGGACCTCGGGATCCTTGTCGGCCGCCTCCAGCGCATAGCCGACGCCCAGGTGGGTCTGCAGGTTCACCGCGTTCCGCGCCTCCGGCCGGTTCAGCGTGATGATCATCACATGGCCGTGCCGCTCGACCAGCACCACGTCGTTGCCCAGTTCCGTATCGTTCATGTCCGCTCCTTCTGATGTCATGCGACGGCGGCGACCGCCGGCCGCTCCGTTCCGATCACGCCGGCCTGCGCCAGCGCCGCGATGTCGTCCTCCGGCAGATGCAGCCAGTCGCGCAGGATCTCGGCGCTCTGCTCGCCCAGCATCGGCGCCGGCCGCTGCGGGGGATCGGGCAGGTGGCGGGAGCGGACGGGCCGCGTCTCCTGCAACAGCGGCTCCGCCACCATCGGGTGCCGCACCGCCGTCAGCAGGTCGCGCGCGCGAAAATAGGGCGATCCGGGCAGTTCGGACACGCGCCGCATCGCGCCCGCCGGCACCCCCGCCGCCTGCAACCGCGCCATCGCCGCATCGGGCGCGAGTTCCTGCGTCCAGGCGGAGACGGCGGCGTCGATCCGCCCGCGCGCGGCGATGCGGCCGGCGCGGTCGGCCAGCGCCGGATCGCCGGCCAGGTCGTCGCGGTCGATCGCGGTGCACAGCCTTGCCCAGTCCGCATCGTCGCGCACCGTGACCGCGCACCATTCGTCGTCGCCGGCGCAGGGGAAGGCATCCCACGGCGCATCCGGCTCGCCGCCGGCAACGGCGTGGCCAGCCGCCTCCAGCGACAGCGCCGCCACCTCCGGCGCCATGTGGCTCAGCATGATCTCCGCCTGCGCCACGCTCACGGTGCCGCCCGCGCCGGTGCGCCACCGGCGGATCAGCAGCGCCAGCACCCCCACCACGCCGATCCGCCCGGCGGCATGATCGGGATAGACGGTGATCGCGTCGGAGAAGCTCTCCGCATCGTCCGGGTAGCGCCAGCGCTGGGTGAGCCCGGCGGAGGCGCGCACGAGCGGCCCGTAACCGAGCCGCCGGCTCCACGGCCCGCTCGCGCCGAAGGCGGAGCTCTCCGCCACGATCAGCCGCGGGTTGATCGCGCGCAGCATGTCGGCGCCCAGCCCCAGCGACTCCATCGTGCCGGGCTTGAAGTTCGAGAGGACGATGTCGGCCTCCGCCGCCAGCTTCAGGAACAGCGCCTTGCCCGCCGGCGCGCGCAGGTTCAGCGACAGGCCGCGCTTGTTGCGGTGCCCGGCGGCGAAGGTGATCGAGAGCGGCACGTTGCCGCGCGTCTGCCGGCTGCCGTCGGGGAAGTCGGCATTCTCCAGCTTCACCACGTCGGCGCCGTAATCGGCCAGCAGCCGGCTCTGCTCGGCACCGACGACGATCACGCCCAGATCGAGCACCCGCAACCCGGCGAGCGGCGCGGCGCCGGCGGCGAGGTCCGGATCGGGGAAGGGCGCGCGCGGCTGCACCGCCGGCTGCGGCACGCCGGCGCGCGCGCCGTCCAGCTCCAGCGCGCCATCAGGGAAGGGCGCGAAGATGCCGCGCGCGATCTCCACCGGGCGGAACGCCCCGCGCGCCGCCATTTGCGGGCTGTGCTCCGCCTCGGCCAGATCAAGCAGCCCGGCCGCCGGCACGCCGTGGCGCTGCCCCTCCGCCTCCAGCTCGGCCCGCGTCCGCCCGGCGAACAGGCGGGCGATCGCGGGCACGAGCGTGGGGGAGGAGAAGCGCGTATCCAGCCGGCTGTAGGCGGGATCGGCGAACGCCTCGGGCCGGCCCATCCACTCGAACATGCCCTGCCACTGCCGCGGCGAGAGCACGCAGAGCCGGACGAACCCGTCGGCGCACGGGATGATCGGATATTGCGCGCCCACCGTCGGCCGCCCGCGCGGCAGCTGGCTGGCGGGGATGCCGGCGGTGGCGCTGCCGGCGATGCCGTAGCCGGGATCGAGCGCCAGCGACGCGCCGTCCAGCACCGAGAAATCGAGGTGATCGCCGGTGCCGCCGCGCAGCCGGGCGTAGAAGGCCAGCAGCAGCACATAGGCGCCTTGCGCGACCGCGCAGTCATAGGCGAGATCGCCCGGCGGCAGCAGCGGCGGCCGCCCGGCGATGCCCGATCGGGAGAGTTCGCCGCTCAGCGCGTGCAGCACCGGATCGGTCGCCTGCCAGCCGGCGAACCCCTCGGTACGGCCGAAGTCGCTGGCGGAAAGGATCACCAGCGCCGGATGGCGGGCGGAGAGGCCCGCCGCATCGAGCAGCGCCGCCGCGTCCGATCCCGGCGCCGTCGTCTCAATCAGCATGTCGGCATCGGCGACGAGATCGTCGAACGCGGCGCGATCGTCCGCATCCGCCAGGTCCAGCCGCGCGCTCCGCTTGCCGCGATTGGCGGCGAGATGATCGAGGCTGACGCCGGCCACGATCCGCCCCTGGCGCCGGTCGGCCGCGCCGTCGCGCGGCTCCACCCGCACCACGTCCGCGCCGAGCTCCGCCAGCAGCCGGCCGATCGCCGCCAGCGGCCCGACCGCGAGATCCAGCACGCGAACGCCGGCGAGCGGCGCCGGCGGTTGCGGCGTTTCCGCAGGCTGCTCGCTCATCCCCGTCTCTCCCCTCATCGGGCGCGCCGGCCCGCTTGTTTCCATGTCGCGACGCTGAGTCGCGGATGCGGCGGATACGGTCAACCTGACCTTCTGGCTGGCGCCGGAACCGGCTTTGCCGCATCGCCGGCTGGATGCGACGCGACGTCGATCGGGCGGAAACGGAGGGAGAGGCGCATGACAGGATCGGGCAGGGTCGCCGGCAAGAAGGCGCTCGTCACGGGCGCGGCGCAGGGGCTGGGCGCGGCGATGGCGCGCATGCTGGCCGCGCACGGCGCCAAGGTGGCGCTGGCCGACATCAACCGCGCGGGCGCCGCAGAGATCGCCGCCGAGATCGACGCCGCGCACGGCGCCGGCACCGCCACCGCTTTGACCCTGGACGTCACCGATGCCGATGCGTGGCCGCACGCGATCGACGACGCCGCGCGGGCGATGGACGGGCTCTCGGTGCTCGTCAACAATGCCGGCATCGCCACGCTCGGCTCGATCGAGGACATGCCGGTCGAGGCATGGCACCGCATCATGGCGGTGAACGTGGACAGCGTGTTCCTGGGCAGCAAGGCGGCGCTGAAGGTGATGCGCGATCACCAACCCGGATCGATCATCAACATCTCGTCGATCGCGGGCATCGTCGCCAGCCACGCCTTTGTCGGCTACAACACCTCAAAGGCGGCGGTGTGGATGCTGACGAAATCGATCGCGCTGCACTGCGCGCGGGAGAAGCTGGCGATCCGCTGCAATTCCGTCCACCCGAGCTTCGTCGATACCCCGCTGATCGAGGGGCTGGCGCGCGGCACGGCGGAGGAGCGCAATGCCAAGCTCGCCCGCCAGATCCCGCTCGGCATGATCGCCGCGCCGGACGACGTCGCCTACGCCGTCCTGTACCTGGCCTCGGACGAGAGCCGGATGATGACCGCGTCGGAACTGAAGCTGGATGGCGGCCTCTCCGCGATGTGAGAGCCGTTGAAATGGACCAGTGGATGGTCTACTTCGAATGTCGGAGGAGCTTGACGATGGACGTCTCCGTCACCGCCGCCAAGGCGCAGCTTACCGATCTGGTCCGCCGAGCGGAGGCAGGGGAGGATGTGGTGCTGACCCGGCATGGTCAGCCGGCAGTGCGCCTCGTACCCGTCGCCGCCAAGGTTGATCCGGAACGGCGCGCGGCGCTGATGCGACAACTGGCCCGCGAGGGTGGCGCGAAGGCGTTGCCCGGGCCGTGCGCGGCGAGAAGCCAAGACTTTCTCTATGGCGACGACGGTCTGCCTGCGTGAAGGCGATCGACACGTCGGCCCTGCTTACGATCGCACTCGACGAGCCAAGGGCATCCGATTGTATCGAGGCCATCAAGGCGGAAACGCACTGGATCATATCCGCCGGCACGGTGGCCGAAGCACTGATCGTGGCGCGGAGACGGGATGTCGGCGACATCGTTGAGGGGGTGATAGGCGCCGGGGGCGTCGAGATCGTTCCCGTCACCGCCGCCTCCGCCCGTCTTGCCGCGGACGCCTATGATCGCTGGGGCAAGGGCGTTCACCCCGCTGCGCTCAACCTCGGCGACTGCTTCGCCTACGCGCTGGCCAGGGAGCGCGCGTGCCCGCTGCTCTATATCGGCGACCATTTCACCCGGACCGATATCGTACCCGCGCTGTCGGCCGGCTGAGCCTCAGCGCGCCCCCGCCCGCTCGGCCTGCTCCCAGGCCAGCCGGGCGAGCGCCGGGAAGGCATCGGCGCGCAGCTTGGCCTCGGCATTGGCGGCGGTGCCGCGCAGGTAGCGGCCCTTGATGCCGTGGATGATCGCGGCGAAGCGGAAGAAGTTGAACGCCATGTAGAAATCGTAGCCGGGCACGGAGTCGCGGCCCGTCCGCCGGCAGTAGGCGGCCAGATACGCCTCCTCGCTCGGGATGTTCAGCGCCGTAAGATCGGCCCCGGCGAGGCCCGGCACCACCAGCGGCGGCATCCGGTACATCATCGCATGATAGGCGAAGTCGGCCAGCGGATGGCCGAGGGTGGAGAGCTCCCAGTCCAGCACCGCCAGCACGCGCGGCTCGGTGGGGTGGAAGATCATGTTGTCGGCGCGGAAATCGCCGTGGACGATGCTCGTCTCGTCGCCCGGCGGCACGTTCGCCGGCAGCCACTCGACCAGCCGATCCATGTACGGATCGCGCCCGGCCTCGTCGTCGGCCACATACTGCTTGGACCAGGTGCCGATCTGGCGCTCGATATAATTGCCCGTGCGGCCGTAGTCGCCGAGGCCGACCGCCTGATAGTCGATGCCGTGCAGGTGGGCGATCGTGGCGTTCATCGCGTCGAAATAGGCCGGTCGCTCGTCCCGGCTCACGTCGGGGAAGGTCGCGTCCCACATGATGCGGCCCTCCACCATGTCCATGACGAAGAACCAGGTGCCGATCACCTCGTCGTCGGTGCACAGGCCGTGGACGTGGGCGACGGGCAGGCCGCCCTGCTCCACGCCGCGCAGCACCCTGGCCTCGCGGTCCACCGCATGGGCGCCCTTCAGCAGCTGGCCCGGCGGCTTGCGCCGCAGCACATAATCGTGGCCCGGCGTGCGCAGCTTGTAGGTGGGGTTCGATTGCCCGCCCTTGAACTGCTCCACCGTCAGCGGCCCGGCATAGCCGGCGACGTTCCGCTCCATCCACCCCGCCAGCGCCGCCTCGTCGAAGCGGTGCTGGTCGCGCACGGCGGTGGTGCCGGTCTGGCTCTCGGTATCGAAGCTCAAGCGGGCTTCTCCGCGAGGAAATCGCGCTTCACCTTCTTGGCGAGCGACCATTTGTGCACCTCGGTCGGCCCGTCATAGATGCGGAAGGCGCGGATCTCGCGGTAGAAGGCCTCCACCGGCGTGTCGCGCGTCACGCCGGTGCCGCCCATAACCTGCACGCAGCGATCCGCCACGCGGGAGAGCGCCTCGGACACCGCCACCTTCGCCATCGAGCTCTCGGTCGTGCCGAGCGCGCCCGTGTCGAGCACGTCGGCGCACCAGTCGATCATCAGCTCGGCCTGCTTCAGGTCGATCAGATTCTCGGCGAGCATGAAGCCGACGCCCTCATGATCCACCAGCAGCTTGCCGAACGCCTTGCGGCGGCAGGCATAAGCGGTGGCCTCCTCGTGCGCCCGCGTCGCCACGCCGTGCCAGCGCATGCAGTGGGAAAGGCGCGCGGGGGAGAGGCGGATCTGGGCATATTTGAAGCCCTCGCCCGACTGGCCGAGCATCTGGTCGGCCGGCACGCGCAGGTCGACCAGGTCCAGCTCGGCGTGGCCGCCGGTCATCCCGTCGTCGATCGTGTCGAGCAGGCGGACGAGCCGGATCGCCGGATCGGGCAGGTCGACGAGGAACATGCACGCCCCGTCCTCCGACTTCGCCATGACGATGCCGACCTTGGCGCCCTCGTAGCCGGTGATGAACTTCTTGCGGCCGTTGATCACCCAGTGGTTGCCGTCCAGCCGGCACGTCGTCTTCATCATCGAGGGGTCGGAACCGGCGCCCTCCTCGTCGGCCGGCTCGGTCATGAAGAAGGCGGAGCGGGCGCGGCCCTCCACCAGCGGCTTCAGGAAGCGCTCCTTCAGCTCGGGGCTGCCCACCTTGCCGATCAGGTACATGTTGCCCTCGTCGGGCGCCGTGGTGTTCACGGCGCTGGGGCCAAGGATCGACAGGCCGGACTTCTTCAGCACCGTCGCCGTCTCGCGCTGGCTCAGGTGGCTGCCGTCGGGAAGGATGTGCGGCGTCAGTACACCGGCCGCGCGGGCCAGCTCCTTCAGCTCCTGCACCATCTCCTCGCTGGGGCCGTGGGAGTTGCGACGCGGATCCTTCTCGTACGGGAACACCACCTCGCGGACGAACTTCTCCACCTTGGCGGCGATCTCCGCAGTCTTCTCGGGGCCGACCCCGGCGTCCGCGCCGCTCATCGCGGCGCCATCCGGATCGCGCCGTCCAGGCGGATCGTCTCGCCGTTCAGCATGGGATTGGCGATGATCGATTCGGCGAGCATGGCATATTCCTCCGGTCGCCCGAGACGGCTCGGGAAGGGGATCTGGCGGCCGAGCGAGTCCTGCGCGTCCTGCGGCAGGCCCGCCATCATCGGCGTCCAGAAGATGCCGGGGGCGATCGTCACCACCCGGATGTTCCAGCGGGCCAGCTCGCGTGCGGCCGGCAACGTCAGCGCCATCACGCCGCCCTTGGAGGCGCCGTAGGCGGGCTGGCCCACCTGCCCCTCATAGGCCGCGACTGAGGCGGTGTTGATGATGACGCCGCGCTCCCCGTCCGGCCCGATCGGCTCGGCGCCGTGCAGCCGCGCCGCCATCTTGGAGAGGACGTTGAACGTGCCGGTGAGGTTGATCGCCACCACCCTGGCGAAGCGATCGAGCGGCAGCGGCTTGCCGTCGCGATCGATGATCTTCTCGGCGGTGGCGATGCCGGCGCAGTTCACCAGCACCCGCGCGACGCCGTGGCGGGCCTCCGCCTCCTCGATCGCCGACTGCACGTTCGCCTCGTCGGCCACGTCGACGCGGACGAAGTGCCCGCCCAGCTCGGCCGCCTTGGCGTTGCCCTGATCGACGTTGAGATCGAAGATCGTCACCTTCGCGCCGCCGCGCGCCAGCATCTCGGCCGTGGCCGCGCCGAGGCCGGAAGCCCCGCCGGTCACGATCGCGCCTACCCCCTGAAGATCCATGCCGATAGTCTCCCGAAAATCCTCAGACCAGTTCCACCGCGATCGCCGTCGCCTCGCCGCCGCCGATGCAGAGCGCGGCGACGCCACGCTTAAGCCCGCGATTCTTCAGCGCCGCAACCAGAGTCGCGATGATCCGCGCGCCCGATGCCCCGATCGGATGCCCTAGAGCCGTCGCGCCGCCGTTCACATTGATCTTTTCGTGAGGGATGGCGAGATCGCGCATCGCGATCATCGTCACGGCCGCAAAGGCCTCGTTCACCTCGAACAGGTCGACGTCGGCCACGCTCCACCCCGCCTTGTCCAGCACCTTGCGGATCGCCGGCACGGGCGCGGTGGTGAAGTCGGCGGGCGCGTGCGCGTGCGCGGCGGTCGCCACGATGCGCGCCTCCTGCGTCATGCCGTTGGCCTCGGCCACGCTCGCCCGCGTCATCACCAGCGCCGCCGCCCCGTCGGAGATGGAGGAGGCGTTGGCCGCGGTGATCGTGCCGTCCTTGGCGAAGGCGGGCTTCAGGCCGGGGATCTTCTCCGGCCGGGCGTTGCCGGGCTGCTCGTCGGTCGTCACCACCGTCTCGCCGCGCCGGCCGGCCACGGTGACGGGCACCACCTCGCTGGCGAAGGCGCCGCCCTCGATCGCCGCATTGGCGCGGGCGAGGCTCTCCACCGCATAGGCGTCCTGCGCGGCACGGGTGAACTGATAGTCGCGCACCGCATCCTCGGCGAAGGCGCCCATCGGCTTGCCCGGCGTATAGGCGTCCTCCAGCCCGTCCAGCATCATCGAATCGTAGATCATGTCATGGCCGATACGCGCGCCGGCGCGGTGCTTCTGCATCAGGAAGGGCGCGTTCGTCATGCTCTCCATGCCGCCCGCCACGATCACGTCGGCGGTGCCGGCGGCCAGCGCCTCGTGCGCCATGATCGCCGCCTGCATGCCCGATCCGCACATCTTGTTGACCGTGGTCGCCTCCACCGAGGTGGGCAGCCCCGCCTTCAGCGCCGCCTGCCGCGCCGGCGCCTGGCCGAGCCCGGCCGGCAGCACGCAGCCCATGTAGATACGGTCGATCGCGTCCGGCGACACGCCCGATCGCTCGACCGCCGCCTTCACCGCCGTCGCGCCGAGCTCGGTCGCGGTGGCGCCGGCGAGCGCGCCCTGGAAGCCGCCCATCGGCGTGCGCGCGAACGAGGAGATGATGACGGGATCGGCGGTGGACATAAAGCTGCTCCAGCATGGCCGGGCGCGACCGGGCACGGGCGCGCGGCCGGCTTTCTTTACTCGCGAGTAGTTGCTCCTATCTTCGGTATATGTCAACAAGCCCCATGAACGAGCCGCCCCCCGCCTCCCCGTTCCGCACGCCGCAGGAGCGCGCGGAGGAGCGGGCCCGCAAGCGCGAGGTGCTGCTGGTGGCGGCGGTGCGGATGTTCAACGAACGCGGCTTCCACGCGACCTCGCTCGACGATGTCGCGGCCAGCGTGGGCGTGACCAAGCCGGTGATCTACCATTATCTCGGCAACAAGGATCAGGTGCTGTTCGAATGCGTCCGCATCGGCCTGGCGCAGCTGACGGCGGCGACCCACGCGGCGCGCGAGCAGCCCGGCACCGGGCTCGATCGGCTCAGGCAGTTCCTCCGCCGCTATGCCGAGGCGAACATGGCCGATTTCAGCCGCTGCGTGATCCGCACCGGCGACGAGGCGCTCTCGCCGGAGAGCGCCGCGCAGTTCCGCGCGCTGAAGTCGGAGCTCGATCGCGCGATGCGGGCCATGCTGGCGGAGGCGGCGGCAGACGGATCGGCGCGGGTGGACGACATCTGGCTGACCGCCTTCACCTTCGCCGGCGCGCTCAACTGGCCCGCCCGCTGGCACCGGCCGGACGGCAGGCTGAGCCCCGCCCAGATCGCCGAACGCATGGTGGACCTGCTGGTGGAAGGCATCGCGGCGTAGCACGGCTTGCCGGCAGTTGGCATCCTTGCCGGCTCGAACACGCGCAGCAGCGGAACCCGAAGCGCCTGCCGCTACCGCGCGCTCACCACCATCGGCGCGTTCGGCACGGCGGCGCGGATCTCGGGCGAGTACATCGCCTCCACCCGGCTCGGCGGCAGCTGGAAACGGCCCTCGCCGTTCAGCCGCAGCGTATATTCCACCGTCGCCCGGCCGCGCGGCAGCCAGGCGAAATAGCCGCGCCACGCATCCTGGCCGCGCTCGACATAAGCCGGCTGCGCGCCCTCGCCGCCCTGAGCCGCCGCCAGCTGCGCCGATTGGCCGCCCAGCCCGCCGACGATGGTGGCGCCGGCGGGGATCGGATCGCTCACCACCACCCAGTTGCGCTCGGCGGAGGCGTCCACCGTCAGGCGGACGCGCAGCACGTCGCCGCGGGTCAGCCGGTCCGGGTGCCGCCGCTGCACCACCGATACGGCGCGCGACAGCCGGTAGCCGGCGAACAGCGGCCGGGCGAGCGGCACGGCGGCCGTCAGCGACACCTGCGCCCACGGCCCGGCCCCGCCGGCATGGGCCAGCAGCAGCGGTGCCGGGCCGGCCGGCAGCGGCAGGCGCAGCAGCGGCGCGTCGGCCGCCGGCCACGATGCCGTGCGCGTGGTGGCGCCCAGCCGCACCGTCGTCGCGCCCGTCACCGCGCCCGGCGGGTAGAGCGCGGCGAAGCGGCGCGCGGCGAGCGTGCCCCAGGCGTTGGCCGGCGTCGTATCCCAGCGCCCCTGCCGCTGGCGCAGCGCCACGCCTACCATCATGCGCGGCGCCTCCTCCTGCCAGCCGGGCCGACCGAGGCTGGCGAGCAGCGCCTTGATCGCCATCTCGTCGCCGCTCGTCATCATCCACCACGGCGCGGCGGCGGCATCGGTCAGGTCCAGCCGCGATCCCTCGTAGACCAGACGCGCGCGCAGAGCCTGCTCGGCGGCGGCGCGCGCGGCGGGATCGGTGCCGGGCGTGGCGGAGAGCGCGACGAGCCAGTCGGCCAAGGCGGAGGTGGGCATGTCGCGCGGCGCCATCCCGATCTGGCCGAACATCGCCGGCGTCGCCGCGCCGTTGCGCGCCAGCGCGGCCAGGGCCGCCAGCCGCTGGAGCCGCTGGTCGCCGCGCCCCTCGCCCTCGCGCGCCAGCCGCCCCTCGGCCACGGCCGCCAGCGCCGCCAGCATCCGCGCGCGCGGGCCGGCCGGGATCGCCAGCCCGGCCTCGGCGGTGATCGCCATCGCATAGGCGGTCAGCGCCTCGCTGCCCTCGGCGCCCTCGTCGGGGAAGTAGCGCAGCAGGCCGTCGCCATCGAGATAGGCGGGGATCTCGCCCGCCAGCCGCGCCCAGCCGGCCATGTCGCCGGTGGCGATCGCGCGGGACAGTCGCTGCTCGAAGCAGTCGTAGGGATAGGCCAGCATATAGCGCCGCACCCCCTCCAGCGGCGGCGCCAGCGCGGCGGTGAGCCGCACCTGCACTTCGCCCCGCCCCGGCAGCGCGCCGGCCGGCGGGGCCAAAGCGATGCGCGTCTGCGGCCCCACGCGGGCCAGCGTGGCGGCCCATGTCTCCAAAGGCACGGCGGGGACGATCGCCTGCGCCACCGTCACCCGGTCGGCCGCGCGGCCGTCGGCGGTGCGGGCGGAGACGGTCCAGTCGAGCCGGTCGATCCCGGCGGGGGTGGGCAGGTGCCACGTCACCGGCACCGCGCCGCCCGCCGGGATCGTCACGGTCAGCGGCGCGGCGCGGCCGATGCGCGGCATGGTGGTGGCGCTGGCCGTCACCGTCATCGCTCGGTCGCTGCCGTTGCGCAGCGTGAAGCTGGCGCCATAGACGTCGCCGCTGCGCACCAGCGGCGGCACGCCGGCATAGAGCGTCAGATCCTGCGTCGTGCGGATCGTCGCCTCGCCGGTGGCGAAGCGGTCGGCCCCGGCCGTCGCCACCGCGACCAGGCGGAAGGCGGACAGTGAATCGGCCAGCGGCACCGCCACCCGCGCACGGCCCTGCGCGTCCAGCGGCACCCGCCCGCGCCACAGCAGCACCGGGCGGAAATCCTCGCGGTTGACGGCGGAGAGGTCGCCGCCGCCGCCGCCCGCCGCCACCGCCTTGCGGCCATAATGGCGCTTGCCGACGACCTGCATCTGGGCGGTGGAGGTGAGGACGGAGAGCGGCCGCTCCGCCATCATCGCGTCGATCAGCTGCCAGCTGGGATTGGGCGAGAGCTGGAGCAGCGCCTCGTCCACCGCGGCGAAGGCGATCTCGGCCGATCGCGGCGCGCGGCCGGCGGGATCGCGCACCCGCACCGCCACCTGCGCCACGTCCCGCACGCGATAGATCGCGCGGTCCGCCTTCACCTCCACGGCCAGCCGGCTCGCCTCCCAGCCGACCGCGATCTTGGCCGTACCCAGCCGGAAGCCGGGCTTGGCGAGATCGACGAGCGCCGTCGGCCGGGCGCCCTCGCGGCTGAAGAAGGGCAGGTGCCAGCGCCGGGCGAAGTCCGCCAGCCACAGCCGCCAGCCGGCGATCCGCCCGCGCACCGCCAGCACCGAGACGTAGACGTCGGGCGCGTAGCCGGCGCCGAGCTTCACCGAGACGACCGGATCCCTGCCCGAGAGCTGCGTGACGTAGCTGGAGAGCACGCCCTCCCGCTCGACGGTGACGAGGGCGGTGGCGGCGCGGAACGGCATCCGCACCTGGAAGCGCGCGGTCTCGCCGGCGCGATAGGCCTTGCGCTCCGGCACCAGATCCATGCGGTCGCCATTGTCGCCGCCGAACCACCACTCGTCCTCGCCCGCCAGCCATACCGATCGCACCGCGCGCGAGACGTTGCCGGCATCGTCCTCGGCGGTCGCCACGGCATACACCTCGCCCGACACGCCCGGCGCCAGCGCGCAGGCCGCCTGCCCCTGCGCGTCGGTGCGGGCGGCGCAGGCGGCGTCGATCCGCGTCACCCGCGCATTGTTGTCGAAGGCGTAGAAGCCGCCGATCAGCCGCCGCCTCGCCGAGATCACCTCCCGGCTGTAGAGCGTCACGGAGACCCGGCGGCCCTTCACCGGCCTGCCCTCCGCATCCAGCACCACCAGCTTCAGCCGCAGGTCGTCGTCGCGCATCAGCCAGCCGTCGGTCTTCAGCCCCACGCGCACGGCGGAGGGCAGGATCGGCACCCGGCTCGCCGCCGTCAGCACCTCGCCATTGGCGTCCTGATAGTCCATCTCCACCGCCAGGATCGTCGGCGTGTCGATCGTGCGCGGCAGGTCGATGGCGGTGCGCGCGGTGCCCTGTGCGTCCAGCGTCACCGGCAGCGTCTGGGCGGGCGGCAGCGGCGGCGCGATCGCCTCGCCGTCGCCGTCCAGCGGGGTCACGCCCTCGCGAATGGCCGTGCCGCCGAAGGTCCAGCCGTCCCACCCCTTGGGCGTCGAATCGTCGCCCTCGAAGGCGGTCCGCACGCTGACCGGCATGTGCGCCGCGCCGCCGCCGCTCAGATAGCCGACATACAGGTTCAGCGGCAGCCGCTTCGGCCGCACCGCCGCCTCTTTCGGGCCGGCGATCGTCGCGCGCATCGTCGGCAGGCGATACTCGTCCACCCGGATCGACTGGCTGGTGAAGATCGTCTTCTCGCCGACGATCAGGCGCAGGTCGTAATCGCCCTGCGGCGCGCCCTTCGGCGCGGTCCATTCCGTCTCGCCGATGCCGTCGGCGCCGATCGCCAGCGGCAGATCGAACTGCGTGTCGGATCCGCGATGGACGAGCCGCAGGGTGCCGTCGACCTCCCCGGTGAAGGCGAAGCCGCGCGCCACCGGCCGGCGCAGCACATGCTTCATGTGCACGGTCTCGCCGGCGCGCATCAGCGTGCGATCGAAGATCGTGTGGAAGATGTCGTCGGGCGCGCTCCAGCCGAACGGCAGGTCGAAATCGTAGGGCCGGATGCCTTCGCCCCACGTCGTCATCGTGAAGCTGAAGTCGCCGCCGCTGCGGGCCGAGACCATCAGCGGGTGCGAGTCGCCGTCGCACCCGCCATAGGATACCGGCTCCGGCAGGCCGCGCACCGGCAGCCGGCCGGCCGCGTCGCTGGTGCCGCCGGCCAGCAGGCGGCCGGAGCAGCTGTCCGTCACCAGCACCTCGGCGCCCGCCACGGGGCGGCCGCTGTCCAGCGCCGTCACCCAGGCCAGCGAGACGCCGCGACCCCATTTGAAGTGCACCGCCATGTTGGTGACGAGCGCGCCCGCCGCCACGTAGCGCGGCGCGTTCCGCCCGAGCAGCGCCCGCCCGAGCGTCGGGCTGGCCAGTTCGACGACGTAGAAGCCCGGCTTCGCCAGCGGGATGCCGACCACCTCGAACGCCTTGCCGCCGCCCGGCAGCGGCAGCGACAGCGGGGTGGCGCCGGCCGCGCCGGCCAGGATCGGGGTGGCGCCGGTGTGGTTCACCGTCACCTCCGCCTTGCCGCGCTTCTCCTCGCGATAGTCGTTCGCGGCCGCCTTCTCGATCCGGCGCAGCCACCCGGCGACCGCGCCGTCTCCGGCCTCGATGCGGGCAATCTGCCCGCCCACAGCCAGGGTCGATCCGCGCAGGCGCGGCTCCACGGCGCGCACCGTCACCGGCAGCACGCCGCCCTCCGCGGCCTCGACGATGCCGAAATCGGCGGCGAACTTCACCAGCGGCGGCGGCGCGTCGATCCGCACGTCGAGCGGGAAGCGCCGGGCGTTGGCGAGCGGCCGGCCGCTCTCGTCGATCACGCCGTCCGGCAGCACGAGGCGGCCGGCGCTCGCCGCCGGCAGCGGCGCGGCGAAGCGCACCTCCGTCACCGTGGCGGAGGCCGGCTTCTCCGTTACCGGGGCGATCGCCCGGCCCGCGATCTCCAGCCGGATCGCGCGGGCGGTGGCGATCGGCACGGGCGCGGTGAAGCGCACATAAGCGGGCTCCACCGGGCTGCACCCGGCCTGCGGGTTCACCCGCGCGCATTCGAAGCGCGCCTCGAAGCTCTTGCGCACGGTGAAGTCGAAGCGGCGGTCCGCGCCCGCCGTCCGCCCGCCGCCGGCGATGTCCCGGCCCCATACCAGCGCCATGTCCCGCCCTGGCGGCAGCGGGCGGCGGCACTTCAGCGCCATGACGGTCCGCAGCACGGCGGCGCGCGCGCGCGGGTCCGCCTGCTGCGGCTCCGGCAGGCCCGCCTCGGCCAGGAAGCCCCTCACCTCGTAGCGGTCGCGGCCCAGGCCGGCGATCAGCCGCGCCGGCAGGTCGGCCGGCAGCAGATCGACGGCGATCTTCTCGCCCAGGCCATCCACCGCGCAATAAGCGTGCGCCGCCACCGATGCGCGATCCGGCGCGACGTTGGCGGCGACGAGGAAGACCTGCCCCTCCTCGATCTCGTCACCGCCGCCGCCGGCCAGGATCGCCCGCGCCGCCGGCCCGCCGGTATCGACGACGAAGCGCCGCTGGCCGGCGATCGCGATGCCGCGCAGGCTCTTCAGATCGTCGCGCAGGGCAAGGCGGCACGTCACGCCGCCGGGCAGGGGACGGGCGAATTCGTGGACGAAGGTCTGCTGGTCCACCCATCGGCCGGTGCCGCCGATCGGGCAGGCGACCGTCACCGGCGCGCCGGCGCGCGGATCGCCGAGCGGCACTATCGCCTCGGAAAAGCGCAGCGTGAACCGCTCCACCACGCCGCCGCCCTCGCCGGGCGAGGCCAGCACCACCTGCGGGCTGGTATCGCCGGATGCCGATGCCGAGAGGAAGCCCAGCGCCAGCGCGGCTACCGCGAGCGCCGCCGCGCCGATCCGTTTCCGCATTCCCCGCCCTCTCTGCCCGACCGCAGACTGCCCTCAAATGTGTCCCAAATCCAGTATTCCGCGTCCCGCCAAAGTCATTGCCGCGCAGTATGGCGATGTGCTTAGTCCGTTTCGGGGGAAATGTTCAGTGGCTGCACTTGACGTGCTGATCTGGCTGGCGGCGGGCATCACGCGCGAGCTGATGCTGTTCGCCGCCGTCGGGCTGCTGATCGGCGGCATCGACGATCTGGCGATCGACCTGCTCTATCTCGTCCGTTCCGGCTGGCGCAGCGCCGTCGTCTACCGGCGCCACCGGGCGGCGACCGCCGAATCGCTGCCGCCGCCGGACCGGCCCGGCCGCCTGGCGATCTTCATCGGCGCGTGGGACGAGAGCGGCGTCATTGCCGCCATGCTGCGCGCCGCCCTCGCCCGCCTCGATCACGGCGATTACCGCATCTACGTCGGCGTGTACCCGAACGATCCGGCGACGATCGCCGCCGTCCGCCACGTGCGCCGTCACGCGGCCGGCGGGCGGCGCGTGCGGATGGTCTCCGGCGCGCTCGCCGGCCCCACCACCAAGGCGGAGGCGCTGAACCGGCTCTGGCGGGCGATGCTGGTGGACGAGGCGCGGGAGGGCGTGCCGGTGAAGGCGATCGTGCTGCACGACGCCGAGGATGTCGTGCATCCGTGCGAACTGCGCGTGTTCGATCGGCTGATCGAGCGGTTCGATCTGGTGCAGCTGCCGGTGCTGCCGCTGATCGTGCCGGGATCGCGCTGGGTTTCCGGCCACTATTGCGACGAGTTCGCCGAGGCGCACGGCAAGCAGCTGGTGGTGCGCGAGGCGCTGGGCGCGGGCATGCCGTCCGCCGGCGTCGGCTGCGCGATCTCGCGCGCGGCGATGCAGGGTATGGCCGATCGCGCCGGCGGACGGCCGTTCGACGCGGCGAGCCTGACCGAGGATTACGAGATGGGGCTGCGGCTGGGCGACCATGGCGGGCGCGGCGTGTTCGTGCGCCTGCCAGCGGCGGCGGGGCGCGGCCCGGTGGCGATCCGCGCCTACTTCCCCGCCACGATCGACACGGCGGTGCGCCAGAAGGCCCGCTGGATGACCGGCATCGCGCTGGCCGGATGGGTTCGGCTCGGCTGGCGCGGCGGCCTGGCCGAACGCTGGATGCGGCTGCGCGATCGCCGCGCCGTGCTGGCGGCGATCGTCCTGGCGGCGGCCTATGCGGGGCTGGTCTGCGCGGCGGCCACCTTCGCCCTGTGCTTCGCGATCGGCCGGCCGATGCCGGAGGTGCCGCCGCTGCTGCAGGGGCTGACGGCGATCAACGCCGGCCTGATGCTTTGGCGCGCCCTGGTGCGCTTCGTCATGGTCCGCGCGACCTATGGCTGGCGGGAGGGGCTGCGGGCGATCCCGCGCATGCTGGTCGCCAACCTGATCGCGATGATGGCGGCGCGGCGGGCGGTGGCGGCCTATGTCCGCAGCGGCCGGCCGGGCGGCGCGGCGGTGCCGTGGGACAAGACGAGCCACGCCTTCCCGACCATCCTGCCCGCCGAATGAACACGCCGCTGCGCTTCGTCTCCGGCATACTCGGCCTGTGGATCGCCGGGCGCATCCTGCTGCTGGCGCCCGGCCTGACCCCGCCGAGCGCGGACGCGGACCCGACGGTTCCGGCCGGCGCGGTCAGGCCGGATCGGCCGGGCGGCGACGATCGCATCGCCGGCACGGCAGGCCCGGCCGTCGAGCCGGTCCGCCGAAACGCCGGCGCGGTGCGCCTCGCCGGCCGAGTCGCCCGGCCGCGACGCGCGGAGGCGGTTGTGCCCGGCCACGAAAGCGCGAGCGCGGCGCTGGCGACTCCGCCGTCACCGGTCGACGCGCGTAGCGCATCCCTCGTGCCGGATCTCTCGCCCACCGGGCTGGTCGCGGCCGCGCCGCCGGCCACGCTGCCCGCGACGGCACCGGCCGGGATCGCGGCATCGCGCTGGTCCGGCAATCTCTACCTGTACCGGCGCGGGGACGGCGATGCCGCGCTGGCGACCGGCGGGCAGCTGGGCGGCAGCCAGGCGGGCGGGCGGATCGCCTACCGGCTGAACGCCGCCGGCCCCACCCGCATGGCGGCCGCGGCGCGGATCTCCTCCCCGCTCGACGACGGCCGGGCTGCGGAGGCGGCGGTGGGGCTGGACTGGCACCCGCTGCCGGCGCGGCCGCTGCGCGTCTCGATCGAGCGGCGGATCGATGTCGGCGGCAGGGGGCGCAACGCCTGGTCGGCCTATGCCGCCGGCGGCTTCTGGCGGCAGCTGCGGCCCGGCCTGGTGGTGGACGGCTACGGCCAGGCCGGTGTCGTCGGTGCCCGGCGCGGCGATCTGTTCGCCGACGGGGCGCTGCGCGCCGGCCACCGCCGCGAACTCGGCCGGGCGCGATCGCTGACGGTGGGCGCCGGCGTGTGGGGTGCGGCCCAGCCCGCCGTCGCGCGGCTGGATGTCGGGCCGCGCGTGGCGCTCGGCCTGCCGGTCGGCGGCACCGCCGCCACGCTGGCGGCGGAATGGCGCGTCCGCGTCGCCGGAGAGGCGCGCCCGCGCTCCGGCCCGGCCCTCACCCTGGCCGCGGATTTCTGATCCGGCCGCCGGCGCGGCTGACGGGCGGAGCGAAATGCGGTAGCCGGGCGGCATGGACCTGTATCTGCCCATCGCCGGCCTGTCGGTGAACGTGCTGGTGATCGTCGGGCTCGGCGGCCTGGTCGGCATCCTGTCGGGCATGTTCGGCGTGGGGGGCGGCTTTCTCACCACGCCGCTGCTGATCTTCTACGGCATCCCGCCCGCCGTCGCGGTCGCCTCCTCGGCCACGCAGATCACCGGCGCCAGCGTGTCGGCGGTGCTGGCCCACCAGCGCCGGCAGGGGGTGGATTTCCACATGGGCGGGGTGCTGGTGGCGGGCGGCGCGGTGGGCGCGGTGGCCGGCGGCATGCTGTTCCGCTGGCTGCAGCGGACCGGCCAGATCGATACCGTCGTCGGCATCCTCTACGTCGTGCTGCTCGGCTCGATCGGCCTGCTGATGGCCAAGGAAGCGGCGCAGAGCATCGCCGTGATGTGGGGCAAGGCGCCGCCGCCGCCCGCGCCGCGCCGCCACCATCCGCTGATCGCGGCTCTGCCGATGCGCTGGCGCTTCTACCGCTCCGGCCTCTACATCTCGCCCCTGGCGCCGCTGCTGCTGGGCTTCGGCACCGGCCTGCTCACCGTGCTGCTGGGGGTCGGCGGCGGCTTCGTGCTGGTGCCGGCGATGATCTACCTGCTCGGCATGTCCACGCGGGTGGTGGTCGGCACCTCGCTGTTCCAGATCCTGTTCGTGACGGCGGCGACAACGCTGGTCCACGCCACCACCACCAAGGCGGTTGATATCGTGCTGGCCGGGCTGCTGCTGATCGGCAGCGTCACCGGCGCGCAGCTGGGCGCGCGACTGGCGCAGCGGGTGCGCCCGGAATGGCTGCGCTTCGCTCTGGCCGGCATCGTGCTGGCGGTGGCGATCCGCATGGCGCTGGGCCTGGGCTGGCGGCCGGACGAGATCTACACGGTGCAGCCGCTGTGAGGATGGCGTGGCTGCTGCCGCTGGCCATGCTGCTGGCCATGCTGCTGGGCGGCGCGGCACGCCCCGGCCCCGCCCCGCCGAAGCTGGTGCCTGATGTGTCGCAGCGGCGCATCGACATCATCTACAGCTTCACCGGCGCCGAGCTGCTGCTGTTCGGCGCGATCGTCTATCCCGGCGGGCGGATGCCGGCGCGCCCGGCGGACGTGGTGGTGGTCATCAAGGGCCCGGCCGAATCGATCCTGCTGCGCGAGAAGCAGAAGGTGGCCGGCATCTGGGTGAATGCGGAAAGCGCGCGCTTCCGCTCCGTCCCCTCCTTCTACGCCGTCGCCTCCTCCCGCCCCGTCGCGCGCGTCGTCGATCGGCGGACGGCGGCGATCTACGAGTTCGGGGTCGACAACATCCAGCTCTCGCCGGCCAGCAGCGCGCTGCCGGACGTGCAGAAAAGATTCGAGCACGGCCTCGTCGATCTCAAGCGTCGCATGGGCCTGTATGTCGAGACGCCGGACGGGGTGGAGGTGAGCGAGGGCGTGCTCTACCGCGCGCGCATCAGCCTGCCCGCGCGGGTGCCGGTGGGCGACTATACGGCCGAGACCTTCCTGGTGCAGGACGGGCGCGTGATCGCCGCCGCCGTGCGCGACATCGCGGTGGATCGCCGCGGGTTCGAGCGGATCGTCGCCGGCTTCGCGCAGACCTGGTCGCTCGGCTACGGGCTGATGGCGGTGGCGCTCTCGGTGCTGCTCGGCTGGCTCGCCGGCGTGGCCTTCCGCAAGCGGTGATCGCCGGGCGCACGCCGCCTCTCGCCTGATCGCCGCATCCGTGCGTAGATGGCGCGCGGCGGCACCCGCCGCATCGTCAGGGAGAGCGAGATGGACTGGATGCTGCTGCCGCTGCGCCGCTACGCCTTATTCACCGGGCGCGCGCGGCCGAAGGAATATTGGATGTTCGCGCTGTTCATCGCGCTCGCCACGATCGTGCTGGCGATCGTGGAGAGCGTGCTCGGCATCGGCAGCGGCGAATCGGTGCGGACGATCGGCGACGGCAGCCTTTCCGTCTACTCGCAGCACAATTTCGGCTGGCTGACCGGGCTGTTCTCGCTCGCGATGCTGGTGCCGTCGCTCGCCGTCGGCGTGCGGCGGCTGCACGACACGGACCGGTCCGGCTGGTGGCTGCTGATCGGCCTGATCCCGCTGGCGGGCGGCATCGTGCTGTTCGTCTTCTTCGTGATGAGCGGCACGCGCGGGCCGAACCGCTTCGGCCCCGATCCGATCGAGACCGGCGAGGGCGGCGCGTTGCGATAGCGCGCCGGGTCCCCGCCGCGCCTCAGTAGGCGTTGCGGTGTACCAGCACCTTGAACGTGCCGAGCAGGATCGAGACGTCGCGCCAGATCGTCCAGTCCTTCAGATATTCCAGGTCGGCGCGCAGGCGGTTGGTGAGATCGATGCTCTCGTGCGTGGCGCCGCGATAGCCGCGGATCTGGGCCAGGCCGGTGATGCCGGGCTTGGATGCGTGGCGGTGCCAGTAGCGCTGATCCACCTCCCAGAACAGCTGCATCCCGGCGAGCGAGCCCAGCGCGTGCGGCCGCGGGCCGACGAGGCTCATGTCGCCCTTCAGCACGTTCAGCAGCTGCGGCAGCTCGTCTATGCTGGTCGCGCGGATGAACTTGCCGACGCGGGTGATCCGGTCGTCGTCGCGGCGGGTGGACTGGTTGCCGTTCGCGTCGCACATCTCGCTGCGCATGCTGCGGAACTTGTACATGGAGAACAGCCGGTTGCCGCGGCCCAGCCGCTTCTGCACGAAGAATACCGGCCCCTTGCTGTCCAGCCGGATGGCCAGCGCCGTGACGAGCAGCAGCGGCGCCAGGCCCAGCAGCACCGGCACGGTGAGCGCCAGATCCAGCACCCGCTTCTTGGCCCGGCTGCGCATGGAAAGCGGGCCGCTCGACACGAGCATCGTGTCATGCCCCTCGAACGAGCCGAAGCCGATGGCGCCAAACTCGTTATACTGCGAGGCGATCACCTCGCCGCGCACGTTGGCCCCCTTCAGCAGCATCGCCCAGACATGGCGCCGCTCCGGGCTGCATGCGACGACTACGCGGTCATAATCCTTGATCATCGCGCCCAGCCGATCGAGCATGTGCGGATCGTTGACGTTGGGGCGCAGGTTGAACAGCGCCGCCTCGATCACCGCAGCGCCCGGCGGGGGGGTGAACGACACGTCGTCGACGATCACCATCTCGTTCAGCGGATTGCCGCCGGTGATTCGCGCGGCATAGCGGGCGAAGGCGAGTCGCGTGGCGGTGAGGGCCAGGATGCCGCCGCCCGTGCCCAGGCCCAGCACCAGGCGCGAGATCGACTCGGTGGAGCGCAGGAAGAAGGCGATGAACAGGATCGTCGCGACGGTAAACAGGAAGGAGGTGAGCGCGCGCATGATCCCGGCGATCGGGTTGCGCAGCACGTCGATGCTGTACGCGTTGCTGTTCAGCGCGATGCCCGCGTAGATCGGCACCGTCAGCAGCGCCACCTCCACGCCGAAGCCGTGGAACAGCGAGCCCGTGCGCGCCAGCGCGGCCAGCAGGAAGGCGACGACCAGCGCCGCGCAATCCAGCGCCAGCAGGCCGCCATACAGCCGCAGCCGCAGAACCTGCTTGGAAACACTCTTCTCGCCGAGGGCATAATGGCGAGAGTCGAAGCCGATCTGGGTGTGTATTGCGTTCACGTCCGTCCCCATCGTGCATCGCGATCTAAGCTTGCGAAACCCGCGACGATTAACGACCCGTAGACGCAATCTACGACTCACCATTGTGCGACGCAACACATAAAGCGGACCTAATTTCCCGCCGAATCGGAGCTTACGATCCCATATCGGGAATGTTCAGATCAACAGCCAGATCAACCCCGCCACGCCGGTCACGGCGGCGAAGGCCGCGCCCAGCGACAGGGCATGCACCACCTGCTCGATACCGCCGCGCGGCTCCGGCGGCAGCAGCCAGGCCTCATATTCGCCCGCGGTGAGTCGCGCCGCGAGATCCGCTTGGATCGTGCCCACCGGCCCGCTTGCGCGGGTGCGCGTCCGCTCCGCCGGCACCCGTACGTAGCGGGGCTCGATGTAGGGGATCGGGTGGGAGACCGCGAGGTTCGATGTCATCGGAGTGCCTTTGCTGGAACCGTCCGGCATCTACCCCGCCAGGCATAAGCATCCGGTAAAGGCGGATGCTTGACGAACCACGAACGCGGCGAGTCGCGCCGCCGGCGTGGAGAGCAAAGCCTTAACCTACTCGGTTTACCAAACGGTCCGGATGACGGGGACCGAGAGCATGAACGACATGGCTAGCCTTCGGGGGGCGAGCGATCAGGGCGCGCAGGGAATGACGCCGGCGACGGCGCTTCCGGCGGCCGACGCGATGGAGATCGGCCGGCTGCTGGAGGTGAGCGGATCGACCTCGCAGATCGCGCTCGACGGCACCCTGCTCGCCTCGCTGGCGGACGATCCCGATCCCGGCGTCGCCATGGCCGGGCAGATCGGCAGCCAGGTGAAGCTGCGGGTCGGCCAGCGCTGGCTGCTCGCCAACATCCGCACGATGCGGCTGGCGGCGACCGATACCGACGTGGTGATCGCCAACGTGGATTTCCTGGGCGAAGGCGATCGCGATCCGTTCACCGGCCGCATGTCCAACTTCCGCCGCGGCGTCACCCGCTATCCCGCGCCGGGCGCCTCGGTGCAGCCCGTCACCTCCGGCGAGATGCAGCAGATCTACGCGGCCGACGATCGCGCCCATGTCGAGATCGGCACCGTCTACCCGACCAAGGATATCCGCGCCGCGCTCTACGTCGATGCGCTGCTCGGCAAGCATTTCGCGCTGCTGGGCTCCACCGGCACCGGCAAGTCCACCTCCGCCGCGCTGATCCTGCACCGGATCTGCGACATGGCGCCGGAGGGGCATATCGTGATGATCGATCCCCACGGCGAATATCCCGCCGCCTTCAAGGGCACGGGCGAGATCTTCAACGTCGACAATCTGGCGATGCCCTACTGGCTGATGAACTTCGCCGAGCATGTCGAGGTGTTCGTCACCTCCACCGGTGCCGACCGGCAGCATGATTCGGACATCCTGGCCAAGTGCCTGCTCGCCGCCCGCGCGAAGAATCGCTGTGCGGAAGGGATCACCAAGCTGACGGTGGACAGCCCGATCCCGTATCTCCTCTCCGATCTGCTGGCCATCATCCAGGCCGAGATGGGCAAGATGGACAAGGCCGGCGGCACCGCCCCCTACCAGCGGCTGAAGACGAAGGTTGAGGAGATCCGGGCCGATCCGCGCTACGCCTTCATGTTCTCCGGCATGCTCGTCAGCGACAGCCTCTCGGCCTTCCTAGCGCGGATCTTCCGCCTGCCGGGCTACGGCAAGCCGATCTCGATCGTCGACGTCTCGGGCGTGCCCAGCGACATCACCAACGTGGTGGTGGCGGTTCTGGCGCGCATGGTGTTCGACTATGCCGTGTGGGCGCGTGGCGAGATGCAGCGCCCGATCCTGCTCGTCTGCGAGGAGGCGCATCGCTACATCCCGTCGGATCGGGTGACGACCGGCTCGGCGGTGCGCGGCATTCTGGAGCGGATCGCCAAGGAGGGCCGCAAATACGGCGTCTCGCTGGGCCTCATCACCCAGCGGCCGTCCGATCTGGCGGAGGGCGTGCTCTCCCAGTGCGGCACGATCATCACCCTGCGGCTCAACAACGATCGCGACCTGGGCTTCGTGCGCGCGGCCATGCCGGAAGGATCGCGCGGCTTCCTCGACACGATCCCGGCGCTGCGCAACCGCGAGTGCATCGTCAGCGGCGAGGGCGTGTCGATCCCGCTGCGGGTGACGCTCGACGATCTCGAACCGAACAAGCGGCCCGCCTCAAACGATCCGGTCTTCTCCACCCTCTGGCGGCAGACCGGCGGCGAGCAGGCGCTGATCGAACGCGTGATCCACCGCTGGCGCAGCCAGGGGCGATAGGAGCCCCCGCCCCGTTCCTTGTGCCGAGCGAAGTCGAGGCGCGAGCGAAGTCGAGGCGCGAGCGAAGTCGAGGCGCGAGCGAAGTCGAGGCGCGAGCGAAGTCGAGGCGCGAGCGTAGTCGAGGCGCGCCGCACCGCGATCCAGCCCCTCGACTTCGCTCGGGGTAAGCGAGTCGCGCGGCACGGGGGATTGCGGGTTCAGTCCTCCGTGATGCGGCTGTGCCGCTTCGTGTCGCACATCAGCAGCGCGGTGACGAAGCTGACCGCCATCAGCACGATTGCATACACGTAGAAGCCGCGCTCGATCCCCTCGCTCTTGAACCACAAGGCGACATATTCGGCCGTGCCGCCGAACGCCGCATTGGCCACCGCATAAGGCAGCGCCACGCCGAGCGCGCGCACATGGGTGGGGAACAGCTCCGCCTTCACCACCGCGCCGATCGCGGTGTAGCCCGCCTGCAACGCCAGCGAGACGAGGATCAGCGCCAGCGCGGTGCCGATCCCGCCGCCTTCGGCGATGCCGCTCATCACCGGCCACAGCGCCAGCGCGCCGCCGCCGAACGCCACCAGCAGCATCGCCCGCCGCCCGACCAGATCGGAGAGCCAGCCCGCCAGCGGCTGGAACAGCATGAAGGCGATAAGGCTGACGGCACTCGCCTCTGACGCCTCGGCCTTGCCGTAGCCGGCCGTGTTCACCAAGAACTTCTGCATGTAGGTGGTGAAGATGTAGAAGCCCAGCGATCCGCCGGCGGTGAGGCCCACGATCGTCATCACCTCGCGCGGATGCTCGCGCAGCAGCGCCATCGTCGTGCCGCCGCGCGCGCCGGCCGCCTCCGCCTTCACGAAGGACGGGCTCTCGTCCAGCCCGCGGCGGATCCAGAACACGATCACCGCCAGCATCGCCCCGATCACGAACGGCACGCGCCAGCCCCACGCCTCCAGCGCCTCCTTCGGCAGGATACGCTGGAGCAGGATCAGCACGGCCAGCGCGATCAGCTGCCCGCCCACCAGCGTGACATAGTGGAAGCTGGACCAGAAGCCGCGCCGCCGCGCGCCGGCCACCTCGCTCATGTACGAGGCCGAGGCGCCATATTCGCCGCCCACCGACAGCCCCTGCACCACCCGCGCCAGCAGCAGCAGCACGCCCGCGCCGGCGCCGATCGCCGCGTGCGACGGGATCAGCGCGATCATCAGCGATCCGGCGCACATCATGCCGACGGAGAGGCTCAGCGCCGCCCGCCGGCCGGCGCGATCGGCGTAGAGCCCCATCGCCCACGCGCCCACCGGCCGCGCCGCGAAGCCGACGGCGAACACCGCCGCCGTCTGCAGCAGCTGCGTCGTCGGATCGCCCTTTGGGAAGAACGCCGGCGCGAAATAGAGCGCGAAGACGGCATAGGCGTACCAGTCGTACCATTCGACGAGGTTGCCGGCGGCCCCGCCCAGTATCGCCCGCAGCCGCGCGCCGTTGCCCATGCCTGCCTGCCCGGCCATCCGCGTCTCCCTCGCGCACGGCCTAGCATGTCGGCGCGGGGAGACGGTAGCGCCACCGCACCCCGCCGGCCGGGCGCGGCCGGTGGCAATATCTGCCGGCAGCCGCTATCGGCGACCGGCCATGGACATCATCGACCACGCCGCGGACCGCCCGACCACCCGCCCGGATCGCCGCACGTTCGCCATCATCTCCCACCCGGACGCCGGCAAGACGACCTTGACGGAGAAGCTGCTGATCGCCGGCGGCGCGATCCACATGGCGGGCGAGGTGAAGGCGCGCGGCGCCGCCCGCCGCGCCCGATCGGACTGGATGAAGATCGAGCAGCAGCGCGGCATCTCCGTCACCTCGTCGGTGATGACGTTCGAATATGACGACATCGTCTTCAACCTGCTCGACACGCCCGGCCACGAGGACTTCTCGGAGGACACCTACCGCACGCTGACGGCGGTCGATTCGGCGGTGATGGTGATCGACGCCGCCAAGGGCATCGAGCCGCAGACGCGCAAGCTGTTCGAGGTGTGCCGCCTGCGGTCCGTGCCGATCATCACCTTCGTCAACAAGATCGATCGCGAGGGGCGCGACGGCTTCGCCCTGCTGGACGAGATCGCCGACCAGCTGGCGCTGGACGTGGCGCCGATGGAGTGGCCGGTCGGCATGGGCGGCCTGTTCGAGGGGCTGTACGACCTGCGCGGGCACCGGCTGCTGCTGCCCGACGCCAATCGCGGCTTCTCCGGCCATGTCGAGCAGCTGGCCGGGCTGGACGATGCGCGGCTGGACGATCTCGTCTCCGCAACCGCCGCCGCCGCCCTGCGCGAGGAGGCGGAGCTGGCGCTCGGCGGCTATGCCGCGTTCGATCTCGCCGCCTACCGCCACGGCGACCTGACGCCGGTATATTTCGGCTCCGCGCTCAAGGATTTCGGCGTCGCCGAGCTGATCGCCGCGCTGCGCGATCTCGCCCCCTCGCCGCGCGCGCAGCCCGCCACGCCGGCGCCGGTGGAGCCCGATGCGCCCCAGGTCAGCGGCTTCATCTTCAAGATGCAGGCCAACATGAACCCGCAGCATCGCGACCGGGTGGCCTTCATGCGGCTCTGCTCGGGCCGGTTCCGCCGCGGCATGAAGCTCAACCAGTCCGGCACCAACAAGCCCATCGCGGTGCACAGCCCGATCCTGTTCTTCGCCCAGAGCCGCGAGGTGGCGGACGAGGCGTGGCCGGGCGACATCATCGGCATCCCCAATCATGGCACCCTGCGCGTGGGCGACACGCTGAGCGAGGCGAGCGGCATCACCTTCACCGGCCTGCCGAACTTCGCGCCGGAGATATTGCGCCGCGTGGCGCTGGTCGATCCGACGAAGACGAAGCAGCTGAACAAGGCGCTCGACGATCTCAGCCAGGAGGGCGTGGTGCAGGTGTTCCGCCCGTCGCTCGGCGCGCAGCTGATCGTCGGCGTCGTCGGCCAGCTGCAGCTGGAGGTGCTGATCTCCCGGCTGGAGCACGAGTATAAGGTCGACGCCCGGCTGGAGCCCTCACCCTACGCCACCGCCCGCTGGATCGCCTCCGACGACGCCGCCGCGATGAAGACCTTCGCCGCCGACCACCGCGGCGCGATGGCCGCCGATCACGACGACGAGCCCGTCTTCATGGCGAAGGACGACTGGGAGCTGAGCTACGTGGCGCAGCGCAACCCGAACATCCGCTTCACCGCGACGAAGGAGCGGGTGTGAGGTGAGCGGCTGCGCAGAGTAATGGCCGGCGGCATGCCTATCCCCGATCCCCGAACAGTGCCGTCCCCACACGCACGCATGTCGCGCCCAGCATCGCCGCCGTCTCATAGTCGCCGGACATGCCCATGCTGAGGGCGGCGAGGTCGTGCCGCCGCGCCAGCTTTGCCAGCAGGGCGAAATAGGGCGCGGCCTCGGTGTCGGCCGGGGGCACCGCCATCAGGCCGGCGACGGGCAGGCCGGCGGCGACGGCCGCGTCCAGCAGCGCGGGCAGGTCGGCGATGGCGCAGCCGCCCTTCTGCGGTTCCTCGCCGATGTTGACCTGCACGTAGCAGTCGGGGCGGCGGCCGGTCTTCGCCATCGCGGCGGCCAGCGCCGTCAGCAGCGAGGGGCGGTCGAGCGCGTGGATCGCATCGAACAGGCGCACCGCCGCTTCCGCCTTGTTCGATTGCAGCTGGCCGACCAGATGCAGGCGCAGGCCGGGCGTCGCCGCCCGCAGCGCCGGCCATTTCGCCTCCGCCTCCTGCACGCGGTTCTCGCCGAAGCTGCGGTGGCCGGCGGCGATCAGCGGAGCGATCTCCTGCGGCGTGCGCGTCTTGGAGACGGCGACCAGCTCGATCGCGTCGGCCGGGCGGCCGGCCAGAGCGGCGGCGCGGGCGATCGCGGCCTGCACGGTGACGAGGCGGACGGCGGCGAGGCGGGCGGCGGCTTCGGTTTCGCTCATGCGGGCTGCTATAGGCAGGGCCATGCGGCCCCGCCATCCTCTCCCCACCCGCTGGCTGATGACCGACGAGCGGCTCGGCGAGCGGCTGTGGGCGGCGCTGGAGCGGCTGCCGCGCGGCGGCGGCATCGTGTTCCGCCACCATGCGACGCCGGCAGCGGCGCGGCGCCTGCTGTACGATCGGGTGCGGCGGGTGGCGCGAAGGCGTGGGCTGGTGCTCGTGCTCGCCGGGTCGCCACGGCTGGCGGTGGCGTGGCGGGCGGACGGGGCGCACGGCCGCTCGCCGCACGCCCGCGCCGCGCGCCCGCTGCTGCGGACCGCGCCGGTGCATGACGCGCGCCAGATGGCGGCGGCGCGTCACGCCGACCTGTTGTTCGTCTCGCCGGTGTTCGCCACCCGCTCGCATCCGGGCGCGGGCGGGCTCGGCCCGCTGCGCTTCGCCCTGCTCGCCCGGCGCGCGCGCCGGCCGGTGATCGCGCTGGGCGGCATGGACGCCGTCCGCGCACGGCGGATCAGGGCGGCGGGCTGGGCGGCGATCGATGCGTGGAGTGCGCCTCAGAGCTGAGCGCGCACCGCCGCCATCGCCTCGTCCACGCCGATCGAGCGGATGCAGACGGCGTCGCGCCCGCAGAGCTGGACGTCGTTGAGGCCGCAGCCGACGCACGGCACCCGCTTCGACAGGATCGTGCCCGCGCCGTCCTGGCCCCACTCGTTCCAGTTGAGCCGGCCGACGTGCAGGCTCACGGTCGCCACCCCGCGCGTGGCGGCAAGGTGCTTCGGCCCCGAATCATTGCCCACCATCACCCGCGCGCTGGACAGGATGGCATCGAAGGCGTCGGCATCCAGCAGGTCGAACACCCGCACGCGCGGGTTGCCGCGCAACGCCGCCAGCCCGGCGATCATGTCCCCGCCGAACATCACGACATTCAGCGGCGTCTCCGCCAGCACCCGCTCGGCCAGCGCAATGAAATGTTCGGCCGGCCAGCAGTTGATCGGGTGGCGCGCGCCCGTGTGCAGCACGACATGGCCGCGTGGGGTGAGGCCGTGCTCGGCCAGCACCGCATCGACCGGCGCAGCGCGCGGCACGACCGGCCGGCGCGGCGCCACCGCCACCGCCAGCGCCTCCACCAGGGTCATCACCGCGGCGGCGTGCGACAGCTTCTCCAGCTGGTTGACCTTGTCGCGCGATCGCAGGCCGATGCCGTAGTCGAGGAAGGTGAAGCGATCGGGGTTGAACCCGACGAGGTGGGTCGCGCCCGTCAGCAGCAGCAGCGGCCGCGTCTCGTCGCCGGGGCTGAGATCGATGGCGAGGTCGAACGTCTCGTCGCCCAGCAGCGCCCGCACCCGCGCCTCCTCGGCCGGCGGCAGGTGGCGCCGCTCGGTGAGCGGGCTGTAGTCGAGCGCGATCGGCAGCACCCGATCGGCGATGCCCGATGCCTCCACCACGGCCCGCACGCCCGGCTGCACCAGGGCGGTGAGGGTGGCGCCGGGGAACAGCCCGCGCAGCCGCGCCATGGCCGGCAGCGAGGCGGACACGTCGCCCAGCTGGTCGACCCGGATCGCCAGGATCGAGCGGACCGGCCCTTCCAGCACCGATCGGGCGGCGGCGCGCACCTGCGCGGGGGCTGCGACCACGAACGCGGCGGGATCGGCCGTGCCGGGCGGGGGGGACGGCACGAAGGCGTCCGATCCGGCCAGATCGGGCAGCGGCCCGCCCGCCTCCGCCACGTTGACGAACAGCCCGGCCGATGGCGCATGCTTGCCGGCGCGCAGGCTCAGCCAGTGGCGGCCGGCGGGCAGGCGGGCGCTATCGATCCAGATGTTGGCCACGTGCAGCCGGATCGGGATCATGCCCCGCTCGACGAAGCGGACCGGCGCCGCCTCCAGCCGCACCGCCGCATCGCCCTCGCCCAGCCACAGCTCGACCGTGTCGAGCTGGGCGAGCGAGAAGATGCGGGCGCGCACCGCGATCATGCCGGCGAACAGCGGCTCGATCGCGCCGTCGCGCACCATCGACAGCGATCCGACCTGATCGAACATGATCGAGGGATAGTTGTTGCCCTTGCGGCGGACGGCCTGATTGTCGTCGCGGCCCAGCGAGCCCAGCCAGCGGCGCGGCTCCTCCGATTCCACCTGCACGCGGTTCGGCAGGTCGCGCGCGGTGGGCGACGGCATCACGACCGGGCCGTTGCCGGCAGGGGCGACCTGATCCGGACGCTCGGTAATCACGTAGGCGAGAAGATCGGTGCCGGCGCGACGGCTGGCATCCGCTATCTGCTTCAGCGCCTCCGGCCGGTGCATACCGCCCACCACGCCGCTGTAGCTTCTTACTGCGGCACGATAGTCGCCATATTCCTTCAGGCAATTGCCGATCTGGATCTTCAGATCCTCGCGCCAGGGCATCCAGTCCAGCGCGCGGCGGTAGCCGATCACCGCCTCGATCCACTCCGATCGGTTGCGCAGCGCGTTGGCGTGCTGGACATAGGGGCGGCCCAAGCGGAAGCGCACGGCCTTGATCGCCATCTTCACGATGTTCGCCATCGGTCAGCCGTGCCTCGCCGTGCGGCAGGGCGTCGGTCGTGTTCGGCGGGTGAGGAGAGGGGGCATGTCGTTCCAGCGCAGGCAGACGGCGATCTGCGGAGGGCCATAGCGGAAAGCGAACGGGTTTGGCGATGCCGGCCGGGCAGGGAGGGGCCCGGCGACCTTGCCAGCGCCCGGCCGACGACCTATCCGCCCCGGCCGGAGAGGCAGCAGGATTGACCGCGCTGAGGATCGGGATCGACGGCTTCAATCTCGCCATGCCGCACGGCACGGGTGTCGCCACCTACGGACACGTGCTGGCCGAAACGCTGCACGCCGGCGGCGACGAGGTGACGGCGGTGTTCGGCATCGGTGGCGGCAGTCCGGCCGCGCGCGGAACGCGGCTGCGGATCATGCTTCGCGGCATGGCGCCGTTCCTCTCGGCAAGAGCGGCGGAGACCGATCGGGCGTGGCTGCACCGCGCCCTGGCCGCGCGCGCGGCGCCGCCGTTCGCGCGGAGCGTGAACGCGCCCGACCTGTTCGCGCTGGCCCACCGCCACTTCCGCCACCACGATCGCTTCTTGCCGCTGCGGATGACCGATCCGCCGACGATCATGCACTGGACCTATCCGCTGCCGGTGCGGCTCGTCGGCGCGCGCAACGTCTACACGCTGCACGATCTGGTGCCGCTGCGGCTGCCCTTCGCCACGCGGGACGACACGCGCTATTATGATCGCCTGGTGCGCCGCTGCGTCGCCACCGGCGCGCATGTGTGCACCGTATCGGAGGCGAGCCGGGCGGATATCCTGCGCCTGCTGGGCGTGGCCGCCGATCGGGTGACGAACACCTACCAGGCCGGCCCGCCCCCGCCGGATCTGTCCGCAGAAGCGATCGCCGCCGATCGCGACATGGTGGCGCGGCTGTATGGCCTCGCGCCGCAGGGCTATTTCCTGTTCGTCGGCACGATCGAGCCGAAGAAGAATGTCGCCGCCCTGATCGACGCCTATCTCGCTACGCCCCCCGGCATCCCGCTCGTGCTGGTCGGCGCGCGTGGCTGGGGCAGCGCGGCGGCGCTTGCCGCGCTCGACCGGGGGGATGCGGACGGCCGCGTGATCCATCTCGATTACGCGCCGCGCGCGCAGCTGCTCGGCCTGATCCGGCTGGCGCGCGCGCTGCTGTTCCCGTCGCTGTGGGAAGGCTTCGGCCTGCCGGTGCTGGAGGCGCTGCAATTCGGCACGCCGGTGCTGATCGGCGACCAGGGCGGCCTGCCGGAGGTGGCGGGGGACGCCGCCGTGATCGTCGATCCGCACGACGGCGCGGCGCTCTCCGCCGGCATCCGCGCGCTGCACGACGATGCGGCGCTGCGCCTGCGCCTGTCCGCGGCCGGCCCGGCGCGGGCCGCCCTGTTCTCGCGGGCGCGATATTTGACCCGGCTGCACGCCATGTATACGCGCATCCTCGCCGGGACGCTGCCCGGAGGGGATGACGTACCGTGACCAGCGCGACCCTGTTCGATCCAGCGGCGAACATCCTCGTCGTCGGCGATGTCATGCTGGATGGCTATGCGAGCGGCGCGGTGGAGCGCATCTCGCCCGAGGCGCCGGTGCCGATCCTGAAGCATATGGCCCATCTGGAGGTGCCGGGCGGCGGCGCCAACGTGGCGACCAACCTCGCCGCGCTCGGCGGCCGCCCGCACCTGATCGGCGTGATCGGCGACGATGCCGAAGGCCGCCGACTGGATGCGCTGCTGCTTGGCGCGCGCGTCTCCACCCGGCTGATCGTCGCGGCCGAGCGGCAGACGACGTTCAAGCAGCGCATCCTTGCCGGCAACCACCAGATGCTGCGGATCGACAAGGAGGATGCGACCCCGCTCGATCCGGCGATCGCGGACGCCGTGATCGCCGCGGTGGACGATGCGATGCCCGCGATGCAGGCAATGATCCTCTCCGATTATGCCAAGGGCTGCCTCGGCGATCGCGTGCTGGCGGCGATCATCGCCCGCGCCCGGCGGGGCGGCGTGCCCGTATTCGTCGATCCCAAGCGGGCCGATTTCGCTTTCTACGCCGGGGCCGACTTCATCACCCCGAACCGTGCCGAGCTGCGCGCCGCGACCGGCATCGTCTGCGATACCGACGATGCGTGCCGCCGGGCCGCCCGCGCGGCGATCGCGGCGACGGGCGCCACCATCGTCCTCACCCGATCCGAACAGGGCATGTCGCTCTACCCGGTGGCGGGCGAGGAGATCGTACTGCCGACGGAGGCGCGCGAGGTGTTCGACGTCTCCGGCGCGGGCGACAGCGTGATCGCGAGCTTCGCCCTCGCCATCGCCAGCGGCCACGCCGTGCCGCAGGCGCTACGGCTGGCCAATCTCGCCGCCGGGCTGGTGATCGCCAAGGCGGGCACCGCCACCATCTCGGAAGCGGAACTGATCGAGGCGCTGGCGCGCGAGCATCAGGCGCCCGACACGGACGGCGCGGTGGGGTGGGACGAGGCCGCCCGCCGCCGGGCGGAGTGGAAGCGGCAGAAACTGCGCGTCGGCTTCACCAACGGCTGCTTCGATCTGCTGCACCCCGGCCATATCGCGCTGCTGCGCGAGGCGGCCCGGCAGTGCGACCGGCTGATCGTGGCGCTGAACAGCGACGCCTCCGTCCGCCGGCTGAAAGGCCCCGCCCGCCCGATTCAGGGCGAAGCGGCGCGGGCCGAGGTGATGGCCGCGATCGGCCACGTCGATCTCGTCACCCTGTTCGATCAGGATACGCCGCACGCGCTGATCGACCTGCTGAAGCCCGATCTGCTGGTGAAGGGCAGCGACTATGCCGAGGACGCGATCGTCGGCGCCGATATCGTCAAGGCGCATGGCGGCGCGGTGCTGCGTGTCGATCTGCGCGCCGGCCACTCGACCACCAGGCTCGTCGCCCGCAGCCTGGCATCCCCGGACGCGGTGGGGTGAGCGGGGCGGCGACGGCCGCGTCGCTGCGTCCCCTCGCGGCGGAGGCGCAGGCGTGGCTCTACGGCAAGGCGCTGCCGCTGTGGCTGGCGCACGGGGTGGATCGCGCGCGCGGCGGCTTCCACGAAACGCTCGATCCGGATGGCCTGGCTTGCGCGGTGCCGTACAAGCGGCTGCGCGTCACCACCCGCCAGATCTACGCCTTTGCCGAAGGCGCGCGCCACGGCGTACCCGGTGCCCGCGCGGCGGTGGAGCATGGCCTCGCCTTCCTGCTCGGCCCGCTGCGCCACCCCGAGGGCGGCTTTGCCCGGAGCTGCGATCGCGACGGCCGCATCGTCGATCCGGCACGGGATCTCTACGATCTCGCCTTCACCCTGTTCGCGCTGGGCCACGCCTATCGCCTCACCGCCGACGCCGCCCTGCGCGACGAGGCGATCGCACTGCTGGCCTTCATCGACGCCCATCTGCGGCACCCCGCCGGCGGCTATGCGGAAGGGCTGCCCGCCGCGCTGCCGCGCCGGCAGAACCCGCACATGCACCTGCTCGAAGCCGCGCTCGCCTGCGCCGAGCTGATGCCGCACCCACAGTTCGATCGCCTGTGCGACGATCTCGCCGATCTCGCCGCGCGCCGCTTCATCGACGTGCCGGCCGGCGTGATCCGCGAATATTATGCCGACGACCTGGTGCCGGAGGGACCGTTCGGCGGCGCGCTGGTGGAGCCGGGCCACAATCTCGAATGGGCCTGGCTGCTCACCGAACTGGTGCGTGTGCGCGGGCGCGCCGTGGCGGGCGGCGCCCGCCTCGCCAGCTTCGCCCTGGCGCGCGGGCTGGACGCGGACACCGGCCTGCTGCGCGGCGCCTTGTTCGACGACGGCGCCGTCGCCGACGCATCGGTCCGCCTGTGGCCGCACTGCGAGTGGCTGAAGGCGGCGCTGGCCTATCCCGACTTCGCGGCCGGTTCGCCGGCGGTCGCTTGGGCCGCGCTCCGCCGTTTCCTGGCCGGCCCGCAGCCGGGCCTCTGGTGCGAGCGGTGGGACGGGCGGGGCTTCGTCGCCGCGCCGGCGCCCGCCAGCACGCTCTACCATCTCGTCTCGTGCATCACCGCGCTCGCCCGGCACGCGGCGTGAACGGCGCGGTCTTCTTCGATCGGGATGGCGTGCTGAACGAGGATGTCGGCTATCTGCACCGCATCGCCGATTTCCGCTGGATGCCGGGCGCGCGCGCGGCGCTGGCGCGGGTGCGGGCGGCGGGGCTGCTGGCGATCGTCGTGACCAACCAGTCCGGCGTCGCCCGCGGCCTGTACGGCGAGGCGGACGTCGATCGGCTGCATGGCTGGATGCAGGCGGATCTGGCGCGGGACGGCATCGCCATCACCGCCTTCTACGCCTGCCCGTTCCACGCCGACGCGGTGGAGCCGCGCTACCGCATCGCCGACCATCCCGATCGCAAGCCGAACCCCGGCATGATCCTGCGCGCCATGGCGGAGTGGCGGATCGATCCGGCCCGCGCGGTGATGATCGGCGACAGGCCGAGCGATCTGGTGGCGGCGGCAGGCGCCGGCATCGCCGCCGCGCTGTTCGACGGCGTGGACCTGGAAGAGAGCGTCGCACCCTGGATCGCCCGCCTCACCGCCGGGTGAGCGGATGCCGCTACCGCGCCCGGTAGGCGTCGATCTCCGCCGTCGCGTTCCGCCGCAGCAGTTCGGCCACGCGCGCATTGCCGGCGGCGGCGTCCCGGTCGCACAGCACGAAACCCAGCACCATCAGCGACGCCGTGCATTGCCGCGCCGATCCGCCGATCGGCATGAGCAGGCTCTCCTGCGCGTCGCCGACGATCACGAACGCGAGATCCTCGTCCGCGGCTGCCGGCAGGTCGCACGCGAACCAGCCTTCCGCCCCTTGCGCGATCGCATCCTCGTGGATCGTGAGACCCTGGAGCCGGATCGCGAACCGGCAGTCCCCGTTCGCCAAGCCGCGTAGCCGCAGATACAGCCGCAGCGGCCCGGCCGGATCGCCCGCCACGCGCATCCGCAACTCGCCGCCGGCTGGGCGGGTGCGGCAGCCGTTGGTCTCCAGCCACAGCCAGCCTTTGCCCGTGCGGAACACCTCGCCGCTGCCAAGGCCGGGCCAGATGCGCTGCGCGCGCGGCAGGCGCAGCGGATAATAGAGCCCGCGCTCCACCTCGTGCGGCCGGGTCGCGTCATGGTCGAGCGGCAGCCGCGCCACCGCCGACAGGATCTGCGCCGCTACCGCCCGCCACGATCGCGGGTGGAAGCCGGCGGCGATCGCCGCCTCGCGCGATCGCCGCCAGTCGGCATCGAACGCCACCTGCTCCACCGCCGCGACGAGCGACTCGACCGATCCGCTCTCGAACATCAGCGCGAAGCCGGCGCCCGCCTCCGGCAGTGAGGAATTGTCCGCTACCACCGGCACCCGGCCGTGGCTGAGCGACTCCGTCACCGGCAGGCCCCACCCCTCGTAGAGGCTGGGGAACACGGTGAAGCCGCTCTGCCGGTACAGCAGCGCCAGCTCCGCATCGGAGACGCGGTGGATGATCGTCACCGCCGCCTTCAGCAGCGGATCGGCCTCCAGCCGGGCGAAGACATGGTCGTTGAGCCACCCGTCCCGCCCCACGCACACCAGGCGCGGCATCGCCGCCCCGTGGCGGCGCAGCAGCACCGCCCAGGCATCGAACGCCAGCACGTGATTCTTGCGCGACTCGATCGTCGAGACGATCAGCGCGAACGGCACCCCCTCCAGCCCCCATGCAGCCAAAGCGGTCGCCGGCAGTGACGCCTCGCCGCGCCGGAAATCGGCGTCCAGCGGCACCACCTCGATCGGGGTGCCGTCCAGCGGCGCACCGATCACGTCCGCCACGTGCAGCAGATCGTCCCGGGTCGCGCGCGAGATCGGCAGAAAGGCATCGGCGTGGGCGAGCGCGCCGAGCGTCCAGCCGATGAAATCCTCCGCCAGGCCGGGCACGCAATGCTCGGCCGCCAAGATCGGGATGAAATCGTAGACGGCGGGCACGTAGGCGATGCCGTGCCGCGCCTTCTGGTTGCGCACGAACAGGAAATAGTCCCGCACCCACCAGGACGTGCCGAGGTTCAGCAGCACGGCGCGCGGGGGCATCGCGAACGGATCGGCGAAGGCGATGTGGAAGATCAGCCGCGCACGGGCCGCCTGCCACGCGGCATCGGCCGTGTCGGTGCCCGCCGTCGCCAGGCGGGCGACATCGTGGAACACCGCGGGCGCGATGCCGATCCAGTCCTGCCGGGCGGGCACGAAGCAGCAGATGCCGATCGCGTCGTCGCCATGCAGCGCCAGCGCGGCCGCCAGCACCTCGATCTGCACGCGCTCGATCCCGTTGGGCAGGCGCTGGCTGCCGAAGTGGGAGATCAGGTCCGTGATGTCGAACACGGGCGGGCGGGCGGGCGCGGCCGCGGAGCCCGGCCCGGCCCGGCCCTCGCCGGCGCCAAGCAGCCGCATGGCATCCGGATCGTCGATCAGAGCGCCGATCCGCTCCGCCGGTATCGTACCGACGGGCTCGATCAGGTCGCGCAGCTCGGCCGTCGCCGCGGCATCGTCGCGATGGCCGCGCAGATACTCCGCCAGATGCGCCGCGGCGGTGCGCGGCCGGTCGCGCTGGCGGGCGAGGCGGGCGCGATGCAGCACCGGCTCGGCATCGTCGGGCCGCAGCCGCGCGGCGGCGGCATAAGCGGCGTCCGCCTCGTCCAGCCGTGCCGCCTCCTTCAGCATGTGGCCCTGTTGCAGCTGGATGTGCGCCAGTTCGGGCGCGCGCCGCAGCGCCTCGCCATAAGCCGCCACAGCGTCGCCCCAGCGGCCGGCGGCGCGCGCCTCGTTCCCCTCGGCGATCAGCCGGTGCACGGCGCGCGTCACCCGCACGCCGGCCGATTTGCGCGTCTTGAAAGCGAATATCATCGCTGGGCCATTAGGCTCCGGCGGGCGGCAGCGCCAGACGCGAGGACCGGAAGGCGGCCGCCGCGATCAGAACTTGAAGGCGGTGCCGACGTAGACGGATTGGGAATCGCGCCGCGTATCGCTGAACGCCTCCAGCCGGTCGCGCTGGGTGCGGTAACGCAGGCCGCCCGTCACTTCCAGGTTGCGCGTGAGCGTATAGGAGCCGCCGAGATCCACCGAATAGGCCTCGTCATTGCCGACCAGCAGCGGCTGCTCTCCGGCGCTGCGCTCGGCACCGAATTGCAGGCGGGTGCGCCACTTGTTGCCGCCGTAGCTGAGGCCGAGGTCCATCGCCTCGCGGCTGCCCGGCATCAGGCCGGTATCGACATGCGCGACATCGCCGGAAAGCGCGAACCGCTTCCAGCCGACCGCCACGCCGAGATTATAGGCGCTGGGCATGACGGCGGGCGTGCTGGCGGCCAGCCGCTCGGCAGCGGTACGACCGGCCGTGCGGGCGCGCACCGCCACCGTGACAGACCGCCGCGTGCCCGGTACCGAGGACGGCGTGAAGCGGAACCCGCCGGCAAAGCCGTTGCGGGCGAAGCTGGCCGCCATCTTCGGATCGGACGAGGCGGGCGTGAAGGAGCCGAGGCTGCCGGGCGCGCTGAGCGACACCGCCGGCGCCTTGCGCACCGCCCGCGTGGTGGCGGCGAAGGATGCCGAGCACAGAACGGCGGAGAGGCAGATCGCCGCCCCCGTTCGTACCGCCCTGCCCCGATGCCCGACCATGATTCTCAGATGTCCCCTGCTGCCAAGGCGCCTACCATATAGGCGGCGCCAAGTTCCACCGCGCGCATCCGATTTCACCGGCCTGTTGCACGATGCCCACAGATCAGCGGGGCCGCTTGCGGGCGGTGCGGGACGATCTATAACGGCCCCAAACGTCTACCCGCCGAGGAACATCATGGCCCGTCTGCTCTCCCCCGCGCCGCTCACGGTGGCCGCCCTTGCGCTGGGCCTCGCGCTCGCCGGCTGCGGCCACAAGGAACGGCCGGCCAAGACGGCCGATCTCGCCGCCTCGCGCGTCACCACGATCGGCGTGAACTCCTATCTGTGGCGCGCCGCGCTGGATACGCTCAGCTTCATGCCGATGGCGCAGACCGACAGCAACGGCGGCGTCCTCGTGACCGACTGGTACGTCAACCCGGCCACGCCGAGCGAGCGGATGAAGGTGACGGTGACGATCATCGATCAGGATCTGCGGGCCGATGCGGTGCGCGTCGCCGCCTCCCGCCAGACGCTGCAGAACGGCCAGTGGATCGAGGCGCCGGTGCAGGCCGCCACCGTGCAGAAGCTGGAGGAGATCATCCTGGGCAAGGCCCGCGATCTGCGGCGCAACGCGGTGGCCGGCTGAGGCCAGATGAGCGAGCGGTTCAACCACGAGACGGTCGACGCGCGCTGGCAGCAGGTGTGGGACGAGCAAGGCAGCTTCCACGCGGCGGACGACAGCGCCAAGCCGAAGAGTTTCGTTCTTGAGATGTTCCCCTATCCTTCGGGGCGCATCCACATGGGCCACGTGCGCAACTACACGATGGGTGACGTGCTGGCGCGCTACCGGCGGATGCAGGGCTTCGAGGTGCTGCACCCGATGGGGTGGGACGCCTTCGGCATGCCGGCCGAGAATGCGGCGATGGAGAAGAAGGTCCATCCCGGCGACTGGACCCGCGCCAACATCGCGGCGATGCGCACCCAGCTGAAGCGCCTCGGCTTCGCGCTGGACTGGAGCCGCGAACTCGCCACCTGCGAGCCCGATTATTACGGGCAGGAACAGGCGCTCTTCCTCGATCTGTACCAAGGCGGCCTCGTCTACCGCAAGGAATCGGCGGTGAACTGGGATCCCGTCGACATGACGGTGCTCGCCAACGAGCAGGTGATCGACGGCAAGGGCTGGCGATCCGGCGCGGCGGTGGAGCGGCGCAAGCTGAGCCAATGGTTCCTCAGGATCACCGATTTCGCCCAGGACCTGCTCGACGGCCTCGCCACGCTGGACCAGTGGCCCGAGAAGGTCCGCACGATGCAGGAGAACTGGATAGGCCGCAGCCAGGGCCTGAAGTTCCGCTTCCAGATCGTCCCTGGGAGCGGTGGGGCCTCGCCGCTGGACGGGCCGCCCGCGGGCGGCCCCTCCACCATCCTGCGGATGGTCCCCCTCCCCATGCTGGGGAGGATCTGGCGACCCTCGACGTCTTCACCACCCGGCCCGACACGATCTTCGGTGCCTCCTTCGCCGCGGTGGCGGTCGATCATCCGCTGGCGTTGGCGCTCGCGGCGCGCGACCCCGCCCTCGCCGCCTTCGCCGAGGATTGCCGCACGACCGGCACCGCCGCGGCCGAGATCGAGACGGCGGAGAAGAAGGGCTACGACACCGGCCTGTCGGTCATCCACCCGCTCGATCCCGAGTGGAGGCTGCCGCTGTTCGTGGCGAACTTCGTGCTCATGGATTACGGCACCGGCGCCGTGTTCGGCGTGCCGGCGCATGACCAGCGCGACTTCGATTTCGCGACCAGGTACATGCTGCCGATCACTCGCGTGGTCGCTCCCTCGGCCGAGGACGCCGACGCCCCGATCGGGAGCGAGGCCTATACCGGCCCGGGCCGGATCGTGAACTCCCGCTTCCTCGACGGGATGAGCGTGGACGAGGCGAAGGCCGCCGTCATCGCCCGCGCCGAGGCGGAGGGGTGGGGCGAAGGCACGACCGTATGGCGGCTGCGCGACTGGGGCGTTTCCCGCCAGCGTTACTGGGGCACTCCGATCCCGATCATCCACTGTGAGGGCTGCGGCCCGGTGGGCGTACCCAGGGACCAGCTGCCGGTGCTGCTGCCCGAGGACGTCTCCTTCGACGTGCCCGGCAACCCGCTGGACCGGCATCCGACATGGAAGCACGTGCCCTGCCCGGCCTGCGGCGCACCGGCGCGGCGGGAGACCGACACGCTCGACACGTTCGTTGATTCGTCCTGGTACTTCATCCGCTTCGCCTCCGCCCCTGCCGACCGGCCGTTCGACGAGGGCGTGGCGGCGCAGTGGCTGCCGGTGGGCCAGTATATCGGCGGCGTCGAGCATGCGATCCTGCATCTGCTCTACGCCCGTTTCTGGACGCGGGCGCTGAAGCATATCGGCCGACTGCCGTTCGATGAGCCGTTCACCGGCCTGTTCACCCAGGGCATGGTGACGCACGAGACCTACAAGGCGCCCGACGGCCGCTGGCTGGCGCCCGACGAGGTGGAAGACCGACGCGGCGATCTCGTCGAGGTGGCGACCGGCGATCCGGTGACGCTCGGCCGCGTCGAGAAGATGTCCAAGTCGAAGAAGAACACCGTCGATCCCGGACCGATCGTCGACCGCTACGGCGCGGACGCGGTGCGCTGGTTCATGCTCTCGGACAGCCCGCCGGAACGCGATCTGCCGTGGAGCGAGGCGGGCATCGAGGGCGCGTGGCGCTTCATCCAGCGGCTGTGGCGCCTCTCCGGCTCGCGTTCGGGCGTGGCGGGCGTGAATGGCGATCTGGACCGCAAGCTGCACCGCACGATCGCCGGCGTGGCGGCGGATATCGAGGCGCTGTCGTTCAACAAGGCGGTGGCGAAGCTGTACGAACTGTCGAGCGCGATCGAGAAGGCGCCGCCCTCCGCCTCGCGCGATGCCGCCATCGCCGTGCTCGTCCGCCTCGTCGCGCCGATGGTGCCGCATCTGGCGGAGGAGGCGTGGGCATCGCTCGGCGAGGCGGGGCTGATCGCCGATGCGCCGTGGCCGGTCGTCGACCCGGCGCTGCTGATCGACGACGAGGTGACGATCGCGGTGCAGGTGAACGGCAAGCTGCGCGATACGCTCGTCGCCCCCAAGGGGATGGCGCGCGACGCGGTGGAAGCGATGGCCCTCCGCGCCGACAAGATCAGCCGCCTGCTCGACGGCAAGACGCCGCGCAAGGTGATCGTCGTGCCCGATCGCCTCGTGAACATCGTCGCATGAGGCGGGTTATCGGCCTTTTCGCGGTGGCGACTTTGCTGTCCGGCTGCGGCCTGCGCCCGCTCTACGCCGGCGGCAGCAAGGGCGTGGTGGCGCAATCGCTGGCGGCGGTGGAGGTCGCGCCGATCCCGCAGAAGGCCGGATGGCTGGTGCGCAACGCGCTTGTCGACAGGCTGGCGACGGCCGGCAGCGTGACGCCGCGCTACCGCCTGGAGGTGGAGCTGGACGATCGGATCACCGGCTTCGGCGTGCGCACGGACAATGCCGTGACGCGGGAGCGGCGCATCCTGCGCGCGCGCTACCGCCTGCGCGATGCGGGCGCGGCCGGCACCGTGCTGCTGGACGCCACGGCCGGCAGCGATGCCGGCATCGACGTCGTCAGTTCCGAATATGCCACGATCGCCGCCGAGCAGACCGCGCTGGAGCGGCTGGCGAAGGAAGTGGCCGACCAGATCGTCGCCCGCATCGCGCTCTACGCCTCGCGCACCGCGGCGCGTTAGCTCTCGGCCATGAAGGCCAACCGCGCGCAGGTGGAACGGGCGCTGGACGGGGCAGGCGGCGAGGTGCGTTTCGTCCTGCTGCACGGCCCCGACGAATCGCAGTCCCGCGCGCTGGCGGATCGGCTGGCACAGCGCTTCGGCGGCACGGCCGAGCGGATCGATCTGAGCGGCGCCGCGCTGAAGGCCGACCCCGCCCGGCTGGCCGACGAGGCCGCCGCGATATCGCTGTTCGGCGAACCGCGCTTCATCCGCGTCGAGCCGGCCGGCGACGAGGCCATCGACGCGATCGAAGCGCTGCTCGAATCGCCCGCCGGCGGTAATCCGGTGGTGCTGGTGGCCGGCACCCTGCGCAAGGATTCGAAGCTGCTGAAGCGCGCGCTGGCCGAAGCCGATGTCGCCGCCTTCGCCAGCTACCTGCCCGAAGGCGGCGATGCCGACAAGCTCGCCTGGGCGATCGCCCGCGATCACGGCCTGAGGCTTGAGCCAGAGGTGGCGCCGATGCTGGCGGCGGCGACCGGTGGCGATCGTGCGCTGCTGGCGCGCGAGCTGGAGAAGTTCGCCTGCTTCCTCGATGCCTCCGTGGATCGGCCCGCGACCTTGGATACCGCCGCGCTCGACGCGCTTGGTGCGGACGCCGGCGAGGGCAATCTGTCGCGCCTCGTCGATCATGTTCTCGGCGGGCGCGGAGACCAGGCGGCGGCGGAGATCGGCCGACTCGCGGTGGAGGGGGTCGAGGGCATCGCCCTGTTGCGCCCGCTGCTCCGTCGCCTGCTGCAACTGGCGGCGATGCGCGCGCAGGTGGAAGCCGGCGACTCGGTGGAGAGTGTGATGGGGGGAGGCGCCGGGCGCGGCGTGTTCTGGAAGGACAAGGCCGCCCTCTCGGCTCAGTTGAGCCGGTGGAATGCCGCCAAGCTTGCCAAGGCTATCAGCCGCCTCGGCCATGCCGAGCGGGCAGTGAAGAGCAGCGGCAGCGCCGGTCCGCTGATCGTGGAGGCGGAGCTACTGGCGATTGCGCGCGAGGCGACGCGCCTGCGATGAACACGAGGTTCGCAGAACGGCAAGACTACAAACTCAGCTGATGTTCCACGTGGAACGTCAGATCGGCTCGCCGCTCAATCGCTGGCAGATCATGTCGAGCTGGTCGAGCGTGGAGTAGGCCAGCGTTACCGCCCCGCCCTCCTCGCCGTGCGCGATCCGTACCTTCAGCCCGAGCATGTCGCCGAGTTGACGCTCCAGCGCGGCGATGTCGGCATTGCCGGACGGATCGGCCACTCCGGCCTCGCTCTTGCGCGACGCGCGCGTGGTGTCGCCGGGCTTGGCCGCGCGCGCCAGTTGCTCGGTGTCGCGTACCGACAGGCCCCTGCGCGTAACCTCCCGCGCCAGCGACTCGGGATCCTTGGCCGTGATAAGCGCGCGGGCATGACCCATCGACAGCTCGCCGGTGGCGACGGAGCCGCGCACCGGCTCCGGCAACTCCAGCAGCCGCAGCAGGTTGGCGATGTGGCTGCGGGACTTGTTGACGAGCCGGCCGAGTGCCTCCTGCGTATGGCCATACTCTTCGGCGAGCCGCTTATAGGCCTCCGCCTCCTCGATCGCGTTCAGATCCTCGCGCTGGATATTCTCGACGAGCGCGACCTCCAGCGTCTCCGCATCGCTGAACTCGCGGACGATGACGGGCACCTCGTGCAGCCGCGCCCGCTGGGCCGCGCGCCAGCGCCGCTCGCCCGCGACGATCTGCCAGCCCTCCGCCAGCGGACGCACGACGATCGGCTGGATCAGGCCACGCGCGGCGATCGACGCGGCGAGATCGTCCAGCGCGTCCTCGTCGAAATGCCGGCGGGGCTGGCCCGGGTGCGGGCGGATCGCCGCCACCGGCAGCACCTGCACGCCCGCCGCGCGCGCATTCGCCCCATCCACCGACTGCTCGCGCGCCGTCTCACCGAGCAGCGCCGCCAGCCCGCGCCCCAGACCCGACGGACGCTTCGGCGCCGCCTCGCTCATGCGGCCCTCGCCAGGCGCGGCAGACGACCGATCAGCTCCCTCGCCAGCGCGATATAGGCCTCCGATCCGGAGCAGCGATGATCATAGATCAGCGCCGGCAGCCCGTGGCTCGGCGCTTCGGAGAGGCGCACGTTGCGCGGTATAACCGTCTCGAACACCACCTTGCCCAGGCATGCGCGAACATCCTGCGCTACCTGCTCGGAGAGGCGGTTGCGGCGATCGTACATCGTCAGCGCGACGCCCAGAATCGTGAGGTCGCTGTTGAAGCGCGTGCGCACCCGCTCGATCGTGGTCAGCAGCTGGCTCAAGCCCTCCAGCGCGAAGAACTCGCACTGCAGCGGCACGAGCAGCGAGCGTGCCGCCACCAATGCATTGATCGTCAGCAGGCCGAGCGATGGCGGGCAATCGATCAGGCACACGTCCCAGCGGCCGGCTGGCACCGCGTCCAAGGCGCGGTCGAGCCGGTGGGTGCGCTGCTCGATATCGATCAGCTCGATCTCTGCGCCGGAGAGATCTACCGTCGCGGTGACGAGATCGAGGCGCGGCACCTTGGTGCCGATCGCCGCCTGCTGGATGTCGCACTGCCCGGTCAGCACCTCGTAGCTCGACCATTCGCGCGCCGACCGATCCACGCCAAGGCCGGTGGAGGCGTTGCCCTGCGGATCGAAGTCGATCAGCAATACGCGCCACCCGGTCGCCGACAGCGCCGTCGCCACGTTGATCGCGGTCGTCGTCTTGCCCACGCCGCCCTTCTGGTTCGCGACTGCTATCCGGATCACCGCATGCTCCCAGCCCTGCGTCCGCCACCGACGGGGCGGACCTGCTCGGCGATGATGATCGCCGCATCCGGATCGGTGATGCTCGGCACGATCCGGAATTCACCCTGCCACGATCCGCGCACCGCATCCAGTTCGGCATACGCCCCACGCCCCTTCGGCAGCACCCATTTCGTCGCAGGTGACGAAAGGTGGAGCGCGCTGGAGAGGAGTCGATCGAGCGGCGCAAAGGCGCGCGCGCTGATGATATCGAAGGGCTCTGGCGGATGCGCCTCGATGCGACCGCCCCAAACACTTGTCGTCGAGCCGAGACCGAGCCGATCGATTGCATCGCGAAGAAAGGCGATGCGACGCGTCCTCGACTCCGCCAACGTCACCACATGGCGCCCGATCATGGCGACGACCAGTCCGGGGAAGCCGGCGCCCGATCCGAGATCCAGCCACCGTCCGGATGCGGGGGCATAATCCAGCAACTGGGCCGAGTCTAAGACATGACGGCTCCACATCGCCGCCAAGGTCGAGGCGGCGACGAGATTCTGCTGCTGGGCTTCCGACTGGACGAGTTTGATCAGAATCTCGAGCTTCGCCATCGTTTCACGTGGAACACGAGCCGAGAGCCATGCCCGCGCGTCCGCTTCGGTCACGCCGCGGCCCGGCGGCTGTGGACCAGCACCGCCGCCAGTGCCGCCGGTGTAATTCCGCGGATCCGGGAAACTGCGCCGAGTGTGTCGGGCCGCGCCCGCTCCAGCCGCTCGATCATCTCGTGCGAAAGGCCGGCCACGCAGCGATAATCGAGTGCCGGCGGCAGTTGGAGATGCTCGTCCGCCTGCGCGCGCGCGATCTCGGTTGCTTGCCGCTCCAGATAGGGAGCGTAGCGTGCGTCCGTCCCCAGCTTATCGAGCAGGGTAGCCGGGAGGGCGGCGAGACGAGACTCCACGGCCGTCACATGGTTGAGCTCGACAGCCGGAAACCGCAACCAGTCGAACAGCGAGCGGCGCACGCCATCGTCGACCAGTGATGCACCTGCGGCGATCAGATCCCCCGGCCGAACGACGTGCGCTAACAGGTCGCGGCCGATCGCCGTATCTCGCTGCCTCGCCGCAAACTGTTCCCGCCGCGTCGCACCAATTACTCCTGCTGCGAGCGCGAGCGGCGTCAGGCGATCCATGGCGTTGTCGGCGCGGAGACGGAGGCGATACTCGGCCCGCGCCGTCAGCATGCGGTACGGCTCCGTGACCCCCTGCAAGGTTAGATCGTCGATCATCACGCCGATGTAGCTCTCCCGGCGATCGAACAGGACCGGCCCCCTGCCCTGTGCAGCAGCGGCAGCATTCATGCCTGCAACGAGGCCCTGCGCGGCGGCTTCCTCATAGCCGGTGGTGCCGTTGATCTGGCCGGCCAGATACAGGCCGGGCACCGCGCGAAGCATCAGGGTCGCGTCCAGTGCGCGCGGATCTATGTGGTCATACTCCACGGCATAACCCGCCTGCACGATCTCGGCCTGCTCCAGCCCCGCCATCGATCGGACGAGCGCGACCTGCACGTCCAGCGGCAGCGAGGTGGAAATGCCGTTCGGGTAAACTACCGGATCGCCCAGCCCTTCGGGCTCCAGGAACACCTGATGGCCGTCTCGGTCGCCGAACCGCACGACCTTGTCCTCGATCGAGGGGCAGTAACGCGGGCCGGTGCCCTCGATCACACCGGCGAACAGGGGCGAGCGGTCGAGGCCTTGCCGGATGATCGCATGGGTCGTCGCATTGGTGCGCGTGATCGCGCAGGCGACCTGCGGCACGTACCGGCGCTCCGTCATCGGCGACATCGTCCACTGCTCTTCGTCGCTCGCCTGGCGGTCCAGCCGGCTCCAGTCGATCGTGCGGCCGTCAAGACGTGGCGGCGTACCCGTCTTCAGCCGACCCATCGGCAGCCCAAGCGCGCGCAACTGTCCGGCGAGGGAAATCGCCGCGCCCTCGCCAACCCGGCCACCGGACCGGGCTTCCATCCCGCAATGAAGCTTGCCGTTCAGGAACGTGCCCGATGCGAGCACCACGGCCTGCGCCCTCAGCTCACGCCCGTCGGCGAGGTTCAATCCTTCGACCCGCCCGTCCGCGGCAAGGATAAGCGACGCCGCTTCCCCTTCGACGATCGTGAGACCCGCCTGCACGTCAAGCAAGCGGTGGATCGCCGCCTTGTAGAGCGCACGGTCGGCTTGGACACGTGGCCCATGCACCGCCGCTCCCTTGCTGCGGTTGAGCATGCGATAGTGGATCGCCGCCGCATCCGCAGCCCGCGCGATCAGCCCATCGCACGCGTCGACCTCGCGCACGAGGTGGCCCTTCCCCAGCCCGCCGATCGCGGGATTGCACGACATCGCGCCGATCATGTCGCGACGCATGCTGACCAGCGCGACGCGCGATCCCATGCGCGCGGCTGCGGCCGCCGCCTCGCAGCCGGCATGCCCACCGCCGACGACCAGAATATCGAAGTCGCAGGTCATCCCTTCGCGCTAGGAGCGCTGGCGCGCCGAGTCAAAGCTGTTCCACGTGGAACATCCGCGTTCGCTGGTTCGCTGGTGGATGCAACCTCGTTGCGAGCGCTGCAGTCGGCATCACTTCCCTATGCAGAAGCGACCGAACAGCGCGTCCAGCATATCCTCGACTCCGCTGCGGCCCGTAATCCGGTCCAAGGCCTCGCGCGCACCTCGAAGCGAATCGGCAACGAGGATCAGGTCTTGTTGCATTGCCGTATCGCGCAATGCTGCATAGCAGCAGCCGAGCGCTTCACGCTGCCGCAGGTTGAGCGCCAGCTCTCCCTCCTGCGGCAGTAACGTGCGGGCGCGCTCCGTCAGCAGTCCGGTAAGCTCGTCCATCCCGGCTCCGGTCAACGCCGACACGGCCACGTCGCACCGAACATCCACCGGGCTTTCCAGATCGCTGCACGCATGCACCAGGATCGATCGCGCGCGATCCGGGCAATCATCTACCGCACCCAGCCAGAGGATGAGGTCCGCTTGCGCCAGCGCGGCCTCGGCGCGGGCAATGCCGATTCCCTCGATCTCATCGCCGCTCTCGCGCAGGCCCGCCGTGTCGCTGAGCAGGAAGGGGATGCCGCCCAGCGCCACCGGCGCCTCGATCACGTCGCGCGTGGTGCCCGCCGTGGCGGAGACGATCGCCGCCTCACGGCCGATCAGCGCGTTCAGCAGCGTGGACTTGCCCGCATTGGGCGGCCCGCCGATCACCACCCGCACACCGTCGCGCAGCCGCTCGGCCGGCGGCGCGGCCAGGGTGGTCGCCAGCTCGTCGGTCAGGCACCGGATCGCCTCGCGCAACGATCGCTCGTTCGGCGGCACATCCGCCTCGTCGGCGAAGTCGAGCATCGCCTCCACCTGCGCGGCGATGTCCAGCACCGCCCGCCGCCACGCCTCCACCCGCCGGCTGAGCGCCCCGCCGGCCTGGGCGAGCGCGGCCCGCCGCTGGCTCTGCGTCTCGGCGGCGAGCAGATCGGCCAGACCTTCCGCCTCGGCGAGATCGATCACGCCGTTGGCAAAGGCGCGGCGGGTGAACTCGCCCGGCAGCGCCGCCCGCAGGCCGGCCACATGCCCCAGCGCCCCGAGCAGCGCCGCCGCCACCGATCGCCCGCCATGGATGTGCAATTCGGCCAGATCCTCCCCGGTGGCCGTGCGCGGACCGGGGAACCACAGAGCGAGCCCGCGATCGAGCCGCTCGCCATCGCGCGGATCGCGGAACCAGGCGAGGGTGGCGCGGCGCGGCTCCGGCAGGCGGCCCGCGATCGCGCGCAAGGCGCCGGCGGCATCCGCCCCGCTGATCCGGATCACGCCGATCGCCGCCGGCGGGGCGCCGCTGGAGAGCGCGAAGATCGTGTCCCCCGGCACTGCTTGACCGCTATTTCTTGGTGAGGCCGCCGCTCAGCTGCTCGAACACCTGGCGCCACATCGACATGCTCGCCTCGCCCATCGGCGACCAGCTGCGCATCAGCGTTTCGATCGTGTCCGGGGTTATGCCCTTGTCAATCGTCTCGCGGATCTTGCCCAGATACACTTCGTGCACGCTGCTCATGTCCGGCAGGCCCATCAGGCGGCGCGCTTCCTCGGGGGTGCAGTCCACGTCCATCGTAATCTTCATGCCGCACTCCCGGTCGCTTGAGCAGCCTCTCGGCTTGCTGGTAGAGGGATGGCGGGAAAGGATCCATGTCGCAATCTCTGCTGCCCAGCCCTATCGGAAACATCAGCCTGGCCGGCGACGGCACGGTGCTGACGGCGATCCGCATCGGCGCCGACGGTATGCCGGACGAGGATTGCGACGATCCCCTGCTGCGTGAGGCGCGGGCGCAGCTCGCGGCCTGGTTCGATGGGCGGCTGACCGCCTTCGATCTTCCGCTCGCCGCCTCTTCCACACCACGCGGGCCGGCGCATCGCGCCGCGATCATGGCGATCGGCCACGGCGAGACGGCGAGCTATGGGTCGATCGCGCGGGCGATCGGCTCCAGCCCGCGCGCGGTGGGTCAGGCGTGCAGGGCCAATCCGTTTCCGATCCTGGTGCCGTGCCACCGCGTGCTCGGCGCCGGCCGGTCGATCGGCCATTATTCCGCCGGCAGCGGCGTCGAGACCAAGCGCTGGCTGCTGGATCACGAGAGAGAAAGGAACAGCTTATGGCCGAGATGATCGAGATCGAGACGCTGACGCACGACGGCCACTTTCCCGCTTACTGCGCGGCGCCCGCCGGCGCGGCGAAGGCCGCGATCGTGGTGGTGCAGGAGATCTTCGGGGTAAACCCCGGCATCCGCGCCAAGTGCGACACGCTGGCGGCGCAAGGCTATCTGGCGATCGCGCCGGATCTGTTCTGGCGCACGCAGGCCGGCGTGCAGCTCGATCCCGACGTGCCGGAGCAGTTCCAGCAGGGCTTCGGCCTGATGCAGAAGACCAATCTCGATCTGGCGATCCGCGATGTCGAGGCGGCGATCAGGGCGGCGCGTGGGCGGCTGGGCGATGCCCACGCCAAGGTGGGCGTGGTCGGCTACTGCTTCGGCGGCCGTGTCGCCTATCTGGCCGCCACGCGCACCGATGCCGATGCCGCAGTCGGCTATTATGGCGGCGGCATCGATCATTTCCTCGGTGAGTCCTATGCCATCGGCAAGCCGCTGCTGCTGCACTTCGCCGAGCAGGATCACTTCATCGATGCGGAGACGCGCACCCGCATCCATGCCGCGCTGGACGGCAACCGCCACGTCGAGATAGTCGAGCATCCCGGCGTCGATCACGGTTTCGCGACCGAGCATGGCAAGCGCCGTGACGATGCCGCCGCCGAGCGTGCCGACGCACGGACGGCGGCGTTCTTCGCCGAGCATCTGGGCTGACGGCGGCCGCCGCTGCCTCCGTCAGAAGAGCAGCGGCGCCACCTCGTGCCAGCCTTCCCAGATCATCTTGCCGGCGACGTAGACGATCACCGCCAGACCGAAATAGGCGATCCAGCGATATCGCTCGATATAGCGGGCGAGCAGGTTGGCGGCGATGCCCATCAGCGCCACGGAGAGCAGCAGGCCGACGACCAGGATGCCCGGATGCTCGCGCGCGGCGCCGGCCACCGCCAGCACATTGTCCAGGCTCATGCTCACGTCGGCAAGAGCGACCGCCCAGGCGGCCTGCGCGAAGCTTTTGGCGGGCGCCACGCCCGAGTCCGCATGGTCCGCTTCCGCGCCGCCCGCCGGCGCCTTCGCCGGTTGCAGTTCGCGGTACATCTTCCAGGCCACCCACAGCAGCAGCAGCCCGCCCGCCAGCACCAGGCCGACGATCTGGAGCAGCTGCGTCACCGCCAGGGCGAAGATGATGCGCAGCACCAGGGCCGCGCCGATGCCGATCAGGATCACCTTGCGGCGCTGTTCGGCAGGCAGCCCGGCCGCCAGCGCACCGACGACGATCGCATTGTCCCCGGCCAGCATGATGTCGATCATCAGCACCTGACCGAAGGCCGCCAGCGCGGTGGGCGAGCCGATATTCGAGAAGTCGGCGACGATGTGGTTCCAGATGTCGGTCATGCAGGTGCCTTAGACACGAAAGCGGCGCGGGCAAAGCCCACGCCGTCGGCCGGGTCGGAGACCCGCCGGCCGAGCCGGTGCGAGTCCCGCGGCAACATGCCACGGGCCGCACACAGCTACTGGTTCATCGAGTCGAAGAAGTCCTCGTTCGTCTTCGAATCCTTCATCTTGTCGAGTAGGAACTCCATCGCGTCGATGGTGCCCATCTGCATCAGGATACGGCGCAGCACCCACATCTTGCTGAGCTTGCCCTTGTCGACCAGCAGCTCCTCCTTGCGCGTGCCGCTCTTGCCGACGTCCATCGCCGGGAAGATGCGCTTGTCCGCCACCTTGCGGTCGAGCACGATCTCGGAATTGCCGGTGCCCTTGAATTCCTCGAAGATCACCTCGTCCATGCGGCTGCCGGTGTCGATCAGTGCCGTCGCGATGATGGAGAGCGACCCGCCCTCCTCGATGTTGCGGGCGGCGCCGAAGAAGCGCTTCGGCCGCTGCAGGGCGTTGGCGTCGACGCCGCCGGTCAGCACCTTGCCCGATGACGGCACGACCGTGTTGTAGGCGCGGCCCAGGCGCGTGATGCTGTCCAGCAGGATCACCACGTCCTTCTTGTGCTCGACGAGGCGCTTGGCCTTCTCGATCACCATCTCGGCCACCTGCACGTGACGCTGCGCCGGCTCGTCGAAGGTGGAGGAGATCACCTCGCCCTTCACCGATCGCTGCATGTCGGTGACTTCCTCGGGCCGCTCGTCGATCAGCAGCACGATCAGGAACACCTCAGGGTGATTGTCGGTGATCGCGCGCGCCATGTTCTGCAGCAGCACCGTTTTGCCGACGCGCGGCGGCGCCACGATCAGAGCGCGCTGGCCCTTGCCCTGTGGCGCCACGATATCGATCACGCGGGCCGACTTGTCCTTCACGGTGGGGTCGTGCGGATCGAGCGTCAGCTTGCTCTCGGGATAGAGCGGCGTGAGATTGTCGAAGTTGACCCGGTGGCGCACCACCTCGGGATCGTCGAAATTCACCGAGATCAGCCGGGTCAGCGCGAAATAACGCTCGCCATCCTTCGGTCCGCGGATCTCTCCTTCCACCGTGTCGCCGGTGCGCAGGCCGAACTTCCGCACCTGGTTGGGGCTGATGTAGATGTCGTCCGGCCCGGCGAGATAATTGGCTTCCGGGCTGCGCAGGAAGCCGAAGCCGTCAGGCAGCACCTCGATCGTGCCGAGGCCCAGGATCTGCTCGCCATTGTCGGCCTCCTGCTTCAGGATGGCGAACAGCAGATCCTGCTTGCGCAGCGTGGAAGCGCCCTCGACGCCCAGCTCCTCGGCCATGCTGACCAGTTCGGCCGGCTTCTTCTTCTTGAGGTCTTTCAGATGCATGGAAGATTCCTGGGGAAATGCGGGCTTCGATCGGGCGTGGGGAACGCTGGAGCCGGAATACGGCGCCCTGCACGAATGGCGGGCGCCTGCCGCGCGGCGTAGGCAGGCGGCAGGATCAAGTCAAGCCGGGATGGGAAAGTGGTGCCCGGCCAGCGAGAATCTCAGAACGGCCGCACGATCACTAGAATCACGATCACCGCCGTGGCGATGCCGGGCACCTCGTTCATCAGCCGCAGCGCCGTATCCTTGGCCGGGCGATAGCCGCGCGCCATCTTCCTGCCATAGCCCACCGCCCAGCCATGATAGCCGGAGAGCGCCAGGACGATCGCCAGCTTGGCGTGCAGCCATCCTTGCGAGAGGATGTCGCTGCCGTTCGCCTGGTTGATCCAGATCAGCGCCAGCCCCAGCACCCACACCGCGATCATCGCCGGCGTCAGGATGATCGATCGCAGCCGCCGCTCGCGCTCGATCCACAGCCGGTCCTCGGCGGATCCGGGCGCTACGGGCTGGTGGTAGATGTAGAAGCGCGGCAGCATGAACAGCCCGGCGATCCAGAAGATCACGAAGATCAGGTGGGCGGCCTTCACCCAGAGATAGCTCGTCACCAGCATCCACTCCAGCGTGTCCATGCGGCCCTCAGGATCGCACCAGGTCCAGCAGCCGCTCGACATGCGCGATCGACGCGTCGGGCAGGATGCCGTGGCCCAGGTTGAAGACGTGCGGCCGCGCCGGGAAGGCCCAGCGGATCGCCGCCACCGCCTCCTCCAGCGCCCGCCCGCCAGCGATCAGCGCCAGCGGATCGAGATTGCCCTGCACCGGCAAATGCTGCGGCAGCACGCGATCCGCCCAGTCGGGATCGACCGTCTCGTCCAGGCCGATCGCGCTCACCCGCGTCTCGGCGGCATAGGCCGGCAGCTTGGCGCCGGCGCCCTTCGGAAAGCCGATGATCGGCGTGTCCGGATGCAGCGCCCGCAGCCGCTCGACAATGCGGGCGGTGGGCGCGATCACCCACCGCTCGAACTCGCGCGGGGCGAGGCTGCCGGACCAGCTGTCGAACAGCTGCACCGCATCCACGCCGGCATCGATCTGGCCGGAGAGATAATCCACCGTCGCATCCGCGATCGCATCGATGATCGCGCCGAAGCCGGCCGGATCGCGATAGGCATAGCGGCGCGCCTCCGCCTGCTCCTTCGATCCCTGCCCCGCCACCATATAGGTCGCCACGGTCCAGGGAGAGCCCGCGAAGCCCAGAAAGGTCGTCTGCGGGGGCAGGGCGGCGGCGACCCGCCTGACCGTCTCGTAGACCGGCTCCAGCCGCCCCGGCACCGCCTTCAGCGCGGCGAGGCTGGTATCGACCAGCGGCGGCGCCAGACGCGGCCCCTCGCCCGCCTCGAACGTCAGCTCCTGCCCCAGCGCATGCGGGATGACGAGGATGTCGGAGAACAGGATCGCCCCGTCGAAGCCGAAGCGGCGGATCGGTTGCAGCGTCACCTCCGCGGCGGCGGCGCTGTCGTGCACCAGCTCCAGGAAGCCGCCCTTCTCCGCCCGCAGCGCGCGATACTCCGGCAGATAGCGCCCGGCCTGGCGCATCAGCCACACCGGCGGCGGATCGCGCCGTTCGCCGCGCAGCACCGCGAGCAGGGGGCGATCGACCGTTCCGCGCGTCAGGCCCGGCTTCGTCGCGACGCTCGCATCGTGCACCATATCATTCCTTAAGAGAGATTCTTAGAATCTGTAGAGGCTAGTAGGGGGCCGGCGAAGCGGGGTTTATTCGCCCCGCCGGAACTTGCCAACAGCTTGACTCCCCACACCATGCGGCCCGCCCCGGAGTCGCACAGGCCGCCCCCATTATCCACAGGCTGGGGACAATGCGCGGAGCCTGTGGAAAGCTCCGCCGGCCAAACCGGGCCAGCGGGGACGAAACCGCCGCTTGTGCCGGCACGGCGGATTCCGCTAGCCCCGTCCCCATGCTTGTCCACAGGAACATTCGCGGGATTTCGGGAACCGCAACGGCCTCTGTCATCTGCGTGCAGGCAGCCGTGCCTAAGGCGGCGCCATGGACCACAGCCCCTATTTCGCGTCGCGCGGCTTCCGCGCCGCCGAGATCGACGGCGGATGCGCGATCGGCGGCGCCGCGCGCATGATCCGCCTGCACCTGCACCTCATGTCCGATTCCACCGGCGAGACGCTGGAGAATATCGCCAAGGCCGGCCTCGCCCAGTTCGACGGGGTGGAGACGATCAAGCATTTCTGGCCGATGGTCCGCTCCGAAGGCCATCTCGACCGGGTGATGCTGGAGATCGCCGCCCGCCCCGGCCTCGTCATCTACACGCTCGTCAATTCGGAGGTGCGGCGGCGGCTGGAGACGCGTTGCCATGCGCTGGGCCTGCCCTCGGTCTCGGCGCTCGATCCGGTGATCGATGCGCTGTCCTCGGTGCTGGGGCAGGTGGCCAAGGCGCGGCCGGGGCGCCAGCACATGCTGAACGCGGCCTATTTCGCGCGGGTGGAGGCGATCCAGTACACGATCGCGCATGACGACGGCATCGCGGCGGAGGATTGGGAGGAGGCGGACATCATGCTCGCCGGCGTCTCGCGATCGTCCAAGACGCCGACGTCGATCTACCTCGCCAATCGCGGCTACAAGGTGGCGAACATTCCGCTGGTGGTGGAATCGCCGCCGCCGCCGTCGCTGTACGGCCTGCGCCATCCGCTGGTCGTCGGCCTCACCACCAGCCCGGACCGGCTGATCCAGATCCGCCGCAACCGCCTGCTCTCGCTCGCCCAGAGCCCGGAGACGGCCTATGTCGATCAGGAGGCGGTGGCGGCCGAACTGTCGTTCGCGCGGCGCATCTTCTCCGACAATGGCTGGCCGGTGATCGACGTGACGCGCCGCTCGATCGAGGAGACGGCGGCGGCGATCATCAACCTCGTCAACGAACGGCGCAGCGCGCAGGAGAAGGACGCCGGCGACACGGAGGCGGGCGGCGCCGCATGAGGCTGATTCTCGCCTCGCAATCCGCCGCGCGCCGGGCGATGCTCTCGGTCGCCGGCGTGCCGCACGAGGCGATGGCCGCCGGCGTGGACGAGGAAGCCGCCAAGCAGGCGCTGAAGGCGGACGGTCTCGACGCGCGCGCGCTCGCCGATGCGCTGGCGGAGCTGAAGGCGACCAAGCTCTCGCGCCGCCACCCGGCCGATCTGGTGCTCGGCTGCGATTCCACCGTCGTCACCGCCACGGGCGCGCTGCTGGACAAGGCGGGCAGCCGCGATGAGGCAGAGGCGCAGCTGCGCGACCTGCGCGGCACCACTCACCGCCTGGCGAGCGCCGCCGTGATCTGCGAGGGCGGCGTGCCGGTGTGGCGCCACGTGGACGTGGCGAAGCTGACGATGCGGCCCTTCTCCGACGCATTCCTTGCCGCTTACCTCGATGCGGAGTGGCCGGCGATCGGTGGTTGCGTCGGCGGCTATCGGCTGGAAGGCCTGGGGGCGCAGCTGTTCGCGCGGATCGATGGCAGCCACTTCACCATTCTCGGCCTGCCGCTGCTGGCGCTGCTCGACTATTGCCGCGTGCGCGGGGTGATGGCGGCATGACACCGCGCTCGGTCCGCCCGGCGGGAACCGCCTGTCTGATGCGCGCAGAGACGCGGAGGCGCGGAGATGTGTCGGGTGCGGCAACACCGCATCAATTTCACGGAGAGATACGGGTGCCTGCGGCACGGCACGCGGCCTCTGCGCCTCCGCGTCTCTGCGCGCATGAGAAAGCATCTCGTCGGCCGGAACGGCGACCGTGATCCCCTATGCGGAGGTGATCGGCGATCCGATCGCACATTCCAAGTCGCCGCTGATCCACGGCTTCTGGCTCGACCAGCTGGGGATCGAGGGCGCGTATCGCCGGGCACATGTCCGCGCCGCCGACCTGCACGATTATTTCGCCGCACGCCGGGCGGATCCGCTGTGGCGCGGCTGCAACGTGACGGTGCCGCACAAGCAGGCGGTGCTGGCGCACTGCGACTGGATCGATCCGAACGCCGCGACGATCGGCGCGGTGAACACGATCGTGCCGGAGAATGGCGTGCTCGCCGGCTACAATACCGACGGCATCGGCTTCCTCGAACCGCTGCGGCCGCTGCTGCTGCGCCCGCATCTGTTCCGCATGGCCCGCATCCTGGGCGCGGGCGGCGCGGCCCGGGCGATCGCCCACGCGCTGGCGGGCGAGGGGTTCGAGCCCGTCATTCTCGCCCGCACGGCGGAGAAGGCGCGCGCCTTCCTCGACAGCCTCGGCATTTCGGGTGGCCACGCGGCGGCGCTGGAAATGTTCGCCGCGCCGACCGACTTCGCCTTCGACGATCGCGCCGGCCTGCTCGATCTGGTGGTGAACACCACGCCGCTTGGCATGGCCGGCCAGCCGCCGCTGCACCTCGATTTCAGCCATGTGCCGCCCGGATCGGTGGTCTACGACATCGTCTACGCGCCGCTTGAAACGCCGCTGCTGGCGGAGGCGCGGGCGCGGGGCCTGCGCACGATCGACGGGCTGGAGATGCTGATCGGCCAGGCCGCCGCCGCCTTCGCCCGCTTCTTTGGCGCCGCCGCCCCGCGCGAGCATGATGCGGCGCTGCGCGTGCGGCTGGTCGCCTGATCGTGCCCGTGCGATGATGATCCTCGGCCTGACGGGCTCGATCGGCATGGGCAAGTCCACCGTCGCCGCCATGTTCCGGGCAGCCGGCGTGCCGGTGTTCGATGCCGATGCGGAGGTGCATCGCCTGCAGGGGCCAGGCGGACGCCTGCTCGCCGCGATCGAGGCGCTGCATCCCGGCACCACCGGCCCCGGCGGGGTCGACCGCGTGGCGCTGGGCCGCGCCGTGTTCGGCGACGCGGCGGCGCTCGGCCGGCTCGAACGATTGATCCACCCGCAGGTGGCCGCCGGCCAGCGCGCCTTCCTGCGGCGGCATCGCGCCCGCCGGCTGGTGGTGCTGGATATCCCCCTGCTGTTCGAGAAAGGCGGCTGGCGCCGCGTGGATCGCATCGCCGTCGTCTCCGCCCCGGCGTGGATGCAGCGCCGCCGCGTGCTGGCCCGGCCGGGCATGACGCAGGCGCGCCTCGCCCGCATCCTCGCCCTCCAGACGCCCGACGCGGAGAAGCGCCGTCGCGCCGATTTCGTAATCCCGACGGGGCGCGGCATGGCGACGACGCGCGCCCGGGTGCGCCACCTCGTCGCTTGCCTAAGCCGGACGCCGGGTCGATATGAGGGTGATGCGTGAGATAGTCTTCGATACCGAAACGACTGGCCTCAGCCCGCTGGACGGCCATCGACTGGTCGAGATCGGCTGTGTCGAGCTGGTCAACAAGGTGGAGACGGGCCGCACCTTCCACGGCTATTTCAACCCCGCGCGGCCCATGCCGCCGGAAGCGGAGGCGGTCCACGGCCTCTCCTCCCGCTTCCTCGCCGACAAGCCGGCCTTCTGCGATTCGGTGGGCGAGCTGATCGCCTTTCTCGGCGAGTGCAGCCTCGTCGCGCACAATGCCGCCTTTGATTTCGGCTTCCTCAACCACGAGCTCGGCCTCGCCGGCCACGGCGTGATCTGCATGACGCGGATGGTGGACACGCTGGCGATCGCCCGATCGCGCCACCCCGGCGCCAAGCACAGCCTCGATGCGCTCTGCACCCGCTACGGGATCGATCGCAGCCACCGGGTCAAGCATGGTGCGCTGCTGGATGCCCAGCTGCTCGCCCAGCTTTATGTCGAGCTGACCGGCGGGCGCCAGATCGGCCTCTCGCTGCGCGCCGAACCCCTTATGCCGAGCGTCGCCGCGTCCCATGCCGCCGCCGCAACGGCGGCACGCCCTGCCCTCATCATCCGCCCGCCGCGGCCGCACGCGGCATCGGCGGAGGAACTTAGCCGCCACTCGGCCTTTGTCTCATGTCTCGCAAACCCGCTTTGGGGGGAGGCTTCGACGCCCGGTTGACCGGGCACATACCCGGGCCTAAGGCCGCCCCGCCCGTCAGGCGGGTGCGGCGGAACATCGTTTCGTTACGCAGGAGAAGCCCATGGAAATCCGTGTCTCTGGTCATCACGTCGATACCGGCGATGCCCTTCGACAGCATGTCGACGAACGGATGCAGGCGCTGGCGGAGAAGTTCTTTTCGCGCAGCATCTCCGCCCACGTCACCTTCAGCCCCGGCCCGCACGCCAGTTTCGTGTGCGATATCGTGGCCCACGTGATGCAGGGCGTGATCCTGAAGGGCAGCGGCCAGGCGAACGAGGCGCACCCCGCCTTCGATCGGGCGGCGGACCGGATCGAGACGCAGCTGCGCCGCTACATGCGCCGCCTAAAGGATCGCCACGCCGGCAACGGCGTCGTCGAGATCGAGGCGGACGCCGGCTACACCGTGTTCGATGCGCCGCCCGAGGACGAGGCGGAGGACAATCCCGTCATCATCGCCGAGACGCGGGTCGACGTGCCGGAGGCCAGCGTGTCCGATGCGGTGATGATGCTCGATCTGCGCAACACCGGAGCGCTGTTGTTCCGCAACAGCGGCACCGGCGCCTATAACATGGTCTACCGCCGCAACGACGGGACGATCGGCTGGGTCGAACCCCAGCGCGCCGCCTGAGGACAGCCACCGTGGAAGACGACGCCGCCCAAGCCGAGCCGGTCAGCCGCTCGCTCGACGATCTGAGCGACCTGCTGGCGCCGGCGGCGATCGTCTCCGCGCTGGCGGTGCCGAACAAGAAGGCGCTGTTCCAGCAGCTCGCCGCCATCGCCGCCAAGGCTGTGCCGCTGGATCCGAAGCTGGTGGTGGAGCGGCTCGCCGATCGCGAGCGGCTGGGCTCGACCGGCTTCGGCGGCGGCGTCGCCATTCCGCACGGCAAGATCGACGGGCTGGAGCGGGTGATCGGCGTGTTCGCCCGGCTGGCCACGCCGATCGACTTCAACGCCATCGACGACATGCCGGTCGATCTCGTCTTCCTCCTGCTATCGCCGCCCGATGCCGGCGTGGAGCATCTGAAGGCGCTGGCGCGCGTCAGCCGGCGGATGCGCGATCGGGCGTTCGTCGCCAAGCTGCGCGGCGCGGGCACCGAGGATGCGCTCTACGCCCTGTTCGCCAGCGGCGAATCGCGCAATGCCGCCTGACCGTGCGGCGCCCGACGGTGGCCGCTGACGCCGCCGAGCCGCCGTCCGGCGCGGAGGCGCATTTCCGGGCGCTCGAATCGCTCTATCGCGCGGCTCCGATCAATCTCTTTTTCCCATCCAGGCTGGAGATCGTCGAGGAGGGTGTGGCCCGCATCCGCTTCCGCGTGGACGCCGCGGTGCATCACGCGGCCGGCGCGGCGCACGGCACGACCTACTTCAAGATGCTCGACGATGCCGCCTTCTATGCGGCGAACAGCCTCGTCTCCGATCGCTTCCTGCTCACCACCGCCTTCAACCTGCTGCTCACCCGCCCGCTGAAATCCGGCGAGGTGGTGGCCGAAGGCCGCTGGATCAGCGGCCGCCGCCGCGTGCTGGTGGCGGACGCGCGCCTGCTGGACGAGGCGGGGGAGGAGGTGGCGCGCGGCACCGGCACCTTCATGCGCAGTCGCATCCCGCTCGCCACCCTGCCCGGCTACGCCGCACCGCCCGGCGGCACGGCGTGACGCCGCGGCCCGCGTCGGGCCTGCTCGTCTCCGCGCTGGTGCGGGCGATCGAGGCGGCCGGCGGCGGCGCAATGGTGCTGGCGAAGGGCGATGCGACCTCGGGCGGCATCCTGCTCGCGCTCGCCGATCGCGGCCGAGCGACGGCGCTGGTCGAGCGCACGCTCGGCATGGACGACATCTACCGCTGGAGCGCGGCCGGCCCCGCCGACCTCGCCGATCCGCTCGCTTTCTCCGACTATCTGGCGCGGCGCCGGCAATCGGACCCGGATCTCTGGGCGGTCGAGCTCGATCATCCGCAGGCGCGCGACATCGCCGATCGGCTGATCGGCGCCTGATCGGCCGCTTTCCACTGTTCCCGGCCTGTTCTATGCAGGCGCATGGCCACCGCCCCCGAATCGCCCTGCTTCGACGATGCGCCGATGGTCGCGCGCGATGTGGCGCGCGGCGTCTGCCGGCTGTTCTTCCGCCAGGATCTGTTCGCCCTGTGCGAGGTGCCGCTGCCCAACGGCCGCCGCGCCGACCTGATGGCGATCGACGCGAAGGGCTGCCTGACGATCGTCGAGATCAAGGTCTCGCGCGCCGATCTGCGCGGCGATGCCAAGTGGCCCGACTATCTCGATTATTGCGATCGCTTCTTCTGGGCCGTGCCCGCCGGCTTCGATCTGTCGCCCTTTGCGGAGGAGGCGTTCCGGCCGGAGATCGCCGGCCTGCTGGTGGCCGACCGCTACGACGCCGCGACTCTGCGCGAGGCCGCCCACCGTCCGCTCGCCGGCGCCCGCCGCAAGGCGGAGACCTTGCGCTTCGCCCGCCGCGCCGCCCGCCGCCTGCTCGGCGACCTCGACCCCGGCCTGGCGGGGATGGACTGAGCGGAAGCTACAGCCTCGGCCCGGCCACCGGGCCCTTCGGCTTGGCCGGCTTCGTGTCGTCGATCAGCTTCAGGATGGCGGCGGAGCGGCGATCGCGCGCGGCATAGTCGCGCGCGCTGAGGCCGGCGACCCGATCGGTGAGCGCCGGGTTCGCGCCGGAGGCGAGCAGCAACCGCACCGTCGCCAGGTCGCGCGCCTGCACCGACAGGATCAGCGGCGTCTCGCCCTGGTTGTTCGTCGCGTTCACGCCGGCGCCGCGATCGATCAGCAGCGCGGCGCCCTCGCTGAAGCCGATCTGCGCGGCGAGGCCCAGCGGCGTGTTGCCCTGCGTGTCGCGCACGTCGGGCTTGGCCCCCTTGGCGAGCAGGAAAGCGAGCCACGTCGCGTCGCGCCGCTTCGTCACGATGTGCAGCGCCGCGTCGCCATCGTCGCCGCGCACGTTGACCAGGGTGGAGCCCGGCTGGTCGATTACCTCCGTCACCTTCGCGCCGTCGCGATCGCGCACCGCCTTGAGGAACTTGTAGCTGTCGGAAAACTGCGCCGTCGCCGGGCCGGCGGCCAATCCGATCGCCAGCATCATCGCCAAACCCAGCCTTGCCTGCCGCATATTCGTCCGCTTCCCTGCCCTTGCCCGGTCCGTGCCCTTGCCTGGCCGCGCATAGCCTAGCATGGCTGGCGGTGCCATGAACAAGCCCCGCCTGCCCGCCCTCCTCCTCGCCGCCCTCCTCGCATCCTGCGGGCTCGCCGGCTGCCAGCAGCGCGCGGCCGATCCGCCGCTGGCCGGCGCGCGCATCGGCGGGCCGTTCTCGCTGATCGATCAGGACGGCCGGGCCGTATCCGATCGCCAGTTCGCCGGGCGCTACCGGCTCGTCTACTTCGGCTACACCTTCTGTCCGGACGTCTGCCCGACAGACCTGCAGACGCTGATGAAGGGCCTGACCCGGTTCGAGGCGCAGGATGCCGCCCGCGCCGCCAGGGTGCAGCCGATCTTCGTCACCGTCGATCCGGAACGGGATACGCCGGCGGTGCTGAAGGCGTGGGTCGCCGCCTTCCACCCGCGCCTGATCGGCCTCACCGGCACGCCCGCGCAGATCGCCGCGGTGGCGAAGGAATATGCCGTCTACTACAAGAAGGTGGAAACCCCGGGCACCGCTTCCTACCTGATGGATCATGCGCGCCAAGCGGTGCTGTTCGGCCCGCAGGGCGAGCCGCTGGCGCTGATCCCGCAGGATGACGGGCCGGAGGCGGCCGCCGCCGAGCTGGCGAAATGGGTGAGATGACCGAAACGCCGCAGAGCCGCTTCTGGGAGACGACACCGCTCCACCGGATGACCCGTGCCGAGTGGGAGTCGCTGTGCGACGGCTGCGGCAAATGCTGCATCCACAAGCTGGAAGACGACGAGACCGGCGAGCTCTACCCCACCAACATCGCCTGCAAGCTGCTCGATCGCCGCACCGGCCAGTGCAGCGACTATCGCCGGCGCCACGCCTTCGTGCCCGAGTGCGTGCGGCTGACGCCGGCCAAGCTGCGCCAGCTGGAATGGCTGCCCACCACCTGCGCCTACCGCCTGATCGACGAGGGCCGGCCCCTGCCCGATTGGCACCATCTGGTGAGCGGCGATCGTGAGGCGGTGCACCGTGCCGGTGAGTCGGTGCGCGGCTGGACGGTGTCCGAGGAGGATGTCGGCGACTTCGAGAACCATATTGTCGATAGGATCCTCTGAGCCGCGCACGCCGGCCTTCTCCGGCGGCGGCCTTACGCGCGCGCTCACCGTGGTGCGGCGGCCGCAGGCGCGGCGGATGCGCCTCTCGGTCGATCCGCGCGACGGCACGGTGCGGCTCACCTTGCCGCAGCGCGCGGCGCTGAAGCCGGCGCTGGCTTGGGTGGAGGGCAAGCGCGGCTGGATCGAGGCGACGCTCGCCACCCTGCCCGCGCCGCACGCGATCGTGCCCGGCGGCACCATCCCGTTCGAGGGCGGCCTGCTGCGCATCCTGTGGCGCGAGGGCGGTTCGCGGATCGTGCGGCGGGAGGCCGAGGCGCTGGTGCTCGGCGGCCCGGCCGAGTCGCTGGCGCCGCGCGTGCTGCGCTGGCTGAGGCGGGAGGCGCTGGCGCGGCTGGAGGCGGAAACCCGCGCCTTCGGCCTGCGCGCCGGCGTGTCCATCGGCCGCGTCGCGGTCGGCGATCCGCGTGCGCGCTGGGGCAGCTGCTCGTCCGCCGGCGACATCCGCTACAGCTGGCGCCTGATCCTCGCGCCGGTCGCGGTGCGCGAGGCGACCGTGGCGCATGAGGTGGCGCATCGCCTGCACATGGACCACAGCCCGGCCTTCCACGCGGCGGTGGCGGCGCTGCTCGGCCGCGATCCGGCGGCGGAGCGCGTGTGGCTGCGCCGCCATGGCGCCGCGCTCTACTGGATCGGGCGCCAGGAGGCCTAAGCGCGGGACCTTGCGCGCGTCACTGCCCGGTGCCGCCCCGCACGGAACGCGGCTCCGGCCTCGACGGTTTGAACCGCCGTTCCACCCGCAGCACGAGACCTCATCATGGCCCGCACCGTCGCCGACGCCCTCGTCGCCACCCTCGCCGATCTCGGCGTCCGCCAGATCTTCGGCGTCGTCGGCGATGCGCTGAACCCGCTTACCGACGCGATCCGCCGGCAGGATGCCATCGAGTGGGTCGGCGTGCGGCACGAGGAGGGCGCGGCGCTGGCGGCGGCCGGCCAGGCGAAGCTCACCGGCAAGCTCGGCGTGTGCTGCGGCACCACGGGGCCTGGTGGCAACCACCTCGTCGCCGGGCTGTACGAGGCGCGCAAGGATCATGCGCCCGTGCTCGCGATTTCGGGCGGCGTGCCGGCCGAACAGCGGGGCACCGACTATCTGCAGGAGGATACGCCCGACCTGCTGTTCCGCGACGTCGCCGTCTACACGCAGACGGTGGTGGCGGCGGAGCAGGCCGCGCCGGTGTTCCGCCAGGCGATCGCCGAAGCCTATGGCAAGCGCGGCGTCGCCCACCTGAACCTGCCGCCGGAGGTGCTCGCCGCCAAGATGCCGGAGGATGTGGCGAGCATGCCCACCCTGCGCCCGCGCCCGCCGGTGCTGCCGGACCGCGCCGACATCGCCGCGATCGCCCAGGCGATCGATCAGGCCGGCAGCGTCGCGATCTTCGCCGGCGAGGGATGCCGCCACGCCATCAGCGAGGCGATCGCGCTGGCGAACAAGATCCAGGCGCCGATCGCCCACACCTTCCGCGCCAAGGATCTGGCGGCCTACGATCATCCGCGCTGGATCGGCGGCGTGGGCCTGATCGGCGGCGCGCCGGGCGTGGATGCGCTGCGCGACGCCGATCTCGTGCTGATGCTGGGATCGGACTATCCCTATGCCGAGTTCCTGCCGCAGGACGGCAAGGTGATCCAGATCGACGAGCGCGCCTTCGTGCTCGGCCGGCGGGCGGCGGCGAAGCTGGGCGTGGTCGGCTCGGTCGGCCCGGCGCTGGAGGCGCTGATCCCGCTGGTGCAGCAGAAGACCGACACCGCCTTCTTCGACAAGGTGACGAAGGCGCGGCACGACTGGGATGCCATGCTGGACAAGCGGGCCGATCCCGCGCGCAGCGCCGACCTGATCCACCCGCCGGCGCTCGGCCGGATGCTGGGCGACATGGCCGCGCGCGACGCGATCTTCGTGATCGATACCGGGGAAGTCACCCTGTGGTCGGCCAACTGGCTGCGGCAGACCGGCCAGCAGCGCATCCTCGCCTCGTTCAACAACGCGGCGGTCGGCACCGCGCTGGGCCAGGCGAACGGCGTGTCGGCGCTGGACAAGCGGCGGCAGGTGATCGCGGCCTGCGGCGACGGCGGCTTCACCATGCTGCTCGGCGAGTTCATGACGGCGGTGGAGCACAAGCTGCCGGTGAAGGTGGTCGTCTACAACAACAGCGGCTGGGGGCTGGTGCATCTGGAGATGGAGGAGGCAGGCATGCCGGCCGCCGCCGGCACGAAATTCCCCAACCTCGATTTCGCCGCCTTCGCCCGCGCCTGCGGCGTGGAGGGCTTCACCGCCCGCCGGCCGGACGAGCTTGCCGGCGCCATCGCCGGCCTGCTCGCCAGCCCCGGCCCCGCGATCCTCGATGTGTTCGTCGATCCCGCGGAGCTGCCGACGATGCCGCACATCACACCGGCCAAGGCGGTGAAGTTCGGCATCGGCAAGCTGAAGGAGCTGGTGCTGGGCGCGTGAGCCGGCCGCCCGCTTGACCCTCCTTTGCGGCAGCGGCATTGTCGCCGCGCGGAACATTCCGCGAATGGTGCCGGGGGACGGGGCATGGCGGTGCATGACGTGGCGATGGGGCGGCCTGCCGCGCGGGAGCCGCTAACGCGGCCGCGCGCCGCTGCCGCAGTGCGCAAGGCGGCCGTGCGCAGCGGCGCGCTGGCTGGCGGCGCGGCGCTGCTGGCGCTGGTCGCCGCACTCGCCCTCGCGCTCGCCAGCTATCGCACCACCGATCCCTCGCTGAACACCGCCGCCGCCGGGCCGGCGCACAACCTGCTCGGCCTGCCGGGCGCCACCGCCGCCGATCTGCTGCTGAGCCTGCTCGGCCCGCCGGCCGCGCTGCTGCTGCCGCTGCTGCTGCTGATCGGCCTGCGGCTGTGGCGCGGCGCGCCGGCCGGCAACTGGCGGCGTTCGCTGGGCATCGCCGCCGTCGCCGTCATGCTGTTCGACGTCGCGCTGGCGCTGCTGCGCGGCGGATCGGTGGCGGGGCTGCCGGGCGGGTGGGGCGGCGGCATCGGCCTGGCCGGCGCCGGCGGGCTGGATGCGCTGATCGGTCTCGCGCCGGCGGCGCCCGTGCAGGCGGGCCTGCGCATCGCCGCGATCCTGCTGTTCGGACTCGGTGGCCTCGCGCTCGGCGCCTGGGGTCTCGGCCTAGATGCGGCGGAGCGCGGCTGGCTGCTCAAGCGCGATCGCTTCGCCCGCACGCCGCGGGTGACGATCGCGCCGGCCACCTTCCCGGCCGATCCCGCCACCCCGCCGGTGGTGCGCGAGAAGGCGGCCAGGCCGCTGCCGCGCCCGGTGGTGGAGCCGGAGGCGACCGCCGCCGAGCCGCCGACCATCCGCGAACCCGTCGCCCGCCCGGCGCAGGAACCGCGCAAGCGCGAGGCGCAGGCCAAGCTGGCGCTCGACACCTTTGCGCTGCCGCCGATCGAACTGCTGGCCGCGCCGCCGCCGAGCAACGGTACGGCGATCGACCGCGCCTCGCTGGAGCGCAACGCCCGCCTGCTGGAGACGGTGCTCGACGACTTCCACGTGAAGGGCCGCATCACCGAGATCCGGCCCGGCCCGGTGGTGACGATGTACGAGCTGGAGCCCGCGTCCGGCATCAAGGCCAGCCGCGTGATCAGCCTGGCGGACGATATCGCCCGCAACATGTCCGCCCTGTCCGCCCGCGTGGCGACGATCCCCGGCCGCAGCGTGATCGGCATCGAGCTGCCTAACCAGAAGCGCGAATCCGTGCTGCTGCGCGAGCTGGTGGACAGCGAGGGGTTCGAGACCTCGACCGGCCAGCTGCCGATCATCCTCGGCAAGAACATCGCCGGCGATCCCGTCATCACCGATCTGGCGCCGATGCCGCACCTGCTGATCGCCGGCACCACCGGATCGGGCAAGTCGGTCGGCCTCAACACCATGATCGTGTCCTTGCTCTACCGGCTGACGCCCGATCAGTGCCGCATGATCATGATCGATCCCAAGATGCTCGAACTCTCCGTCTACGACGGGATCCCGCATCTCCTCTCGCCCGTCGTCACCGAGCCGCCGAAGGCGATCCGCGCGCTGAAATGGGCGGTCGAGCAGATGGAGGACCGCTACCGCATGATGGCCTCGATCGGCGTGCGCGGCCTGGGCGGCTTCAACGATGCGGTGCGCGCCGCCAAGGCCAAGGGCAAGCCGATCACCCGCCGCGTGCAGACCGGCTATGACGGCGAGACCGGCCAGCCGATCTACGAGGAGGAGACGCTGGAGTTCGAGCCGCTGCCGCAGATCGTGGTGATCGTGGACGAGCTGGCCGACCTGATGATGACGGCGGGCAAGGAGGTGGAGTTCCTGATCCAGCGCCTGGCGCAGAAGGCGCGCGCCGCCGGCATCCACCTGATCATGGCGACGCAGCGCCCGTCGGTCGACGTCATCACCGGCGTGATCAAGGCCAACCTGCCGACGCGGATCAGCTTCGCCGTGACCAGCAAGATCGATTCGCGCACCATCCTGGGCGAGCAGGGGGCCGAGCAGCTGCTGGGTAAGGGCGACATGCTCTACATGCCCGGCGGCAAGCAGATCGCCCGCGTCCACGGGCCGTTCGTGTCGGACGACGAGGTGCGCGCCATCGCCGATCACTGGCGCGGGCAGGGCACGCCCGACTATATCTCCGCCGTCACCGAGGAGCCGCTGGAGGGCGGCTACGAGATAGAGGGCGCACCCACCGGCCCGGACGATCCCGAGACGCAGACCTATCGCCGCGCGGTGCAGCTGGTGGTGGAGAACCGCAAGGCATCGACCAGCTGGCTCCAGCGCCAGCTGCGCGTCGGCTACAACAGCGCCGCCCGCCTGATCGAGCGCATGGAGAAGGAGGGCATCATCTCCACCCCCGATCATGTCGGCCGCCGCGAGGTGCTGTTCGATCCGGCCGATCTGGCGGGCTTCTGGAGCTGATGGAGAGCCGGGCCGGGTTCAGCGGCAATTCAATCGCGGCCCTCTAGCGCCGCAAGCCCGACTTGCCGGAGACAGACCTTTGACCTTCCGCCCCATGCTGCTTGTCGCGGCACTCGCCATTCCTGCCGTCGTTTCCGCCCAGCCCGCACCTTCGCCGCTGGCGGACGTCTCGGCCCATCTGCGCGCCGTCGATACGATGACGGCGGCCTTCACCCAGACGGATCGTAACGGCAAGTCGCTCACCGGCACGCTCACGCTGAAGCGGCCGGGCCGTATCCGCTTCCAGTATCAGGCGGGGGTGCCCCTGCTGGTGGTGGGGGACGGCAAGGCGCTGTGGATGATCGATTATTCGGTGAAGCAGGTCTCGCGCTGGCCGATCGGCAATTCGCCGCTGGGCATCCTGCTCGATCCCTCGCGCGATCTCACCCGCTTCGCCCGCGCGCTGCCGACCACCGATCCGCGCGTGGTGCTGGTGGAGGCCAGGGATCCCAAACATCCGGAATATGGCACGATCACGATCGCCTTCGCCCGCGTGGCCGGCGCACCGGCGGGGCTGATGCTGCGCGGGTGGAGTGTGCTCGACGCGCAGGGCAACCGCTCGACGATCCAGCTCTCGGGCCAGCGCTTCAACGTGCCGGTGGAGGACCGCGCCTTCCGCTGGACCGATCCGCGCCAGCAGGGGCCGCGGAGATAATGCCGCGCAGGCCCGGCAGTCAGCGCATCAGCAGATAGAGCAGCGCGATCCACACGGTCGGCGTGACGAGCGCGACCATCGTCAGATGCGGGCAGAAACGGCTTTCTCGGGCGGGCGGCTGCACGTAACTCTCCTCGATTCGCCCGCTTGGCGCGGGGCTGATCTTCGATCCTGTCGTGGAGGCCGCCGGGGTGCGGGCGAAAGCCACCGCGTCGGCGTATCCTCCACGTCCGGCCGTGCATCGTGAGCGACGACCGTCACCCTGTCCAGCCCCATTCATGCGGGCGACAGGTTGGATCGCCTAGAAAGCCTCAAGCGGTCGCGGGGACCGCGCCGGGATTCCCCCCTGTTGCCCGGCTCGATCACCCCGCGTCCCGCCTCGCGTGACGAACGCCAGGTCGGCCCTCGCTCCATGCCCCCGGAGCGGGGGCCATTCCTTTTTCGAAGGTCTGGCCCCGGCGGCGACGCGTCGCTACATCGCCGGCCATGAAGATCGTCTCCTGGAACATCAACTCGGTACGCGCCCGCCTCGACATCGTCGAGCGGCTGCTGCGCGAGGAGCAGCCGGACATCCTGTGCCTGCAGGAAACCAAGGTGGTGGACGATATCTTCCCGGCCGAGATGTTTCAGCGGCTGGGCTACCTGCATCGCCTGCTGAACGGGCAGCGGATGCACCACGGCGTGGCCATCCTCAGCCGGCTGCCGCTGATCGAGGACCTGCGGCACGACTGGCAGGACAATGGCGAGGCGCGCCACATCGGCGCCCGCCTGCCGAACGGCATCCGGCTGGAGAATGTCTACGTGCCCGCCGGCGGCGACATACCGGATCGCACGCTGAACCCGAAGTTCGGCCAGAAGCTGGATTTCGTCGAGCGGATGACGCGCTGGTCGGAGGATCTGCGCGAGCCGACCCTGATCGTCGGCGACTTCAACATCGCGCCGCTGGAGTGCGACGTGTGGAGCCACCGCCAGCTGATCGACGTCGTCAGCCACACGCCGATCGAGGTGGAGGCGCTGGGCCGCCTGCAGGCGAGCCACGACTGGGTCGATCTCGGCCGCCGCTTCATCCCGGCGCCGCAGCGGAACTTCACGTGGTGGAGCTACCGATCGAAGGACTGGACGGCCAATGATCGCGGCCGTCGGCTCGATCACATGTGGGCCACCGCCGACGTCGCCGCCACGGCGACCGCGCACCGCGTGCTGGAGCCGTGCCGCAGCTGGCTGAAGCCGTCCGACCACGTGCCGCTGATCACCGAGTTCGCGCTGTGAGGCGGCGGTGACGGCGGACCGCGCCGCCGCGCGCGCGATCGACGCGCTGCGCCGCGGCTGGGCGGTCGGTGTCTCGGCGGACGACGGGCGCGTCGCGATCCTGGCGATCGAGGGCGCTGACGACGGGCGCCTCGCCGCCTTCGATCCGGATCGGCGGGCCGCCGTCCTGCTCTCGGCCGGGCGCGCCGCCACCCTGCATTTGACCAACCAGCTGCCGGCGGCGGCAGCCGAGGAAGGGGCGGGCGCGGTGCAGGTCGCCCGCGTGCCCTGGCTGGATCTGCCGGCCGCCGTGGCGCTGGCCGATCCCGCGCTCGATCTCGTCCGGCCGCTGTCCGGGCCGTGGCGCAGCGAGCCGGTGGCGGCGCCGCTGGCGGCGGCGGCGGCGCTGCGCCTGGCCCGGCTGGCGGGGCTGCTGCCCGCCTTCTTCGTCGGCGACGGCGCGGTGGAGGTGGAGGTGGCGGCCGCCGCGATCGCGCTGCACGACGCGCCCGCCCGCCTGGCCATCGCATCGCGCGCGCGCCTGCCGATCGCGGCGGCGGACGCGTGCGAGATTGTCGCCTTCCGCAATCCGGACGATGCCGCCGAGCATGTCGCGCTGCTGATCGGTCAGCCGGACGGCCGGCCGCCGCTGGTGCGGCTGCACAGCGAATGCCTGACCGGGGACGCGCTCGGCAGCCTCAAATGCGATTGCGGGCCGCAGCTGGATGCGGCGCTGGCCGCGATCGCCGCGAGCGGCTGGGGCATCCTGCTGTATCTGCGGCAGGAGGGGCGCGGCATCGGCCTGGTCAACAAGCTGCGCGCCTATGCGCTGCAGGATCAGGGTTTCGACACGGTGGACGCCAATGTGCGGCTGGGCTTCGCCATCGACGCGCGCGATTTCGGCGCGGCGGCGGCGATGCTGCGCCTGCTGGGGCAGGATCGCATCGATCTGATGACGAACAATCCCGCCAAGGTGGCCGCGCTAGAGGCGGCCGGCATCGCGGTGGCGCGGCGGGTGCCGCATGCGGCCGGTGCCAACCCGCACAACCACGCCTATCTCGCCACCAAGCGCGACCGTACCGGGCACATGCTGTGACCTTGCTGCGGGTGGAGGCGGGGGCGGGCAGGATGCACGCGTTCGGCCGCGCCATCCCCTGCGCGATCGGGCGCGGCGGCGTCACCCCCGCAGCGGCGAAGCGCGAGGGAGACGGGGCGACACCGCTCGGCCACTGGCCTCTGCTCGGCATTATGCTGCGGCCCGATCGGGTGCAGCATGGGCGCAGCAATCTGCCGTGGCGCTGGCTGCGGCCGGACGACGGCTGGTCGGACGACGTGGCCGATCCCGCCTACAATCGCCCCGTCCGCCACCCGCATCCTTTCTCGGCTGAGCGGCTGTGGCGCGCGGACGGCCTCTACGACGTCATCGTCGTGCTCGGCCACAATCATGCGCCGCCGGTCGCGGGGCTGGGCAGCGCCATCGTCCTCCACTGCTGGAACGAGGGCGGCGCGACCGAAGGCTGCGTCGCGATCGACAAGGCCGAACTCGTGGCGCTGCTGCCGCTGCTCGCGCCTGGCGACACGATCGGGATCGTCGTCTGAGCCCGGATCGACACTTAAGCGAATCAAGTCGATCTTACGCGTTCTTACGAGCGGACATGCAAAAGGCTGAATGTCGATCCGGCCTCAGGCGTGGGCCGTCCGGCAGCCCGCCTCAGTGGCGGAAGTGGCGCATGCCGGTGAAGATCATCGCCAGCCCCGCCTCGTCGGCGGCGGCGATCACCTCGGCATCGCGGATCGATCCGCCGGGCTGGATCACGGCCGTCGCACCCGCCTCCGCCGCCGCCAGCAGCCCGTCCGCGAACGGGAAGAACGCGTCGGAGGCGACGGCCGATCCGATCGTCCGCGGCTCGGCCCATCCCGCCTTCTCGGCGGCGTCCTTCGCCTTCCACGCCGCGATGCGCGCGGATTCCAGCCGGTTCATCTGCCCCGCGCCGATGCCGGCGGTCGCGCCGTCCTTGGCATAGACGATCGCGTTCGATTTCACGTGCTTGGCGACCGTCCAGGCGAAGCGGCAGTCCGCCTGCTCCTGCGTGGTTGGCGCGCGGTGCGTCACCACCTTCAGGTCGGCATCGGCCAGCCGGCCGAAATCGCGCGACTGGACGAGGAAGCCGCCGGCGACCGACTTCATCGTCTTGCCCCGCCGCGCCGGATCGGGCAGCGGGCCGGTGAGCAGCAGGCGCAGATTCTTCTTCGCGGCGAACACCGCCTTCGCCGCATCGTCCGCATCGGGCGCCGCCACCACCTCGGTGAAGATACCCGCGATCGCCTCGGCGGTCGGCCCGTCGAGCGGCCGGTTGACGGCGATGATGCCGCCGAAGGCCGATACGCTGTCGCAGGCCAGCGCCTTGGCATAGGCTTCCGCCAGCGTCGCGCCGGTCGCCACGCCGCACGGATTGGCGTGCTTCACGATCACCACGGTCGGCGGGCCGTCGCGAAACTCGCTGACCAGTTCCAGCGCGGCGTCGGCATCCGCGTAATTGTTGTAGCTGAGTTCCTTGCCCTGGATCTGGCGCGCGCCGGCGAGGCCGCCGTCGCCGCCAGCCGGGGCATAGAGCGCGCCCATCTGGTGCGGGTTCTCGCCGTAGCGCACCTGCGCCACCTTCGTCATGGCGATCGCCACCCGGTCCGGAAAGCGCTCGCCCTGGTCGACATGGGCGAACCAGCCGGCGATCGCCGCATCATAGGCGGCGGTCGCGGCGAACGCCTTGGCGGCCAGGCGGCGGCGATCGTCGAGCGTGGTGGTGCCGCCGGCGACGAGCGCATAGTCGGCCGGATCGGTGACGATCGCGACATGAGCGTGGTTCTTCGCGGCCGAGCGCACCATCGAGGGTCCGCCGATGTCGATATTCTCGATCACCTCGTCGCGCCCCGCACCCTTCGCCACGGTGGCGGCGAACGGATAGAGGTTCACCACGACGAGATCGATCGCGCCGATGCCGTGCGCCGCCATCGCCGCGACATGGGCGGGATCGTCGCGCACGGCCAGCAGGCCGCCATGCACGTTCGGATGCAGCGTCTTCACCCGCCCGTCCATCATCTCGGGAAAGCCGGTGAGGTCGGAGACGTCGCGCACGGTGAGGCCCGCATCGCGCAGCACCCTGGCGGTGCCGCCGGTGGAGACCAGCTCCACGCCCTTGGCCGCCAGCGCAGCGCCTAACTCGGCGAGGCCGCTCTTGTCGGACACGGAGAGGAGGGCGCGGCGGATGGTGACGTCGGACATCGGGGTTCCTGTATCGCTCGACCCCTCGGGATGAGCGGGAGGATGTGGGGCGCCCCTAAGGCATCCCGTTGCTCGTGTCAGCCCTTCACGCCGCCCGGCGGAACAGCCAGCTCACGCTCGCGCCGCCGGCGGCGGCCTCGCCGGTCATCACGATCTGCACCGATCCGCGCGGGCGCCCGGCCGGGTCGATCCACAGGCTCTCCTCGGTCGCCAGCGCCGCGCCCTTGCAGCGGAACTGCCACAGCGGGCCGCCCGGCAGGCGCAGCAGCGCGCCCTGCTCGTCGGCGGTCGGCGTCACCTCGATGCCGGGGGCCAGGTGGAAGCGGATGGCGAAGCCGGCGTCGCTGGCGCGGCGACGGCGGTTGGCCGGCAGCAACACGTCCTCGCCCTTAAGCTCGCGCCCGTCGCCGGAGAGCAGCAGCTGGCGGCGGTGGATGAAGCCGAAGCGGCGGGCATAGCCGTCATGGCTCACGTCCAGCCGGCTGCCGCCCTCCAGCTCGTGCCGGTCGAGCTCCACCTCGGTGACGCCGCGGCCCAGCGATCCGTCGTCGTGGATGGCGGTGGAGTTCGAATCGGCCACGATCAGCGTGGAGTGGGCGGCGGTGGAGCGCAGCGCCTCGGCGAATTCGGCCGGCAGCACGCCGCCGCCGCGCGGGCCGCCGCAATTCACGATCAGCCGGTGCGCCCCGTCCGAGAACTCGAAGGCGAGGGTGGAGGCGCAGCCGCCCGCCGCCAGCCGGCTGGCCGGCGGCGGGGCGGCATCCAGCACCAGCACCGCCTGTCCGCAGCCGAGCCGCTGATAGCCCCAGTCGCGCGCCTGGCGCAGCGGCCGGGCGCGCACGCCCGACGCCTCGATCGCCGCCGCCACCCGCGCCGCGGCGATCGGCGCGCCGCCCTGCCAGCTGGAAAGGCCGCCGTCGCCCAGGGTGACGCCCAGCAGCGCCGGCACCGCGCGGGAGAGGGCGGCGCTCACCGCCTCGTGCGGCTCCCGGTCCATGCCGAGATAGACGGCGCGCAGCTGCGCCAGCAGCTCCACCAGCTCCAGCTGCGCCACCGGCGAGCGGTTGGCGAGGCCGCCGTCGCCGTAGAGCGAGGCCGCCATCGCCCGTGCCAGCCCCGCCTCGCCGGCGGCCAACCGCGCGTCGCCGCCGGGGATCAGCAGGCCGGCGGCGATCACCCCGGCAAAGGCGGTGAGCCGGGGCAGGCCCTGCTCAGCCTTCTCCGCCCCGCGATCCAGGTGCCGCGCCGCCCGCGCCAGATTGTTGAGCACGGCCGAGCGGTAGACGACGTCCGCGCTGGACAGGATCAGCGGCGCGTGCGCGCCCCAGAACAGGATGCGGCGGCCGATGATGTCCGCCCGCCAGGCCGGCTCCGCCACCTGCGCGCCGTGTGTCGCCAGCCACTCGCGCGTGATCGCCTCCGCCACCGGCGCGGCCCGTTCGCGCGGGGCAGCGGCGGCCAGATCGCGCAGCCAGGCGAAACCGTGCAGCGTATCGACGAAGCCGGGCGACAGGCCGGGTGCGGCGAGATCCATCGTCTCAAGATCCAGGCTCTCGCCCAGGTGAATCATGCGGCCGCCCATCAGCGCGCGGCCGGCGGAAACGTCCCCGGCGATCGGATCGGCCGGCACGCCCAGCAGCTTCAGCGGATAGCGGCCGCGCAGCCGCAGCGTGTGCAGCGGCGTGCGCCAGGCGAGCCGGTGGAGGCGCGCCGCCAGTCGCTCCGCCAGCGACTGGCTGCGATCGCCGGCCACGCGGATCAGGCGCTTGCCCGGCTCGATGTCCCCCTCGCCGGTCCGGTCCTCGCCGGCGCGATCGTCCGGCGCTCCGCCGTCCCCGGCGCCCGGCGCGATCGGTTCACCGGGGCTGCCGAGCGGGCGGGCCATCGTCAGGCGGCCTTCAGCGCGGCGATGTTGGCCGCATATTCCGAAGGGCCGCCCTTGAAGGTGGCGGTGCCGGCCACGAACACGTCGGCGCCGGCATCGATCGCGGCGCGGATGGTGGTCCGGTCGATGCCGCCGTCCACCTCCAGGTCCACCGTCAGGCCCTGCTTGTCGATCGCCTTGCGGATCGCCTCGATCTTGCGGAGCTGGCTGGCGATGAAGCTCTGCCCGCCGAAGCCGGGATTGACGCTCATCACGAGCACCAGGTCCACCTCCTCCAGCACATAGTCCAGCATCTTGGCGGGTGTCGCGGGATTCAGCGAGACGCCGGCCTTCCTGCCCAGCGCGCGGATGCGCTGCAAGGTGCGGTGCAGGTGCGGCCCGGCCTCGGCATGCACGGTGATGATGTCCGCGCCGGCCTCGGCAAAGGCGTCGAGATAGGCATCGACCGGCGCGATCATCAGGTGGACGTCGAACGGCCTGGCGGTATGCGGCCGCAGCGCCTTCACCACCGCCGGGCCGATCGTAATGTTGGGCACGAAGTGGCCGTCCATCACGTCCACGTGGATCCAGTCCGCCCCGGCTGCGTCGATCGCGCGTACCTCCTCCCCCAGCTTCGCGAAATCGGCGGAGAGGATGGAAGGGGCGATGCGGATCGGCTGGGTCATAAGGGCGCAAGCCTTAGAGCCTGATCGGGCGAAACGGAAGCGCGTCGCGCGTGGGCCACGGGCAGGCGCGGCCGGCGCGGATCAGGCCGGCTTGCGGAAGCGGGCGACGAAGAAGCCGTCGATGCCGCCTTCCTCCGCCAGCATGTGCGGCAGCACGCGCACGCGGCCCGCCTCGTCCGGCACGATCCCGGCCGGCAGCTCGGCAGCGGAGACCGGCTCCAGCGCGAAGCCGTGGCCGACGGCGAAATCCTCGGCGACCCGCTCGCCCTCCGCCCGCTCCAGCGAGCAGACGGCGTAGACCAGCGTGCCGCCCGGCCGCACCCAGGAGGCCGCCCGCGCGATCATGGCGCGCTGCGCCTCGGCCAGCGCCTTGATCGCGCGATCGGTCACGCGGTGCAGCACATCAGGATGGCGGCGGAAGATGCCGGTGGCGGAGCAGGGCGCGTCCAGCAGCACGGCATCGAACGGCGCATCGGGCGCCCATGCCATCACGTCCGCCACCTCGACGCGGGCCGGAAGGCCGGTGCGGGCGAGATTGTCGGTCAGGCGGGCCAGGCGCGGCTCCGACGCATCGATCGCCGTCACGTCCCAGCCGGCGGCGGCCAGCTGCATCGTCTTGCCGCCGGGCGCGGCGCACAGATCGAGCACGCGGCGGCCCGCGCCCGGCCCGAGCAGGCGGGCGGGCAGCGAGGCGGCCAGATCCTGCACCCACCAGGCGCCATCGGCATAGCCGGGCAGGTCCGCCACCGAGCCGCCGCGGGCGACGCGCACATGCCCCGGCGCCAGCGAGATGCCGCCGAGCCGCTCGGCCCAGCCGGCGGTATCGTCGCCGCGCAGCGACAGATCGAGCGGCGGCGGGGCGGCGATGGCTTCGCCGGCGGCCGCGACCGCCTGTTCGCCCCACGCCTTGCGCCACCGCTTCGCGACGCCGGCGGGCAGCGACGGCGGCTGCGGCAGGGCCGCCTGCGCCCGCATCACCGCGCCGAACACGCCGTGCACCAGCTTGCGCGGTCCGCCGTCCACCAGCGGCAGCACGGTGGCGATCGCCGCGTGCGGCGGCGTGCCGAGCGCCAGCGCCTGCGCCAGCGCGATGCGCAGCACGCCGCGCGCCTTGGCGTCGTGCGGCAGCGGCCGCTGCGTCGCGCCGTCGATCAGCGCGTCCAGATCGGGCAGGCGGCGCAGCACCTGGGCGGCGATCGCGTGGGCGAGGCCGCGATCGTCGGCGCGGTCGAGCCCGGCGGTGGCCGATGCCATCGCCGCCTCCAGCGGCAGCCCCTGGCGCAGCACCGCATCGAGCAGGCGCAGGGCGGCACGGCGCGCGGGCGTGCCGGCGGCATCGGGTGTCAGCGGATGGTCCTTGCGATCACGCGGGGGCGTTCAGTTCGGCCGCTGGCGGCCGAGGACGCCGTTCAGCCACTGCTCGTCCAGCTGCTCCGGTGCCTGCACGTCCTGCTGGCCCGCCGGCGCGGCATCCTCCTCGCGCGGGGCGGGTGCGGCTTCCTCCCGGCCGATGCCGTTCTCGTCGACGAAGCTCTCGTCCGGCTGGCCGAAATAGGCCTCGTCGTCCGGCTCCAGCTGCCACTCGGGCAGAGTCACCTCGGTGTCGAACGCCTCGGTCGGCCGCTTGGCGACGGCGACGCGCATGAAGGCGGCGAACGCCTGCGCCGGCGCGCGGCCGCCCTGCAGGCCGGGGATCGCCTTGGCATCGTCGCGCCCCATCCACACGCCGGTGGTGAGGCCGCTGGAGAAGCCGACGAACCAGCCGTCCTTGTTCGACGAGGTCGTTCCCGTCTTGCCCGCCACCGGCCGGCCGATCTGCGCCGCGCGGCCGGTGCCGGTGTTGACCGCCGTCTGCAGCAGGTCCGTCATCTGCGCGGCCACGTAGGGCGCCACCAGCACGCGCGAGGTATCCACCTTGTGCTCGTAGAGGATGTCGCCGGCGCCGGTCGTCACCTTCAGGATGCCGTACGGGGTCACGGCGATGCCTTTCTGCGCCACGGCGGCGAAGGCGCGGGTCATGTCGATCAGCCGCACATCGCTGGTGCCCAGCACCATCGAGGGGTGGGTATCCACCGGCGTGGTGATGCCGAAGCGGCGGGCCATGTCCGCCACCGTATCGAAGCCGACCTCCGATCCCAGGCGCGCGGCGACCGTGTTGATCGAGAAGGCGAAGGCGCTGCGAACGTCCATCTCGCCGTTGAAGCGGCCGCTGCTGTTGCGCGGGCGCCAGCCGTCGATGTCGATCGGCTCGTCCACCACGCGATCCTCGGGCTTGTGCCCGGCCTCCAGCGCGGCGAGGTAGACGAACAGCTTGAACGCCGATCCCGGCTGGCGCACCGCCTGCGTCGCGCGGTTGTAGATCGAGGAGACATAGTCGGTGCCGCCGACCATCGCCCGCACCTCGCCGCCTCGATCCAGTGCCACCAGCGCGCCCTGCGTGCCCGGCGGCGTGTTCTGGCGGATCGCATTGTCCGCCGCGCGCTGCATCGCCAGGTCCAGCGTCGTCCACACGTCGATCGGCTCGCTCGTCTCGTCCACCAGCGTGTCCAGCTGCGCCAGCGCCCAATCGGTAAAGTAGCGCACGCTGTTCTGCTTGGGCTCGGGCGCCAGCGCCACGGCGGCGGGATCGGCGGAGGCTGCCTCTGCGGCGCTGATCTTGCCCTGCGCGCGCATCAGATCGATCACCACCTTGGCGCGGCCCACGGCGGCGGCGGCATCGGCGGTGGGCGAATAGTTGCTGGGCGCCTTCACCAGCCCGGCGATGATCGCGGCCTCGCCCAGGGTGAAGCGATCGGCCGAGTGGCCGAAGAACTTGCGCGCGGCGGCATCGATGCCATAGGCGCCGCCGCCGAAATAGACGCGGTTGAGGTACAGCTCCAGGATCTGCTGCTTGCTGAACTTCCGCTCCATCGCCAGCGCCAGGATTATCTCGCGGAACTTGCGGGCGAAGGTGCGGGTGTTCGAGAGGAAGATGTTGCGCGTGAGCTGCTGGGTGATCGTCGACCCGCCCTGCGCCCAGCGCCCGCGCTCCACGCGCACCATGCCGCTCCGCGCGATGCCGATCGGGTCGACACCGGGGTGCATGTAGAAGCGCCGGTCCTCGGTGGCGATCATCGCGTCCACCATCGGCTGCGGGATCTTGGCAAACGGGATCCACTGGCCGTAGCTCGGCCCGAGCGAGACGATCACGGTGCCGTCCGCCGCGTGCACCCGCACCATCTGGCCGTTGGGCGAGGATTTCAGCTCGTCATAGCCGGGCAGCGAGGCCATCGCGATGACGACGGCGATGACGAGCGCGACGACCGCCGCCAATCCGCCGAACACGAGGATCTTGAACGTCCGCACGATGGTGCGGCGGACGGGGCCGGTTTGGGGACTGGAGCGCTTGGATGCCATCGGTGAGGCGCCCGATTATAGGTTAAGCCGCGGCGCCACAAGCCGCGTGCGCGCCCGCCTCAGCCACCGATGCGGGTGAGACGGGCGAGCAGGCCGGCGAGGCCGGGCACGCCGGCGAGCGGCGGCAGCAGCGCCCGCGCCGGCCCCTCGGCGATCGTCCGCAGGCCGCTCGCCAGCCGCAGCGGCCGTGCGGCATGGGCGGCGAAGGCGCGCTGATAGGCGGGGGCGCCGCCCGCGCCGGCGCGGGCGTGATGCGCCGCCGCCAGCCGGCCGCTGGCCAGCGCGATCGCCACGCCATCGCCCGCCAGCGATGCGATCACCGCCGCCTGGTCGCCAAGCCGGAAGAGCCCCGGCATCGTCTCGCCGGTGCGCCAGCCATAGGGCACGGCGGCGATCGCTGCCCACGCGGGCGCATCCTCCGCGCCGGCGATCCGTGCCGCCAGCGCGGGCGCGTCCGCCGCGAGGCTGGCGAGCAGCGCCTCCGGCCCGGCGCCCAGCCGCGAACGCTTGACCGAGAGGCAGAGGTTGATCGATCCGTCCTCCTGCACCAGCAGCCCGGCATAGCCACGGTCGAGCAGGTGCAGCTCGATCGTGCCGGCCAGCGCCGCCGCCAGCGCGCGGCCGGGCCGCAGACGCGCGCGTAGGCCCACCGCCGGATCGTCGCCGCCGGCCTCACGTGGCCGGGCGAGGCCGCGCAGATCATGCTTGCCGGTGGCGAGGAACAGTGCGTCGGCCGTCAGCTCCGCGCCGTCGGCCAGCCGCAGTCGTAGCCCCTCGGCCGCGCGCACCGCCAAACCGCGCTCGATCCGCGCGCCGGCCGCGGCGGCGGCGCGCAGCAGCGCCGCGTCGAGCGCGTAGCGGGAGAGGCCGGCGGCGCGGCCGGGCAGGCGGCTCTCGGCCGAGCGTCGCCCCGCGATCAGCCGCAGCCGGCCGATCGGCCGGGCGCCGAGCGCCGCCGCCTCGACGCCGATCCGGTCGAGCGCCGCCAGCGCATCCCAGCCCAGGAAGCCGCCGCACACCACGTCCCGCGCCTCGCGGCTCCGCTCGACCAGCAGCGGCGGGGTGCCGGCGCGGGCGAGCAGCAGCGCGGCGGCGGCCCCGGCCGGGCCGCCGCCCACCACGATCGGCCCGCTCATCGGAACCGTTCGACGCAGAGCCGGAACGGGAAGCGCCGTACGACGCGCGCCTCGGCTATCCCGGCATCCGCGAGCATCGCCCGCCACTCGTCCGGCCGAAAGGCGCGCGCCACCGACAGGCGCCCGTCCGCCCGCACGATCGGGTGCCAGCGCAGCGCCGCAGCGAGCAGCGGGAAGCCGTACCAGGCGAAGCGGTGGCGGTGCAGATCGTTGACCATCCAGCCCATCGCCGACTCGGCTTCCATGAAGCGCAGGAAGGCGTCGATCTGCGCCTCGTCCATGTGATGCGTCACGAAGCTGCTGACGATGCAATCCCACCGCTGGCCGGCAAGATCGGCATAGTCGCCGGTGCGATAGTCGATCGCCATGTCCGCTGGCGTCGCCGCGCGGGCGGCCGGCGCGCTGTTCGGGTTGAGATCGATGCCGACCAGCTCCGCCGCGATGCCGCGCCGGCCTGCCCAACGGGCGATCGCACGCAGCATGTCGCCCTGGCCGAAACCGACGTCCAGCAGGCGCAGCCGCCGGGCGGCGCCGACCGCGCGGGCAAGGAAGGCGAGGGTGGGCCGCGCCGACATCGTCACCACGTTGACCCGCGCCAGATCGGCGAGGACGGCGGCGTAGGCGTCGGCCGGCAGGTCGGCCGCGTCCATCTGCTCCTCCTGCCGCCAGCGGCGGGCGAGCGGGTTCACGGCACGCTCCGGAAGCGGAACCCCTCGGCGGCCAGGCCCGGGCCGAACGCCACGGCGACGCCGTTCGCCACCGGCCGCCCGATCAGCCCGGCCAGCACGAACATCAGCGTGGCGGAGGACATGTTGCCGTAATCGGCCAGCACCCGGCGGGATGGCGCCAGCGCCTGCCCGTCCAGCGCCAGCGTGCCTTCCACGGCATCGAGTATCGATCTGCCGCCGGCGTGGACGGCCCACGCGTCCACCGCCTGCGGCGGGCCGAACAGGCCGGCGGTGAAGGCGGGGTCGCGCAGCGCCGCCGCGATCCGGCCGGGCACCTCGCCGGACAGGTGCATCGCGAAACCCTGGTCGCCGATGCGCCAGCGGATCAGGTCCGCCGAATCGGGCAGGGTGGCGGCGAACATGCCGTCGATCGCCAGGCCGTGGGGATCGGCGCTGACGATCGCCGCGGCGGCGCCGTCGCCGAACTGGAGCATCGCCAGCAGCGGCTCCAGCGTGTCGTCGGGCTGCAGGTGCAGGGTCGAGAGCTCCACCGTCACCACCAGCACCCGCGCCGCCGGCTCCGACCGGACGATGTGGTGCGCCGCGCGCAGCGCCGCCACCGCCGCGTAGCAGCCCATGAAGCCCACCAGCGTGCGCTCGACGCCGCCGTCCAGCCCCAGCGCGGCGGCCAGGATCTGGTCGATGCCGGGCGCCACGAAGCCGGTGCAGCTCGCCACCACCAGGTGGGTGATCCGGCCGAGCGGCCCCAGCCGCCCGATCGCCGCCAGCGCCAGCGCCGGCGCCGCCTGGGCATAGACGTGCATCCGCGCGGCGGTGGAAGGCAGGATCGCGTCCGCGTAGAAGCCGCTCACCTCCACCGGCGATCCGCCATGCGCCGCCGTGGGCAGCACGGACCAGCGGTGCGCGATGCCGGATCGCTCGGCCATGCGGCGGAACAGCGCCCGCTTGCGCGGATCGGCCAGCCGCCGCTCCGCCCAGCCGATGAAGGCGGCGTGCACATCGTGATCGGGAACGGCGGTGCCGATGGCATTGATGGTGGCGGTCGGTCTGTCCACGCGATCCTGTCCGTCCGCCGCCGGGGTGCCCGGATCACGCGATACTGCGGACAATCATCGCCGAGGCAAAATGTTTCGGTGAAGCGGCCAGTTAGGCGTGGCGGGTGGTCGGACGCGGCCGATCCGTGCGCTTGCCGGGGAACGGATTGGCCGGCGCGATCGGCGGATCGTCGCTGCTCCGGCCGAACAGGCCGCAGGCGCGCGGCAGGCGGCGGGGCGGGGCAGGGGAGCCGGCGTCACGATCGCCGAAAAGGCCGTGGGACATGTCGGGCTCCCGCTCCGGGCACAGGATCAGGCCGAGGCAGGGGTTCGCGGCATCGATGCGAAGGCTCGGCAGCAGCATCTCGGGCACCCCTCCGGCCGGGCAGCCCGGCCTGTTCGTCTGTTCGGTTGCCGGAAGGCGCGATGACGTCGCGTGAACATCGCCCTTCCGACAGGGACGTGTTAGGCGCGCCGCCGTGAGCGCATCCGTTGGTCTATCGTGAAAAGATCGTGAATCCGGTAGTGCAGGGGGCAAGATGGCGGCCGAACGATCCTCCTTCGCCGAACCCGGATATCTGATCCGGCTGCATGGCGACTTCCGCGTGGTCGATTGCGCCACCGGCGGCGACGCCACGCCGCGCAGCCGCAAGGCGCGGGCGCTGCTCGCCTACCTCGCCCTCTCGCCCGATCGCTGCGCCGGACGCGAGCGGCTGACAGGCCTGCTGTGGAGCGATCGCGGCGAGGAGCAGGCGCGCGCCAGCCTGCGCCAGACGCTGGCCGAGCTGCGCGGCCTGCCACTGGGCGAGGGGATGGCGATCACCCGCCGCGACGTCTCGCTGATCGAGGGCGCGTTCGAGACCGACCTGCACCGCGTCGTCGCCGCGGCGCAGAGCGGCGACCTCGCCCGGCTCTACGATCCGCTGAACCAGCTCGGGCCGGTGCTGCTCGGCGATCTGGAGGGGGCGGACCGCTGCTATGACGACTGGCTGCTGGTGGAGCGCGGCCGCCAGCAGGGACGCATCGTGCAGACGGTGCTGGCCGCCACCGCCGGCGTCACCACGCCGGGCACGCTGCCGCTGCGCCGCGCGATCCTGACGACGGTGCAAGGCCTCGATACCGGCGACGAGGAGATCGCCCGGCGCGGCATGGCGCTGGACCACCAGGCGGGCGATCTCGCCGCGCTGCATCGCCGCTACCGCCAGCTCGATGCCGGGCTGAAGCGGGACTATGACGCGCCGCCCTCGCCAGAGACGCAGCGGCTGTTCCGCCAGTTCACCGCCGTCGGCCCGGTCAACGTCGCGCCGGCCGAGCCCGCCCCGTCCGGCCCGCGCTTCCCCGCCCCGCGCGAGGCGGCGGCGGCGCGGCGCATCGAGCCGCCGATCCTCGTGATCTCGCCGTTCCAGGTGATCGGCGCGGGCGGCGAGGAGGCGTTGCTGGCGCAGATCTGCCACGACGATCTCCAGACCGCGCTCGGCGGCTTCCGCGATCTGCGCGTCCTCTCCGTCTCCGATTCGGGCACCGCCCGGCTGGATGCCGCCTGCGCCGCGTCGATCGCCAGCTACGCCCTCTCGGGTTCGGTGCGCGGGCATGACGGCGAGTATCGCATCAACCTGCGGCTGACCGCGATCGAGAGCGGGCTGCTCGTCTGGACGCGGCAGCTCTCGGTGCGGCAGACCGGCCTGGGCGCGGCGATCGACGATCTCGTCGCCCGCATCGCCGGGGCGGTGCTGCCCGTGGTCGAGCGCGACATGAGCCGCGTGCTGGAGGAGGCGCACGATGCCGATCCCGCCGCCTACGCGCTCTATTTCAGCGGCCGCGCCCGCCTGCTGGTCTCGCAGAGCCTGGCAGACGTGCGCGCCGCCGCCGACATGTTCGAGCGGGCGATCGATCTCGATCCGGCGCTGACCAACGCCTATGTCGAGCTGGCACGGCTCTACAATACCGATTTCCTCCAGCGCATGGCCGGGCACGATATCGCGCCGCTGCGCGCCCGCGCGTTCGAGCTGAGCAGCAAGGCCGCCTCGCTGGATCCGGAGAGCGGCCACGTCCACTCGCGGCTGGCCTGGTGCTATCTGCGGCGCGGCGACGGCGCGCTGGCCGAGCAGCGCTTCTCGGCCGCGCTGGAGGCGAGCCCCTATCATGCGGACGGGCTGGACGAAGCGGGCTTCGGCCTCGTCCATCTCGGCGCGTTCGATCGGGCCGAGGCGCTGCTGCGCCGCGCGTTCGAGTTCAATCCCTTCCCGCCCGACGAATATTTCTCCGACATGGCTGTGCTGCTGGCGCTGCGGCACGAGCATCAGCGCGCCGAGGAGCAGTTCGAGATATCGCGCAATCCATCGATCCACTATCTCGCGATCCGCGTGGCCAACCTCGCCTTGCTCGGGCGGACGGATCAGGCCGCGGCGCTCGGCGGCACGCTGCGCGCGCGCTTCGCGCCGCTGTGGCAGGCGGCGGGCAGCCCCAGCGACGCTGACCTGATCGAGGGCATGTTTCACTTCCTGCCGTTCCAGCGCCCGCAGGATCGCGAGACGCTGACGCGCGGCCTGTGCGCCGCCGGCTTCAGCTGCTGATCCGCCGCCGCAGCCCGCGCAGGAACACGGTTTCGGGTGGCGGCCGGCAGGGTGGGGGCGCGATCGGCATGGCGAGGCGATCGATCAGCGCCTCGGCGTCGCGGCGCTTGAGGCTCGCCTGCTCGTCGAGCGGGGCAAGCGGCCGGCCGGTCGCGGCGGCGAAGCGCGCCCGCAGCGCCGGCCATGTCCGGTCGCGAAAGTTCATCGCCGCCGCGATCCGCATCAAGGCGGCGCGATCGGCGGGCGGCGCGGCGGCCACCGCCGCCGCCACGTCGACCAGCGCCACCGTCAGCGGCCGGCTGCCGAGCGCCGGCGGCGCGTGGCTGACCATCACGGCGTCGTCGCGCGTCCAGCGGCCGTCGCGATAGGCGGCGTAGATCGCCCCCACGCCGATCATGCCGAACCGGTCGAGCTCGGCCGCGCGCAACGCGCCGAGGCTCGCCGCGCCGAGCACCGGCACGCCGACCGCGATGGCCGCCAGTATCTCCTTGTGCCACACGCTGGGGCCGCTCTCGAACACGCCGTCCACCAGGCCGATCGCGGCCGGCCGTTCGGCGGCGGCGCGCAGCACGTCGCCGCAGCCGGCCGGCGGGCGCAGCACGAGCCCACGCGACAGCGGGCGTCGCGATCCCCACAGGCTGGGGCCGGCGAACAGGATCGCGCTCATGCCGCGAACGCCGGCAGGGCGGACGGGCGATCGTGATCGCCGAACCCCGGCACGACGACGCGGACCACCGCTATATTCGCGCCGGCCGGGCTGAGATCGACGCACGGCACGCGCCCCGCGCCGGCCGCCTCGCAGATCGCGAGCAGGCGCTCGCGCGCGGCGGGCAGCGTCAGGCGGCAGTCCGGCACGTCGGCGAAGGCGCGCATCGGCCCGCCGCCGAAATCGTGCATCGCGAAGGTGAGCGCCGCTCGCTGGCCGCCCGGATCGGCATAGTCGGCGGGCGAGAGATCGTCGCGCGCGCCGGCGATCAGCGCGCTGCGGGTCTGCGCCGCCTCGGTGATCGCGCGGGCGAGGGCGATCGGCGCGCGCGGATGGCAGCCGGCGCCGAAGGCCGGCGGCAGCGCCAGCGTTGCGGCCGGCGCGGGATCGACGATCGCGCAGCCGATCGTGGCGATGCCGTGCGCCGCGCTCATGTCCCACAAAGCGCAGCGCAGCCCGGCGCGCGCCACCCGCGCCAGCAGCCATCGCCCGGCACGGTCGCCGATCGTGGCGGGATCGATCGCGGTGGCGCGGCGCGCGCGGGGGCGGGCCGCCATCCAGCGCGCCTGCGCGTCCCGCTCCACCGCCTCGCACAAGGCGGAGACCTGCGCCTCCACCGCGTCGTTGCCCGCCGCCAGGCCGTTGGTGTTCGGCCACAGATCGGCCGGGCGCTGAACGGTGCAGTCCATCGAGACCAGCCCGTGCGGAACCCGCATCGCCGCGCCGGAGAGCAGGTCGACGGCGGCGCACCAGCCCCGCGCGCCGAGCGGATCGAACATTGCCTCCTGCTCGAAGGCTTTGGGTATGCGCGCCCAGAACGTAGCTTCGTCGATCGTGGCGCGGCCCTGCCCCGCCGGGGCCAGCGACTCGGCGCAGTGCAGCTCGATCGCTTCCATCAGCGCGGAGACGCGCGCCGCGTTCGCCGTCAGCCCCTTGCCCTGCGACACGCTGAGCGACCGCGCGAGCGGCCGGACGGCCTGGAAGACGGGGATGCCGATCCGGTCCAGCCCGGTGACGTCGGCCAGGCGGGTGACGCCGATGGCGCGCGCCAGCGGCAGGATGCGCGCCAGCGTCTCGGCCGTGCGGACGCCGCGCCCGTAACCGGCGATCGCGACGTCAGGCTTCGCGGTTGTTGCCGCTGCCGATCATCGCGAACATCTTGACGCCGGTCGGCTTGTGCGGCGGCAGCGCGACGGCATCGAGAACCTCGCGCGTGCGGGCGAAGGTCTGCTCGGCCGCCTCCAGCGCCTCCTTCTGCGCGCCCAGCAGATCGTCGCGATTGGCGACATAGTCGATCTGCTCGGCCATGGCGTAGCCGATCACCTTCTTGGGATCGCCTGGTGCCGTCAGCCTGATGACGAACAGACGTGGTGCGTCGTCATGCTTGGTCTTGTCGTCAGCTAGTGTCATCGCCGCCTCCCGTCGCGCCTGTCGGGCGCCTCGGAGGTACTGGGTAAAGCCCCGTTCGTGGTCTCGCAAGGTGTCAAAGCGGTTTTCGAACACGACGACATGTTCAGCCCCACCAAGCATCGATCCTGTTGCCCTCACCGATCATCGAATATTCATGATTATTCCAGCATTCCGCGCGTATATTGGCATGTCGAGAGGTGGAATCCGCCGCCAGGAGCGGAGATCGGACGGGGCAGTGACGAAGACCATCTCCGTGCTGCTGACCGAGGACGAAGCCGATCTGCTGCTGGCGGCCCTGGACACGGAGCGGGAGATCTACCTCCAGTCGGCGCGCGATGCGTGCGCCGACGGCAGCCACGATCTTGCCGTGACGCTGGGCAACGCGGCCGATCGCGTCTGCGCCTTCCGCACCCGCCTGCTGCGCGAGATGGAAGGCGCACGCCTCAGACAGCGATAGGCCGCCCCCGCCTCACTCCGATCGCGGTTTCAGCATGCCGGGGGCGATGAAGCCGATCGGGTCGAGCGCCAGCGAATCCTGCTTCAGCCGCGAGGACATCTGCTCATATTCGCGCTCGATCTCCGGCGTCACGCTCGCGCGCGTCTCCTGCAGCGCATGCTCGAAATCGGCCGCCGTCACGGTGTCGGCCGCCAGCGATCCGCGCAGTGCGAAAAGGCCGGCGCGCCGCACCAGATCCTCCAGATCGGCACCGGTGAAGCGATCGGTACGGCGCGCCAGCGCGTCGAGATCGACATCGTCGGCCAGCGGCATGCCGCCGGTGTGGATGCCCAGGATGCGCCTGCGGCCGCCCTCGTCCGGCACGCTGACATAGACGAGCTCGTCGAAGCGGCCGGGACGCAGCAGCGCCGGATCGATCAGGTTCGGGCGGTTGGTGGCGCCGATCACCACCACCGACTGCAGCTCCTCCAGCCCGTCCATCTCGGCGAGGATGGTGTTGACCACCCGCTCCGTCACCTGCGGCTCGCCCATGCCGCCGCCGCGCGCGGGCACCAGCGAGTCGAGCTCGTCGATGAAGATCACCGTCGGCGCCACCTGCCGCGCGCGGGCGAACAGGCGGGCGATCTGCTGCTCGCTCTCGCCATACCATTTGCTCAGCAGGTCGCTCGACTTGGTGGCGATGAAGTTCGCCTCCGCCTCGCGCGCCACCGCCTTGGCGAGCAGCGTCTTGCCGGTACCGGGCGGCCCGTAGAGCAGGAAGCCCTTGGCCGGGCGGATGCCGAGCCGGCGGAACGCCTCCGGGTTCTTCAGCGGCAGCTCCACGCCCTCGCGCAGCCGCTCGCGCGCCTGGTCAAGCCCGCCGATATCGTCCCAGCCCACATTGGGCGCCTGCACCATCACCTCGCGCATGGCGGAGGGCTGCACGCGCTTGATCGCGAGCTGGAAGTCCTCCCGCGTCACGGACAGCGTATCCAGCACCTCCGGCGGGATCGTGCGCGAATCGAGATCGAGCTTCGGCATGATCCGCCGCACCGCCTCGATCGCCGCCTCGCGGGTGAGGGCGGAAAGGTCGGCGCCGACGAAGCCGTAGGTCTGGCGGGAGAGCGAGTCGAGATCCACCTGGTCGCCCAGCGGCATGCCGCGCGTGTGGATGCCCAGGATCTCGCGCCGGCCGCGCTCGTCCGGCACGCCGATCACGATCTCGCGATCGAACCGGCCGGGCCGCCGCAGCGCCTCGTCGATCGCCTCGGGCCGGTTGGTCGCGGCGATGATGACGGTGTTCTGGCGCGACTCCATGCCGTCCATCAGGGTCAGCAGCTGGGCGACGAGGCGCTTCTCCGCCTCGCCCGTCACCTGCCCGCGCTTGGGCGCGATCGAATCGATCTCGTCGATGAAGATGATCGAGGGCGCGGCCTTGGCGGCCTGCTCGAACACCTCGCGCAGCCGCTTCTCGCTCTCGCCATAGGCCGATCCCATGATCTCCGGCCCGTTGATGAGGAAGAACTGCGCGTCACTCTCGTTCGCCACGGCGCGGGCGAGGCGGGTCTTGCCGGTGCCGGGCGGGCCGTGCAGCAGCACGCCCTTCGGCGGCTCCACGCCCAGCCGCTGGAACAGCTCGGGATAGCGCAGCGGCAGCTCCACCATCTCGCGCACCTGATCGATCGTCGAGCCGAGCCCGCCGATATCGTCATAGTTCACGTCGGCACGGCGGGCCTCCTTCGCCTCCTCATATTCGGGCCGCAGCTCCACCTCCGTGTCGGCATCGATATGGACGATGCCCTTCGGCACGGTGGAGACCACGGCGAGGCGGACCTCCTGCAGCGAATAGGCCGGCGCGTTCAGCATCTGGCGCAGCTGCGGCGGCATGTTGCCGTGGTTGATGCGCTGCTGCCCCGCCGTCGCCACGATGTCGCCGGTGGTCAGCGGCCGCATGCCGAAGCTGCGCTTCAGGGCGTCACCCGATCCCTGGAGACGCAGATTCTCCTGCGCCGGCGCGAACACCACCCGCTGGGCCGGCTTCGACTCGGCCTTGCGTACGACCACGAAGTCGCCGGAGCCGACGCCGGCATTGGCGCGCTGCAGCCCGTCCAGCCGCATCACGTCCAGCCCCTCGTCCTCGGCATAGGGCAGCACCGCGCGGGCGGGGGTGGATCGCTTGCCGACGATCTCGACGATATCGCCCTCGCTCAGCCCGAGCGCGTTCATCGTCGCGCGGGAAAGCCGCGCCAGACCACGCCCGGAATCGTCGGGTCGCGCATTCGCGACCTGGATCCTGCGCCCGTCGGCAATCGCTTCGGCATCGGCCATCGTTCGTCTCCCTCAGCCCGCCTAGAAGATAGGAGACCCGCCGGCGGTTTCGATGCGGTACGAAAAAAAGCCGGAGCGGGCGGTTGTGCGGTGCATGATTTCCTGTTGCAGTGCAGGGAACATCGCGATCGTCGCCCCGTTGGCATCGATAGCGAACCGGGATCACAGGGATTCGTGGCGACCGCAATGCACCATGAAGCCGGTGGATTGGAGTAAGCCGTGCGACGTCTGCCACCCCTCACCGCCGTCGAGGCATTCGTGCAGGTGGCGCGACTCGGCTCCGTGAAGGCGGCGGCCGAGGAACTGGCTTTGTCCTCGCCGGCGCTCAGCCGACGGGTGCAGGCGCTGGAGCGGTTCGTCGGCCGCTCTCTGTTCGAGCGCCGCCATCAGGCGATGATCCTGAACGCGGAGGGCGAGATCCTGCTCGGTCGGCTCGCCCCCGCGCTCGATCAGCTGGCCGAGGCGATCGACATGACCACCGGCGAGGCGGAGATCGTGCGGCTGCGGCTGGCGGTGACGCCGCTGTTCGCCTCCCAGCGGCTGATGCATCGCCTGCCCGAACTGCGCGGCCGCCATCCGGAGCTGCATATCGACATCGATACCGCCGCGCACAGCCTGGCGCGGCTCAGCGAGGGGATCGACGCCGCGATCGTGCTCGCCCGCGACATCGATCCCAGCCTCTACGCGCACCGGCTGGATCGCAACAAGGTGCTGGCCATCGCCTCCCGGCGCGTGGTGGAGGGCGCCGGCGGGGTGAAGCGGCCGGAGGATCTCCACCACGCCACGATCCTGATCCACCGCGACATGCCCGACACGTTCGAGACCTGGCGCGAGGCCGCCGGCCTGCCGCAGATCGAGCCCGGCGCGGTCGATCACTTCGATTCGGGCCAGCTGATCCTGGATGCCGCGGCGCAGGGGCTGGGCGTCGCCTTCATGCACGAGAGCCATTTCGACGACGCGCACGACGACCGGCTGGTGCGGCTGTTCGATTTCGACGTCGACAGCCCGTACAGCTACTGGTTCGCGTGCCGCCGCTCGTCGCTGTCGCGGCGACCGGTGAAGATCTTCCACGACTGGCTCGTCGCGGAAGTGGCGCGCGGCTGAGCCGGTCCGCCGCGGCCCCGCCGCGCCGGACCGGCTCCCGGCGATCAGGCGCCGACGGTGGCCTTCACGATCTTGCCCGGCGTGCGCGGCGGCTCGCCCTTGGGCAGCGCGTCGACATAGTCCATGCCGGAGACGACCTCGCCCCATACCGTATACTGGTTGTCCAGGAAGCGGGCGTCATCAAAGCAGATGAAGAACTGGCTGTTGGCGCTGTTCGGGTTGGAGCTGCGCGCCATCGAGCAGACGCCGCGCACGTGCGGCTCCTTGTTGAACTCGGCCTTCAGGTCCGGCTTCTTCGATCCGCCCATGCCGGTGCCGGTGGGATCGCCGCCCTGCGCCATGAAGCCGGGGATCACGCGGTGGAACACCACGCCGTCGTAGAAGCCCTCGCCCGCCAGTTCCTTGATCCGCTCGACATGGCCGGGCGCCAGATCGGGGCGGAGGCGGATCACGACGTCGCCGCCGCTATCCAGGGTGAGCGTCAGTGTGTCGTCTGTGTCTTCGGCCATCAAACCCTCCTGCGTGGCGGAACGGGGGTTTCTAGGCAGCCGTTCCCCGCTTCGCCAGCCCATATCCGCCGTGTCGGCGCACGCGTTTGTCGCGGGAGATGCCACACGGCCGTCCGCGGCTGCCGCGCGGCGCCGCCGGGCGCGCCTTTCGGCTTCCTTCCCGCGCCCGGATGGTTCAAGCGCGGGGCGCATCCGCGCAACGGAAAGGGCCGGCGATGAGCGAAACCGTGATCGACGCCACCACCGATGCCGACCGCGACGGCGCCCGGCTGGACGAGGACGACCGGCTGAAGCCGGAGTTCGTCGCCCAGGTGATCGAGCGGGTCGAGGCCGGCGACCCGGAGGGGGCGCGCGCCCTCGTCGCCCCGCTCCACCCGGCCGACCTGGCCGACCTGTTCGAGCTGGCGCCGACCGAGCAGCGCCGCCCGCTCGCCGCCGCGCTGGCCGAGATGCTCGACGGCGACGTCCTGGCCGAGATGAACGACTGGGTGCGCGAGGAGCTGATCGACGCGCTCGAACCGCACGAGGTGGCCGAACTCGCCACCCAGCTCGATACCGACGACGCCGTCGCCATCATCGAGGACATGGAGGAGGACGATCAGCGCGCCGTCCTCCGCGCGATGGAGCCGGACGACCGCGCCGCCATCGAGGAGGCGCTGAGCTTCCCCGAGGAGTCCGCCGGCCGCCTGATGCAGCGCGACCTGATCGCGGTGCCCGAGCACATGACGGTGGGCGACGTGCTCGACTATCTGCGCCGCAACGAGGATCTGACGACCGACTTCTGGGAGATCTACGTCGTCGATCCGCAGCACAAGCCGGTCGGCACCTGCAAGCTCTCCTGGATCCTGCGCACGCCGCGCGGCGTATCGATCGGCGACGTCATGGCGCGCGAGCAGACGCTGATCCCGGTGGACATGGATCAGGAGGAGGTGGCCCTCCGCTTCCAGAAATACGCGCTGATCTCGGCCGCCGTGGTCGATCATGTCGGCCGCCTCGTCGGCATGATCACCGTCGATGACGTCGTCCACATCATCCAGGAGGAAGCCGGCGAGGACGCGCTGCGCCTGTCCGGCGCCGGCGACGGCGACATCAACGAGCCGATCCGCTTCACCGTGCGGACGCGCCTGGTCTGGCTCGTCGTCAACCTGTTCACGGCGATGATCGCGGCCTCGGTGGTGGGCCTGTTCGAGGGCGAGATCGCCAAGTTCGCGCTGCTGGCGGCGCTGATGGGCATCGTCTCCGGCATGGGCGGCAACGCCGGCACGCAGACGCTGGCCGTGGTCGTCCGCGCGCTGGCGACGAACCAGCTGACCAGCTCGAACACGCGGCGCATGATCGTGCGGGAGTTCCGCATCGCCGCCGCCAACGGCGCCTCGCTCGGCACGATGATCGGCATCGGCTCGTGGCTGCTCTACGGCCGCGCCGATCTGGCGCTCGTGTTCGGCGCGGCGATCCTCATCAACAATCTCGTCGCCGGGCTGGCCGGCGTGCTGGTGCCGCTTACCCTGGAGCGGGCGAACGTCGATCCGGCGGTCTCGTCGGCGGTGTTCGTCACGATGATGACGGACTGCATGGGCTTCTTCAGCTTCCTCGGCCTCGCCGCCCTGTTCGGCCTCACCGGCTGAGCCGGGGCCGGGCGCCGCCGCTTGATCCGCGCCGCGCCGCGCCCACATCGCCGCCATGGCTTCGTTGCACATCACCAAGGTAGCGGTCGGCTGCGCCGATGCCGACTATCTGCGCGACCGCATGATCGAGCGGGCGGAGGGCGGCACGGCGGCGATCTTCACGCGCTACCGGCCGACGCGCCACGCGGAGCTGATCGGCGGATCGCTGTTCTGGATCATCAAGCACCGGCTGGTCGCCCGCCAGACGATCGTGGGCTTCGAGGAGGTGGACGACGGCCGGCGCTGGCTCGTGCGGCTGGAGGCGCGGGTGGTGCCGGTGCGCGCGCGCTTCAAGCGGGCGCACCAGGGCTGGCGCTACCTCGCCGCCGGCGACGCGCCCGACGATTATGGCGAGGGCGACGCCGACCTGGCCGAGATGCCCCGCGCCATGCGCGACGAATTGAGCGCGCTGGCGCTGATCTGAGCCGCCACCCGGATCCGCCCTGATGCGTTCTTCACCGGTCTTGCAGGAGGACAATCATGATCCACCACGTCTCTGTCGGCACGAACGACGTCGCCCGCGCCCGCGCCTTCTACGATGCCGTGCTGCCGATCGTCGGGCTTGCGCTCATGAAGGCGTCGGACCGGGCTGTCGACTATGGCAGCGGGCACCTGCTCTTCAGCGCGGAAACGCCGCTCGACGGAGCGCCGGCCACGGCGGGCAATGGCAGCCACATCGCCTTTGCCGTCGAGGATCGCGCGATGGTCGATCGCTTCCACGCCACGGCGCTGGCGAACGGCGGCACCAGCGACGGCGCGCCCGGCATCCGGGCCGACTATGACGCGCATTACTACGGCGCTTTCGTGCGCGATCCGGACGGCAACAAGATCGAGGCGATGACCTACTCGGCCAAATAGGCTCAGGCGGGCGCGCCGCCGCCGATCGCGCGCACGATGGCCGTCGTCGCCTGCAGCCGCTGGGTGCGCAGGGCCAGCGCCGATCGCTCCGCGATCAGGCCCGCCGTCTGCGCCACCACGACCTCCAGATAGTCGGACGCGCCGTCGCGGTAGCGGATCAGGGCGAGATCGGTGGTCTTCGCGGCGGCGCGGGCGGCGGTCTGCTGCTCGCGCTCGGCATCGGCCAGGTGGCGCGCGGCGGCGAGCCCGTCCTCCACCTCGCGGAAGGCGGTGAGCACGGTGCCGCGATAGTCCGCCGCCGCCTCGGCGAAGTCGGCGCGGGCGCGGCGGATGTCGGCATTGCGGCGGCCACCGTCGAACAGCGGCGCCGCCAGCGACAGCGGCCCCAGCGCCCAGTAGCTCGCCGCCGAGGCGAGGAGGCCGCCGCCCGCGCTCTGGTAGCCGCCCGAAGCGCCGAGCGTGACGAGCGGGAACCACGCCGCCTTCGCCCCGCCGATGCGGGCGTTGGCGGCGAACATGCGCCGCTCCGCCGCCGCGATGTCGGGCCGGCGCTGGAGCAGCTGCGACGGGGTGCCCGCCGGCACGCGCGGCGGCTCCAGCTGGCCGGTGACGGGAACGATGGCGAAGCCGGCCGGCGCCTCGCCCACCAGGGCTGCCAGCTGGTGCTCGGCCGTCGCGCGATCCAGCGCCACCGTGGCGAGCTGCGCGCGGGCATCGGAGAGCTGGCTCTGCGCGCGGCTGGTATCCAGGCCGGAGGCGATGCCGCCCGAGTGGCGGATGTCGGTCAGCTCGAAGGCGCGGGCGTAGGCGGCTGTCGTCTGGCGCAGCAGCTCCGCCTCCGCATCCAGGCCGCGCAGGCGGAAATAGGTGTCGGCCACGGCGGCGTGCAGGCTGAGCCGGGCGGAGGCGAGATCGGCGGCGCTAGCCGCCGCATCGGCGCGGCCGGCGCGGGCATTGTCGCGCAGCCGCCCCCAGAGATCCACCTCCCACCCGAACGACCCGCCGAGCGTGCGGTTCGTGTAGGTGCCGCCGTTGCCGCGCGCCAGCGGCCGACGGCTCGACGCACGCTCGCGCGACAGGTCCGCTCCGGCCGAGACGGTCGGCAGGCGCTCGGCATCCGCCCGGTCGGCGATGGCGAGCGCCTGATCGTAGCGGGCGATCGCGGCGGCTATCGTCGGGCTGGCGGCCTCGGCCCGCGTCTCCAGCCCGGTCAGCACGGGATCGCCGAACCCCTCCCACCAGGCGCCGCGCGGCGCGGTATCGAGCGGGGTCGCTGCCGCCCAGCCCTGCGCCTCCTTGAAGGCGGCCGCGGCGGGCACGGCCGGCGGTGCGTAATCGGGCGCCAGCGAGCAGGCTGCGAGCGCCGCCAGCGTGATCGTCGCGGCGGCGGCCCGCGCCGCGCCCGGCCTCGCGCGCCGCATCAGCCGGCCGCCTTCGCCGCCGGCGCCGCCGCCTCCACCCGCACCCGATCGCCGTTCACCAGTGCATCCGGCGGCGTATCGACGACGCGGTCGCCGGGGGTGAGGCCGGTCGCGATCGTCACCGTCGCGCCCTCGTCCCGCGCGATCGTCACGCGGCGGATGCGCACGCGATTGTCCGGCCCGACGATGGCGACGGCGGTGCCGTCCTCCCGCACCATCAGCGCGCTGGCCGGCACGGTGACGCCGCCGGCGCCGCTCACCGGGAAGCGCACCTGCGCGTAGCCGCCCGGCTTCAGCGCGCCGTCGCGATTGTCCGCCTCCAGCTGCACCAGCACCGTGCCCGACGTGGGATCGACGGCGTCCGCCGAGCGGGTGAGCGTGGCGGCAAAGGTGCGGCCGGTATATTCGGGCACCGTCACCTCGGCGCGCATGCCGGCATGCACCTGGCCGGAATAGCCCTGCGGTATCCGCACGAAGATGCGCACGCGGCGCACGTCCGATACGGTGAACAGCGGCTGCGAGGCGGCGTTGCCCGCCACGATCAACGCGCCGATCTGCGCCGACCGGCTGGTGACGACGCCGGCGAACGGCGCCTCGATGCGGGTGAAGCCCTGCAGCGCCTTCAATCGGCGGACGTTGGCCGACTGCGCGTTGGCGAGCGCGGTGTTGGCGGCGAGCGCGCCGCGCTTCTCGTCCGCCTCCTGCTTGGAGACGGCGTCCTTGGCCAGCAGCGCATCCCAGCGCACCGCCGTGGTGCGGGCCAGCGACTGGTTGGCGCTGGCCGTCTGATAGTCGGCCTGGGCCTGGGCCAGCTGCTGGTCGATCTCCGGCGCGTCGATCACCGCCAGCACCTGGCCGGCGGAGACGCGATCGCCGATGTCGGCCAGCCAGCGGCGGACATAGCCGTTGGTGCGGGCGAACAGGGCGGCGCTGTTATAGGCCTGGATGTTGCCCGGCAGGGTCAGCCCGTCCGCCTCCGCGCCCACCTTGGGACGGATGACGGAGACGACCGGCGTGCCGTTGTCCTCCGCCACCGCCTCCAGCGCATGATCGTTGCTCACCCGCGCGCCGATGCCGACCGCCACCACCGCCAGCGCGACGAGGCCGGCGACGATGCCGAAGCGGGCGAGCGAGCGGTTGCGCGGCCCCTCGGGCGGCACGGGCGTATCGGACATGTCAGGCATGAGCGAGTTCCAGTTCGGCGGGGCTGCGGCGCGTGATCCCCTTGCGGTGGGCGAGGCTGAAGATGACGGGCACGAACATCAGGGTGGCGATCGTCGCGGCCAGCAGCCCGCCGATCACGGCTCGGCCCAGCGGCGCGTTCTGCTCGCCCCCCTCACCCAGGCCCAGCGCCATCGGCAGCATGCCGATGATCATCGCCAGCGCCGTCATCAGCACCGGGCGGAAGCGGACCATGCCGGCCTCCAGCGCCGCCTCGAACGCGTTGCCGAGCGCCGCCAGCCGTTCCCGCGCGAAACTGACGACGAGAATCGAGTTGGCCGTCGCCACGCCCATGCACATGATCGCGCCGGTCATCGCCGGAACGGAGAGGGTGGTGCCGCTGGCGAACAGCATCCACACGATGCCGGCCAGCGCCGCCGGCAGCGCGGTGATGATGACGAAGGGATCGACCCAGCTCTGGAAGTTCACCACGATCAGCAGGTAGATCAGCACGATCGCGCCCAGCAGGCCGAAGCCCAGGCCGGAGAAGGCCGCGTTCATCGTGGCATATTGGCCGCGCAGCTCCACCGTGACGCCCTTCGGCTTCTGCGCCTCCAGATCCTTCAGCACGGTGCGGATCGCGGCGGCGGTGGCGCCCAGATCGCGCCCCTGGGTGGCGGCGAAGATATCGATCGTCGGCTGGATGTTATAGTGGCTGACCACGGCCGCGGCCTTCGACCGGCCGATCGTGGCAATACCGCCGAGCACCTGCGTGCTGCCGCCGGCGCCGGAGATCGGCACGTTCACGAGATCGCTGATCGAGCCGATCTGATATTCCGGCGTCTGGCCGACGACCGGGTAGGAGACGCCGTTCTCAGGATTAAGGAAGAAGACGGGCGCCGTCTGCGAGGTGCCGGCCAGGGTTGTGCCCAGGCTGTTCGTCACGTCCCGCTCGGTCAGGTTGTACTGGCCGATGCGCGATCGATCGACGTCCACGTTCAGCTGCGGATAGGAGGCGGACTGCTGGATGCGCGCGTCCGCCACGCCCGGCACCGCCCGGATGCGGCGCAGCAGCTTGGCGGCGTAGGCGGCGTTGGCCGCGGCGTCGCGCCCGCTGATCTGCACGTCGATCGGCGCCGGCGCGCCGAAGTTGAGGATCTGGCTGGTGATGTCCGCCGGCAGGAAGGCGAAGGTCGCGGTCGGGAAGGCGCGCGGCAGCTCCCGCCGCAGCAGCGCGACATGGCCCGGCGTCGGCGCGTGGCCCTCGCGCAGGGTGACGAGGATGTCGCCGTCCTGCGGGCCGATCGTGCCGCTGTTGTTGTAGACCGTGTTGATGCCGCTGACGGGCAGGCCGATATTGTCGGTGAGCGACGCGACCTCGCCTGCGGGCAGCAGCTGGCGGATGCGCGCCTCGATCCGCTGGAACATCGCCGACGTCGTCTCGATGCGGGAGCCGACGGGTGCGCGGACGTGGATGGCGATCTGCCCGGCGTCCACGGCGGGGAAGAAGTTGCGGCCGAGGAACGGCGTCAGCAGGAAGCTGAGCAGCACGACGGCGAGGAAGCCGAGGACGAACGGCCGCGGTGCGCCGAGCGCGCGGCGCAGCAGCCCGCCATAGCCGATCCGGATCCGCTCGAACCGATGCTCGAAGCCACGCTGGAAACGGACCAGCGGGTTGCGCGATGCGGTGTCGCCCCCCTCGTGCCGGTCGCCCGCCACGTGCGGGCGCAGCAGGTACATCGCCATCGTCGGCACCAGCGTGCGCGAGAGGATGAACGAGGCGATCATCGCGAACACCACGGAGAGCGCCATCGGCACGAACAGGAAGCCGGCGACGCCGGGCAGGAAGAACATCGGCACGAACACGATGCAGATGCACAGCAACGAGACGAAGGCCGGCGTCACGATTTGGGCGGCGCCGTCCAGGATGGCGGGGATCACGCCCTTGCCCTGCTCCAGATGCCAGTTGATGTTCTCGATCGTCACCGTCGCATCGTCGACGAGGATGCCCACCGCCAGCGCCAGCCCGCCGAGCGTCATCGTGTTCAGCGTCTGGCCGAAGGCGGCCAGTGCCCCCACCGCGGCCAGCACGGCCAGCGGGATGGAGACGGCGATGATGACGGTGGAGCGCCACGAGCCGAGGAACAGCAGGATCATCAGCGACGTGAGCATCGCGGCGATCGCGCCCTCCTTCACCACGCCTTCCACCGCCGCCTTCACGAACAGCGACTGATCGCCCACCGGCAGCACCCGCAGGTTGCTGTTGAGCCCCGCCTGGATCGCCGGCAGCTTGTCCTTCACGCCCTGCACGATCGCCAGGGTGGAGGTGGCGCCGTTCTTCAGCACCGTCATCAGGGCGGAGCGGCGGCCGTCGACATGGACGACGTTGGTCTGCGGCGGGCTGCCGTCGCGCACATGCGCCACGTCGCGCATGTAGATGGTGGCGCCGTTCACCACCTTGACCGGCAGATCGTTGAGCGCCTCCACCGAGGAGGGGGCGTTGTTCAGCTTCACGCTGTACTGAAAGGTGCCGATCTTCACGAAGCCGGCCGGGTTGATCTGGTTCTGCGCGGCGATCGCGGTGGCGACGTCCTGCGCCGAGAGGCCGTTGGAGACGAGCGCCTGCGGATCGATGTCGATCTGGATCTGGCGCTGCCGCCCGCCCGAGGGGTAGGGGATGGCGGCGCCGGGCACCGTCACCAGCTGCGGGCGGATCTGGTTCTGGCCGAGGTCGAAGATCTGCTGCTCGCTCAGCCCCTTGCCGGAGAGAGCCAGCTGGATGATCGGCACCGTTGAGGCGCTGTAGTTCAGGATCAGCGGCGGCGTGACGCCGGGCGGCATCTGGCGCAGCACCGTCTGCGAGACGGACGTCACCTGCGCGGTGGCGGTGCGGATGTCGGCACCCGGCTGGAAGTAGATCTTGACGATGCCGATGCCCGGCAGGGACTGGCTCTCGATATGCTCGATGTCGTTCACGGTCGTCGTCAGCACCCGCTCATAGGGGGTGATGATGCGGCCGGACATGTCCTCCGGCGGCAGGCCGGCATAGTTCCACGCCACGGCGATCACGGGCACGCGGATCTCGGGAAAGATGTCCACGGGCGTGCGGATCGCGGCGAGCACGCCGACGATCAGGATCAGCATGGCCATGACGATGAACGTCAGCGGCCTGGTGAGGGCAATCCGGACTATACCGATCATCGAAGACGCAATCTCCGGCCGCAGCGGCGACCATAGTCTACTTGCCGCAGTGCAACAGGCAATCGCGCACGTCTAATATGGATTGCGCGCCGATCCATATCGCGTACGACTTAATCGCATGGAGCTGCGCCACTTTCGCTACTTCGTGGCCGTCGCCGAGGAGATGCATTTCGGCCGCGCGGCCGTGCGCCTCGGCATCTCGCAGCCGCCGCTCAGCCAGCAGATTCGGCTGATGGAGGAGGAGATCGGCACGCCGCTGCTGGAGCGCACCAGCCGCCGCGTGAGCCTGACGGAGGCGGGCCGGCACTTCCTGATCGAGGCGCGACGGACGCTGGACCAGGCGGCCCATGCGGTCGCCGTGGCGCGCCGGGTCGCGGAAGGGGCGGCGGGCGAGGTGGCGGTGGGGTTCACCTCGTCCGTGCCGTTCGCCACCGTCGTCGCGCGGGCACTCTCGGCCTTTCGCGCGGCGTACCCGGCGGTGCGGCTGAACCTGGTCGAGATGCCGCGCGGCGCGCAGATCGAGGCGCTGGCCACGGAGCGCCTCGACGTCGGAGTCATCCGCGGCATCGAGCCGCCCGTGCTGCCGGCGACGATGCGGGCGACGCTGCTGACCACGGAGCCGCTGCTGGTGGCGATGCGCAGCGATCACCCGCTGGCACTGGCGCCGCGCGACCCGACGATGGCGGACCTGCGCTGCGAGTCGTTCGTCCTCTACCAGCGCGATCTGGGCGCCGGCTTCAACGAGCATCTGGCCCGCCTGTGCACCCGCGCCGGCTTCGTCGCCAACGTGGTGCAGGAGGTGACGGGGCCGTCCACCCTGCTGGGGCTGGTCGCGGCGGGCATGGGCATCACCATCCTCACCCCGTCCCTCGGGGCGCTGCACCCGGAGAACATGGTCTCCCGCCCGCTCGACGATCCGGAGGCGCTGAGCCGGCTGTGGCTGATCCGGCGCAACGGCATATCGGAGGCGGCGGGCCATTTCGTCGCGCTGATCCAGGCCGCCAGCCGGGACGAGCCGGCGGCGTCCGATCCCCGGTGAGGCTCGCTGCCTGCACCGTGGCAGATTGCGAGTCGCTCGAGGCGCGGCGTCTTGCGCCGACCTGAGCTAGCATGGCGCCTAGCCGCGGATGAAGTCGAGAAAGGCACGCAGCGGCGGCGGCACGAGGCGGCGGCCCGAGTGATAGAGGAACGGTCCGGAGAAGGACTGCCACCAGTCCGGCAGCACGGGTTCCAGGGCGTCGCTGTCGATCGACGGCCGCAGCCAATCCTCGAACAGCGAGATTATGCCGCCACCCGCGATCGCCACGTCGACCAGCAAGTCGGCCGCGCCGGAGACACTGGCGATCAGTGGCCCCTGCGGCTCGATCCGCACGATCTCGCCGTCGCGCTCGAACTCCCAGGGGCTGGTGAGCGCTCCACTGGTGAAGCGACCGCGCAGGCAGGCGTGTTCCAGCAGGTCGCGCGGATGGTTCGGGCGGCCGCGGGCATCGAGATAGGCGGGCGCCGCTGCCGTCGCGAAGCGCTGGACACGCGGGCCGATCGGCACGGCGATCATGTCCTGCTCCAGCCGCTCGTCGTAGCGGATGCCCGCGTCGCAGCCCGACGCGACCATGTCGACGAAGCCGTCCTCGGCGACGATCTCGACCTGGATGTCGGGATAGGCGGCGAGAAAGCCGGGCAGGATGCCGGGCAGCACCAGCCGCGCCGCGCTCACCGGCACGTTGAGCCGCAGCGTGCCCGCCGGCCGATCGCGGAACAGGTTCACGACGTCGAGCGCCGCCTCCACCTCGCAGAACGCCGGCGCGAGACGCTCGATCAGCCGCGTGCCGGCCTCGGTCGGCGTCACGCTGCGGGTGGTGCGGTGGAGCAGGCGCACGCCCAGCCGCACCTCCAGCCGTCTCACCGCCTCGCTCAACGTCGAGGCGCTTGATCCGGCGGTGCGGGCCGCGTCGCGAAACCCGCGCGCCTGCGCGACCGCCAGGAAGGCGTTGAGATCGGCAAGGTCGGCCTTCATCGTTCGGTCTTCCGTACAGCCCGTGCGGATCACTCCGGCTTATCGCGATGATCCGCAAGCCGTATCCCGGCGCCGGCACAGGAGACCGACAATGATCGACCAGGCAGGCACCTTTTCCATCGCCGGACGCAGCGTGAGGCGGCTCGGCTACGGCGCGATGCAACTCGCCGGGCCGGGCGTGTTCGGCCCGCCGCGAGACCATGATGCTGCGATCGCCGTCCTGCACGCGGCGGTGGCAGCAGGCGTGAACCACATCGACACCAGCGACTATTACGGTCCGCACTTCACCAACCGGCTGATCCGCGAAGCGCTGTCGCCCTATCCCGACGATCTGCTGATCGTGACGAAGATCGGCGCGCGGCGTGGCGAGGATGCCTCGTGGCTGCCCGCGTTCGAGCCGGACGAGCTGGCGCGCGCGGTGGAGGACAATCTGGCGAACCTGGCGCTGGAGGCGCTGGACCTCGTCAATCTGCGCCTGATGTTCAGCGCCCACGGCCCGGCGGAAGGATCGCTGGCGGCGCCGCTGAAGGCGGTGGCGGATCTGCAACGGCAGGGCTTGGTGAAGCGCATCGGCCTCAGCAACGTGACGCCCGCGCAGTTCGAGGAAGCGCGTGCAATCGCCGAGATCGTCTGTGTCCAGAACCACTACAACCTCGCGCACCGCGACGACGATGCGTTCATCGATGCGCTGGCGGCGGACGGCGTCGCCTATGTTCCGTTCTTCCCGCTCGGCGGCTTCAGCCCGTTGCAGTCGGCGGCATTGTCGGACGTCGCCGCGCGGCTGAAGGGGACGCCGATGCAGGTGGCGCTCGCCTGGCTGCTCCGGCGCTCGCCCAACATCCTGCTGATACCCGGCACTTCGTCGGTGGCGCATCTCGAGGAGAACCTCGCCGCGGCGTCGTTGACGCTGCCCGAGGACGCAATGGCCCAGCTCGACGCCATCGGTCGATCAGGCTAACGGGTTTTACCAAGGCGCAACGGCGCCCGAACGGACCTTGCCGGAGGGGTTGTCCGATCCGACGCGCTAGCCGCTGTCAGCCAGCATCGCGTGGATCTGGGCGACCACCGCCGCGCCCTCGCCCACCGCCGCCGCCACGCGCTTGGTGGAGCCGGCGCGCACGTCGCCGGCGGCGAACACGCGCGGGTGGCTGGTTTCCAGCGGGTGGGCGGTGCGCGCCACGCCGCCATGGGTGAAGGCGCCGCCGGTGACGACGAAGCCCCTGTCGTCCAGCGCGATCGCGTCCCGCAGCCAGTGGGTGTTCGGATCGGCGCCGATGAACAGGAACAGGTGGCGCAGGGCGCAGTGATGCTCCCGCCCGTCGCGATTGCGGAACACGGCGCCGGTCAGCCCGCCGGCGCGATCGCCTTCCAGCGCCACCACCTCGCTGCCGGTGTGCAGTTCCACGTTGGGCAAGGCGGCGATGCGATCGACGAGGTAGCGCGACATCGATGCCTCCAGCCCGTCGCCGCGCACGATCATGTGCAGCCGCTCCACCTTGTCGGCGAGGAAGACGGCCGCCTGACCCGCCGAATTGCCGGCGCCGATCAAGGCCACCTCCTCGCCGGCGCACAGCTTCGCCTCGATCGGCGAGGCCCAGTAGGAGACGCCGGCCCCCTCGAACGTCTCGATGTCGGGCACGTCGGGGCGGCGGTAGCGCGCGCCGGAGGCGATCACCGCGCTGCGCGCCCGCACCGTCACGCCGTCAGCCAGGCTCAGGCGCACCTGGCCGGCGCGATCGTCGCAGGCCAGCGCCTCGGCGGTGATCGGGATGCCGAGCTCCGCGCCGAACTTCTGCGCCTGGCTGTAGGCGCGGCCGGCCAGCGCCTGGCCCGAGATGCCGGTGGGAAAGCCGAGATAATTCTCGATGCGCGCCGATGCCCCGGCCTGCCCGCCGATCGCCCGCGAATCGAGCACCAGCACCGACAATCCCTCGGACGCGGCATAGACGGCGGTGGCGAGGCCGGCCGGCCCAGCGCCGACGACCGCGACATCGTAGACCTTCTCCGGATCGAGCTCCGTCGTGATGCCCAGGCAGCGCCCGGCCTCCGCATCGGTCGGGCGGCGCAGCAGGCTGCCGTCCGGGCAGATCATCAGCGGCAGCTCGTCCTCGCCCACGCCGAACCGTTCGAGCAGCGCCCGCGCCTCCGGATCCTCGCTCGCGTCCATCACGTTGTGCGGATAGCCGTTGCGGGTGAGGAAGCCCTGCAGCCGCACCAGATCCGGCGTGTGCGCGGGGCCGATCAGGATCGAGCCGGCGCCGTCGCTCTCGATCAGGCCGACGCGGCGCAGGATCAGCGCGCGCATCACGATCTCGCCCAGGTCGGCCGATCCGACCAGCATCGCGCGCAGGTGCGCCGCGTCGAACGGCAGGGCGCGGCAGCCATCCGGCCCGGCGCGGCCCACCGACAGCGAGGCGCGGCCGCCGAGCTGGCTGATCTCGCCGGAGAACTGGCCGGCGCCTTCCGTCGTGATGTGGGTTTCGTTGCCCAGGCCGTCGCGGCGGAACACGTCGATCGCGCCCTCCAGGATCAGCCAGAGCGGGGCGGCGACCTCACCGACCGCGAACAGCGTTTCGCCCGCCGCGAAGCGACGGGCCGCGCCGCTGGCGAAGCGGCGGGCGACGGCGATCTGCTCGGCCGAGAGGATGGGGAACATCTGCTCGCGGCGGCTGTCGATCAGGTCCATGACGGTCTCCTCCGGCGGGTCAGAGCGGCTTCGTCAGCACCACGAAGGCGAGGTCGGGCCTGAGCGGCAGGCCGAACCGCTCGTCGCCATAGGGGAAGGGCCGCTCCTCGCCGGTCAGGGCATAGCCGCGCCGCTCATAATAAGCGATCAGCCTGTCACGCTGGCGTATCACCGTCATCTCCATCGTCGCGGCGCCGAACAGGTCGCGGGCGGTGCGCTCGGCGGCGGCGATCAGCTGCCGGCCGAGCCCCGCCGCCTGCCGCGCCGGATCGACCGAAAGCAGGCCGAGGGCGGCGGTGCCGCCATCCCTGCGGCTCACCTGCACGCACCCGGCCAGGCCCGCCTCCCCTTCCGCGACCAGCAGGCGCTGATCCGCATCGGCGAGGATCGCGGCGAGTGCCGCGACATCGGTGCGCTGGCCGCCCAGCAGATCGGCCTCGTACGTCCAGCCGGCGCGGGATCGCTCGCCGCGATAGGCGCCCTCCACCAGCCCGTGGAGCGCCGCGATATCGCCTGCGACGGCGAGACGTATGACCGTATCGGACATGCCCCTTCCTAGCGGCTGCCCTCGTGCGGCAAAAGGCCCGCTACGCGCCGCCGCGCGTTGACTCCGCAGCACGCAAAGGATCAGCGATGGACGACGACATGATGATCGACACGCCGGACGGGCCGATGCGCTGGGCCGACTGGAAGAAGCGCAATCCGGTGCAGCTGCCCTCGCGCCGCACGAAGGGCAAGGATCTGCCGAACAAGGTGAAGCAGCGCACCGGCGAGTGAGGCCGGCGGTCTCCGCCCGCAGAAACTTGGCGGAATGGAGGAAACGCATGCGGCCGCGCCACGTTCGAGCGCATATTGCGCCGCATCACGACTCCGAGGAGACCGTCCATGTCCGTCCGCCGCCTGACCACCAAGCGCGTCGAGAAGCCATGGGGCCGGCACGATCTGTGGCCCGGCTTTCCCGATGCGCCGGAAGGCGGCGCCAAGGTGGGGGAAGTGTGGTTCGAGGCGCCGGGCGATCCGGAACTGCTGGTGAAATATCTGTTCACCAGCGAGAAGCTGTCGATCCAGGATCATCCCGACGATGTCTATGCGCGGGCCCACGGCTATCCGCGCGGCAAGGACGAGGCGTGGCTGATCCTGGCGGCCGAGCCGCACGCGACGATCGCGATCGGCACGCTGGCGCCGATGACGCACGAGGAGCTGCGCGCCTCCGCGCTCGACGGATCGATCGAGGACAAGATGGACTGGAAGGCGGTGAAAGCGGACGACAGCTTCTACTCGCCGGCCGGCACGGTGCATGCGATCGGTCCGGGGCTGACCCTGATCGAGGTGCAGCAGAATGTCGATCTCACCTACCGGCTCTACGACTATGGCAGCGACCGGGAGCTGCACCTGGACGACGGCATCGCCGTATCCAAGCCGGTGCCGTTCGTGGCGCCGCACATCGCGCGGGACATCGCGCCCGGTCGCACGATCCTGGGCGACGGGCCGGCGTTCGTGATGGAGCGGTGGAAGCGCAGCGGCACGGGCACCCTGGCGCCTGCCGCCGATCGGCCGGTGTGGCTGGTGCCGGTGGCTGGCGGCGGTACGATCGACGGCGAGCGGCTGGAGGCCGGCGGCGTGTGGCTGGCGGACGGCGATGCCGCGCTCACGCTGGACGAGGGCGCCGACATCCTCGTCGCCTATCCGGGCGATGCGGTGGTGGAGACGATCTGGGGCTGAGGGCGGTCGCGACGAGCCGGTGGAGCCGGATCGTAGCCGCTTCCGCGCGGCGCGGCGGGATCAGGCGATCCGCCGGCCGACCCATACGGCGCGGCCGATCAATTCGATCTCGGCGGGGTCGCGGTCCGGCCAGGTCGGGTAGGCGGGATTGTCGCTGACGATCGTGATCGATCGCGCCGCCGGGTTGATCGCCAGCCGTTTTACGACGAGGCCGTCGTCCACGCGCAGCACGTAGATGCCGTCGCGCAGCCGCTCGGCGGCGTCCGTGCCGTCGACGAGTATCTCGTCGCCGTCGGCCAGGGTCGGCGACATCGAATCGCCGGAGACGCGGATCATCGACAGGCCGGCGGGGCTCCCGCCGGTGACTTCGCGCAGCCAGCCGGGATGGAAGCCCAGGCGGGCGACCGGCCGCTCGTTATCCGTGGCGGCACCGTGCCCGGCGGAGGCGCGGATATCCAGCCGCGGCACCAGCACCAGGTCGCTCCCGCGGGTGCGCGAGCCCTCCGCCGTGGCGACGGTGGCGACGGGCTGGCGCGGGCCGCCCAGCTTCTCCTCCGGTATGGACAAGTATCGGGAAAGCTGGCGGCGGTCCTCCTCGGCCAGCCGGCGCGGCACGCCGCGCTTGATAAATTGCTGGATGTACGCGGCGTTGCGCCCGATCAGCCGCGACAAAGAGGAATAATCCTCGCCGCTCCGCTGGATCGCCGCCTCCAGAACCGCCCGCGGATCTTCCTCACGCATAACCTCGCCCATTCTGGATAGGAGGATTCCTAGACAAGTAGGACTTCACATAGATGATGGCAGGAACATCAACGGAACGCGCACCTCCTGCCAAGGAACAGACATGCAACTGCTTCCCGTCATCGAGAAGTTCATTCGCGCCCGCAATATTGCCCCGACCCGTTTCGGACGCGATGCGGTGCGCGATCCCCGCTTCGTCCTCGATCTGCGCAACGGCCGCGAACCGCGTCGGCGCACCGTCTCCCGCGTCCTTACCTATATCGACGGCCAGTCGCAGGGGGATCGCTGATGCGCGACGCCCAGACCCTGCTGCTCCGCGCGCTCTGCCCGCCGGGCATGCCGGCGCCCACGCTGCGGCTGGCCCATAGCGAGGCATGGGCCAGCGCCACGTTCGCCGGCGCCCGCCACCGCTTCGAGTTCGACACGGTCGCGCCGGCCCGCGCGGATGCGTTCGCCGCCGCGCTCGGCGATCGCGAGTTCGCCCTGCCGGGGCATCTCGTCGCCGACATCGCGGTGACGGGCAGGACGGCCAACGCCGCCGGCGTTGCGCTGACGATCGAGGCGCTCACCGTGGAGAACGAGTAACCGCGCGCCTCAGCGCCGCCCGGCCGTGCGCTGCTGCAATTCCTCGACCGCGGCGCGCAGGGTGCCGCCGATCGGCCGGATCTCCCGTTTCAGCGCGGTGACGTTCGGCTCCGCGCCGGCGAGGACCAGCGCCTTGCGCGCCAGCCCGGTCTCCAGCCGCACCATCAGGGCGGCGAGCGGCGGCTTCCTGTCGGCGGCGATGGTCTCGACCGTCTCCGCCGGGATCGCCTCCGCCGCCTGGGTCGGCACCGGCACCAGCGTCGGCCCGGCGGCCGCCATCTCGTCTTCCGGCTCGTCGTCGATCGCGGAGGAAGGGGCAAGCTCGCGCGGCGGATCGGGGAAGGCGAGGGGCGGTTCCTCCGCCCGCCAGCCGTCCGGCAGCGGATCGACGAGATCGAGCGGCGTGCCCAGATCGCTGCCGGCGAAGATCGGGCGGCGCGGCGGCGCATCCGGATGCGCATCGGCGCGGCGGAGCACCGGCGCGTCGGCCGCCACCGGCGCCGCGGCGAACGGCAGACGCGCGGCCCGATCGAGCAGCACGAAGCCGAGCCACGTCGCCCCGCCGATCGCCAGCCCGCAGAGCAAGGCGAGCGGCAGGCGCCCGCCGAGGATCGCCGGATCGAGCAGCCGGCCGATCAGCGCCGCCGGCATGGCGTAGCAGAAGAAGGCGGCGGCGGCGCCCAGCAGCACGGCGGCGATCGGCCCCAGCAGGGGCTCCATCCGCCGTGCCAGGGTCACGGGTCTCGCGGCTCCGGCCATGTCCGTCATCCCTTGCCCGTCAGCTTGCGGTAAACGGGCGCATAACGCGAAACGTTTGACGACCAGTTACGATCGCGCTCCACGAAGGCGCGCGCCACCGCCCGCCGCCGATCCCACCCGGCGCGATCGGCGAACAGCCCGGCCAACGCCGTCGCCAGCGCCGCCGGATCGTCCGGCGGGAAGAGGGTGCCGGTCACGCCGTCCTCGATCAGCTCGCGATGCCCGCCGACGTTGGAGGCGGCGACCAGCCGGCGCTGCGCCATCGCCTCCAGCGGTTTGAGCGGCGTGACGAGCTCGGTCAGCCGCATCGCCTTGCGCGGATAGGCGAGGATGTCGACGAGGCTGTAGTAGCGCTCCACCTGGTCGTGCGGCACGCGGCCGGCGAAGGTGATGCGGGCCGCCGCGGGCGAGGCCGCCGCCTGCGCCTTCAGCGCCGCCTCCATCGGCCCGCCGCCCACCAGCAGCAGGTGCGCATCGGGCCGCGCGGCGACGAGCGCCGGCATCGCCGCGATCAGATCGTCCAGCCCCTCATAATCATAATAGGAGCCGATGAAGCCGACCACCTCGCGCCCTTCGAGCCCGAGCTCGCGCGCCAGCGCCGTGTCCGGCGGCGGCGGATCGCCGAACAGGTGCAGGTCCACGCCGTTGGGCGAGACCATGATCTTCTCCGCCGGGATCCCGCGCGAGACGAGATCGCCGCGCAGCCCCTCGCAGATGACGGCCACCGCATCGGCCGAGCGGGCGGCGCGGGTTTCCAGCAGCCTGGTCACGCGGTAGCGCGCCGATCCCTCGCGATCGGTGCCGTTGCCCACCGCCGCATCCTCCCAGAAGGCGCGGATCTCATACACCAGCGGCAGGCCGTGTCGGCGCGCGACGCGCAGGGCGGCGAGCGCGTTCAGCACCGGCGAGTGCACGTGCAGCTGATCCGGCCGCCACTGCGCGATCACCGCGTCCAGCCGGCGGCCGAGGGCGGCGATCTCGCGCCACTCGCGCATCGGCGAGCGGGCGGGGGCGGGGTGCGGCGTGCGGAAGAAGGTGAGGCCGTCGACCACCTCCGCCAGCGACTCCGCGCCGCGCACCTCGGGCAGCTGGCGCGCGCCGGTGAGGCCGGCCACCTCCCACCCCATCCCGATCTGCGCCTTCAGGATCGCGCGGGTGCGGAACGTGTAGCCGCTGTGGATCGGCAGGCTGTGATCGAGGATATGGAGGATGCGCATGGAAGCCCTCTGCCACCGCGTGGCTTAACGGCGCGTCAACCGGCGCTCGCCTAAGCCGCGTCGGGTCTGCCATACCCGCTTCCGCTCCGCCGGGCGAGGTGGGCGGCGGCGAACGAAGCGAGGAGTGCCGGCATGATCGATCTCTTCTCGCTGGCTCTGTCGCACGGGCTGATGCTGATCGCCGCCTGGCGCCTGCTTCACCGCCCCGATCTCGATCGTGAGCCGCCGCCCGGGGAGCCGCCCGTTGCGTGATCTCGCCTTCGTCGCCTTCCTGGCGGCCCTGCTGGGCTTCGGCTTCAAGCGGCCCTTCCTGTTCGTGCTCGCTTATGTCTACGTCGATATCGTATCGCCGCAGCGGCTCTCTTATACCCTGCTCACGGTGGTGCCGATCTCGCTGATCTGCGTCACGCTGGCGGTGGGCGGCTGGGCGCTGGCGGACCGCAAGGCCGGCAGCCGCTTCGCCACCCGCCAGTGGCTGCTGCTGATGCTGCTCGGCTGGGCGGCCTACACCACGATCAACGCCGATCTGCCGCTCGACGCGCTGGATAAATGGGGGTGGGTGTGGAAGGCGCTGGCCTTCGCCATCTTCCTGCCCTTCACCCTGCGCACCCGGCTGCGCATCGAGGCGCTGCTGCTGTTCCTGGTGCTCTCGGTCTCGTCGATCGTGGTGGTGGGCGGGATCAAGACGCTGGGATCGGGCGGCGGCTACGGCGCGCTCAACCTCATGGTCTCGAACAATAGCGGGCTGTACGAAGGCAGCATCATCTCCACCTTCGCGATCGCGGTGATCCCGCTGATACTGTTCCTGGCCAAGCACGGCACCGTGTTCCCCGGCGACTGGCGGGTGAAGGCCTATGCCACGGCGCTGATCTTCGCCTGCCTGCTGATCCCGGTCGGCACGCAGGCGCGCACGGGCCTGATCTGCATCGCCGTGCTGGCGGTGCTGACCCTGCGCGCGACGAAGCGGCGCATGCTCTATCTGGTGCTGCTCGGCGGGGCGGGGGCGCTGGCGGTGCAGTTCCTGCCTTCCAGCTACAGCAAGCGCATGGAGACGATCCAGGGCTATCAGGCGGACAGTTCCGCCTCCACCCGTCTCGCCGTGTGGCAGTGGACATGGGACTATGTGAAGGCCAATCCGGCGGGTGGCGGCTTCAACGCCTATATGCAGAACCGCATCACCATCGACATCAAGAAGACCGCCGGCGACGCCAATAACGAGACGGTGACGAACTCGAAGGATTACGACGCCGGCCGCGCCTACCACAGCAGCTACTTCGAGATGCTGGGCGAGCAGGGCTTCCCCGGCTTCTTCCTGTGGATCCTGCTCCACCTGCTCGGCCTGATCAGGATGGAGGCGGTGCGCCGGCGCCACCGCCGGGCGACCGGCGACGATGCCTGGATCGCCCCGCTGGCGACGGCTCTGCAGCATGCGCACATCATCTACATGGTCGGCTCGCTGTTCGTCGGCATCGCCTTCCAGACGACGATCCTGATGCTGATCGGTTGCGAGATCGGCCTCGACACCTATCTGCGGCGACGCGGCGGCGCGATGGCCCGGGCCGTTGGCACAGCGCCGGGCGCAATGCCGGCCGCGTCCGGTTGGCGTCGCGCTCCGATCAGACGCTAGGCGTCCCGCGCGGCGCGCACGCCGGCGCGGCCGCGACGGACGAGCTCCGCCTTCAGCGACTCGGGGCTGGGCGCGACGAGGAAGCCGAAGCTCAGCGTGCCGCCTTTCGTCTCCACCGCGTGGTGCAGCCGATGCGCCTGCACGATCCGTTTCATGTAGCGCCCGCGCGGCACGTAGCGGTGGCCGATCCGGCGGTGGACGATCACGTCGTGGAAGCCGAAGTAGATCGCGCCGTAGGCCGCGACGCCGGCGCCGACCCAGGCATAGCCGGCGCCCCAGCCGAGCTGCACGCCGGCGAGCAGCAGCAGGATCGAGGGTATGGCGAAGATCACCGCGTACAGGTCGTTCGCCTCGAACGGCCCGGTGCGCGGGCGGTGGTGGCTGGCGTGCAGGAACCAGCCCGGCCCGTGCATGATCCAGCGGTGCGCCGCATAGGCGACACCCTCCATTACGGCGATGGTGGCGAGGAACAGCAGCAGGCCGGGAAGCGGGGACATGGCGGCGCTATAGCGGAACGGACGCGGCCGCGCACCCGTTCAGCCGGCCGTCAGCGATGAAGCGGGAGAAGGCGCGATGATCGCGCGATCGACGATGTGCGCCACCCGGCCCGGCCGGCGCCGGGCCATCCTCCTCCTCCTCCCGCTCGCCCTGCTCGCCGGCTGCGCCTCGCGCGAGTCGCGGGTCGAGGCGGCGCTGGTGAAGGCCGGCGTGTCCGCGCGCCTGGCCGCCTGCCTCGCGCCGCGCCTGGCCGAGCGGCTGAGCGACGACCAGTTGCGCGCGCTCGCCGCCGCCGCCCGCCGCCCGCCGGGGGACGATCGCAAGGCGCGCGTCGGCGACGTCGTGGCCCGCGTCGCCGGCACCGGCGACCCGGCGATCATCGACGCGGTGACGAAATCCGGCATCCACTGTGCGCTGAAAGGCTGATCCCCGCCCCGGCTTTTCCGCAGGGTAGCCTTCGCGGACGCGATATGCTTTAGCGCAGGGCCGACGGCTCCCCGATCAGGAAGAGACAGGCATCCCATGAACATCCATGAGTATCAGGCCAAGGAATTGCTGGCGAAGTTCGGCGTGGCGATTCCCGCCGGCTATGCGGCCCTTTCCGTCGACGAGGCCGTGGAGGCCGCCGGCAAGCTGCCCGGGCCGCTCTATGTGGTGAAGTCCCAGATCCACGCCGGCGGGCGCGGCAAGGGCAAGTTCAAGGAACTGGGGCCGGACGCCAAGGGCGGCGTGCGCCTGTCCAAGACGATCGACGATGTGCGCCAGAACGCCACCGACATGCTCGGCAACACGCTGGTAACGATCCAGACGGGCGAGGCCGGCAAGCAGGTGAACCGCCTCTACATCACCGACGGCGCGGACATCGCGAAGGAATATTATCTGTCGATGGTCGTCGATCGCGGCACCGGCCGGGTCGCCATGATCGTGTCGACCGAGGGCGGCATGGACATCGAGACAGTGGCCCACGACACGCCCGAGAAGATCACCACGATCACGATCGACCCGGCGGAGGGCTTCCAGCCGCATCACGGCCGCGCCGTCGCCTTCGCGCTGAAGCTGAAGGGCGATCTGAACAAGCAGGCCGCCAAGGTGGCCGAGCAGCTCTACACCGCCTTCATGGCGACCGACATGTCGATGCTGGAGATCAACCCGCTGGTCGAGACCGAGGACGGCAAGATCCTGGTGCTGGACGCGAAGGTGAGCTTCGATTCGAACGCGCTCTACCGTCACCCGGATATCTTCGCCCTGCGCGACGAGACCGAGGAGGATCCGAGCGAGATCGAGGCGAGCAAGTACGACCTCGCCTACATCAAGCTGGACGGCAATATCGGCTGCATGGTGAACGGCGCCGGCCTGGCCATGGCGACGATGGACATCATCAAGCTGAACGGCGAGTTTCCGGCCAACTTCCTCGACGTGGGCGGCGGCGCCACCAAGGAGAAGGTGACGGCGGCGTTCAAGCTGATCCTCAGCGATCCGGCGGTGAAGGGTATCCTCGTCAACATCTTCGGCGGCATCATGCGCTGCGACATCATCGCCGACGGCATCGTCGCCGCCGCCAAGGAGGTGAACCTCGCGGTGCCGCTGGTGGTGCGCCTGGAAGGCACCAACGTGCAGCAGGGCAAGGACATCCTCGCCAATTCCGGCCTGCCGATCGTCTCCGCCGACGATCTGGGCGACGCCGCCAAGAAGATCGTCGCGCAGGTGAAGCAGGCGGCCTGAGCGGGCGGGGGTGGCGGCGGCGCCATCACCCCCGCGATTTCGCAAGCCGCTATTCGCAACTTCGCAACTTCGCAGTTGATTTCGCCCGCCTTGCCATCGAAGGCGAGCCGCATCCAAGGATCCGCCAGGATCGCGAGCAGGAGTGACACCGATGAAGGTGCTGGTGCCCGTCAAGCGGGTGATCGATTACAACGTGAAGCCGCGGGTGAAGATGGACGGCACGGGCGTCGACCTGGCGAACGTGAAGATGTCGATGAACCCGTTCGACGAGATCGCCGTGGAAGAGGCGATCCGCCTGCGCGAGAAGGGCGTCGCGACCGAGATCGTCGCTGTCTCGATCGGCGTGCAGAAGTGCCAGGAGACGCTGCGAACGGCGCTGGCGATGGGCGCCGACCGCGCGATCCTGGTGCTGACCGAGGACGAGGCCGAGCCGCTCGCCGTCGCCAAGATCCTGAAGGGGATCGTCGACGAGGAGCAGCCCGGCCTGGTGATCCTGGGCAAGCAGGCGATCGACGACGATTCGAACCAGACCGGCCAGATGCTCGCCGCGCTGACCGGCCGGCCGCAGGGCACCTTCGCCAGCAAGGTGGAGGTCGACGGCGACTCGGTCAAGGTGACGCGTGAGGTGGATGGCGGGCTCGAGACAGTCAGCCTCAAGGCGCCGGCGATCGTGACGACCGACCTGCGCCTGAACGAGCCGCGCTACGCCAGCCTGCCCAACATCATGAAGGCCAAGTCCAAGCCGCTCGCGAACAAGACCCCGGCGGACTATGGCGTCGACACCGCGCCGCGCCTGAAGACGCTGAAGGTGGAGGAGCCCGCCAAGCGCCAGGCCGGCGTGAAGGTGGGCGATGTCGACGAGCTGATCGGCAAGCTCAAGGTGCTGGGAGTGGTGGCATGAAGACGCTCGTCTGGGTCGAACATGACAATGCAAGCGTGAAGGACGCGACGCTCGCGACCGTCACCGCCGCGAGCCAGCTGGGCGACGTCGATCTGCTGGTCGCCGGCTCCGGCTGCGCCGCCGTGGCGGACGAGGCGGCCGGCATCGCCGGTGTCGGCACCGTCTACCTGGCGGACGACGCAGCCTACGAGAATGCGCTGGCCGAGAATGTCGCGCCGCTGGTGGTGCAGCTGATGGGCGATCACGACGCGTTCGTCGCGCCCGCCACCTCCAACGGCAAGAATATCGCGCCGCGGGTGGCGGCCCTGCTCGATGTCGTGCAGGTGTCGGAGATCCTGTCGGTCGTCTCGGCCGATACGTTCACCCGGCCGATCTACGCCGGCAACGCGATCGCCACGGTGCAGGCGCCGGCGGGCAAGCTGGTGCTCACGGTGCGCGGCACGGCCTTCGCCAAGGCGGAGAAGACCGGCGGCGCGGGCACCGTGCAGGCGGCGGCCGCCGGCGGCGACCAGGGCCTCTCGACCTTCGTCGGGTCCGAGATCTCCAAGTCGGAACGTCCGGAGCTCACCTCCGCCAAGATCATCGTGTCCGGCGGACGGGCGCTGCAGAACAGCGAGAATTTCCACACGCTGATCGAGCCGCTGGCCGACAAGCTGGGCGCCGGCGTCGGCGCCAGCCGCGCGGCGGTGGATGCCGGCTACGTGCCGAACGACTATCAGGTCGGCCAGACGGGCAAGATCGTGGCGCCGGAAGTCTATATTGCGGTCGGCATCTCGGGCGCGATCCAGCATCTGGCGGGCATGAAGGACTCGAAGGTCATCATCGCCATCAACAAGGATGAGGATGCGCCGATCTTCCAGGTGGCCGATGTCGGCCTGGTCGGCGACCTGTTCAAGATCGTGCCGGAGCTGACCGGCAAGCTCTGAGGGCGCCGCCCGTAATCTATCCCTGCCCCGGCCTGCGCCGGGGCAGGAGCAGGCGATCAGCCTTTGCGGCGCGCCGGCGGGATCGCATTGCACACGTCCAGCGCGCCCGCGGCTCTGACGAAGAAGCCGTCGCCCCGGTTCGCCCGCGCGCCCACCCACTGCGCGAAGGCGGCGGAGTTCGTGTCCAGCACCTGCCATGCCGGGCGCGCTGCCGCGGGCAGGTCGGCGGCGATGCGCGTGGAGACGATCGGGGTGCGCTCGCTGGCTTTCTCGTAGAAGCCGAGCGCCCCGCCGCCGCGCGGCAGCGCCGCCATGCGCTCCATCCCGTCCAGCACCCGGCCGACGAGGGCGATGTTGCGATCGAGGTGGCGCGGCGCGTGGCCGATCACGGCGTAGAGTTCGGCGCCGTTGCCGGTGTCCGGCGGATTGTCCCGCCCCACGCCGACCATGCCGTAGCAGTGCACCAGCCAGCGCGCGCGGCCGTCGCTCGCCACCGGCCAGCCGGCGACGTGGCCGGTCTGCGCGGCATAGGCGTCACGATAGCCCAGCGGGCGGAATGGCGCGCCGCCGGCCGCGCCCTCATATTCCGCCGGCGGCGTGGGGTTCGCGCCCGGCGGCAGCGGCTTCCCCTCTGCGGCGGCCCATTGCACGACATAATTGTCCTGCACGCGCACGATCGCGCCGCCATCGAACCAGCCCGCGCGGATGAAGGCGCGGATGTTGGCGACATGCACCGGCGCGAAGGCGGGCGCGAGCTGCAGCACCACCTGCCCGCCATCCCGCAGCGTGATCGTCACCAGATCCTCGGCCGGCACGTCCGCCCAGGCGGCGGCGGGCGCGCGGTCGACGATCTGCTGCGGCGTCGGTGCCGGGGCGGCGCCTGCGAGGGCGAGCGCGGCGGCCATGACGACAAGCGAACGGGGCATCGGCATCGCGGCAGTCTCCCTCCGCACATCCTAGAAGTGGCGCGGCCGGCGACACAAGGGCGGTTTATGCTGCACTGCGGGATAGATCGGCGCTATGCTGCGTTCGTGTCGGCGGGTGCAGGTTGTTCGCCCGGATCGCGCCGCAACAGGGGGCACGTGTCGATGAAGCTGTTTCCCGCGCTGATGAGGGCCGGGCGCCTGTCCCGCAAGGGGCGGCCGCTCTCGGCGCTGCTGGCGATCCAGGAGGCGGTGATGGCGCCGCTCACGGCGAAGCCGAAGCGCAAGGCCCCGGCCCGCGCGCGCGTGGCCGCGCCCCGGGTGAAGGCGCCGCGCGCGTCCTCGTCGGCGGCGGTGAAGCGGATGCCGCCGGGCAGCTTCGTCGATGGCGTCCATGCCTGCCCGCAGGGGCGGCTCGCCTACAAGCTCTACACCCCCGTCGGCGCCGGGCGGCGCAGCCTGCCGCTGGTGGTGATGCTGCACGGCTGCACCCAGAATGCCGCCGACTTTGCCGCCGGCACGGCAATGAACGCGCTGGCCGACGAGCAGGGCTTCCTCGTCCTCTATCCGGAGCAGTCGGGCAGCGCCAATGCCGGCCGCTGCTGGAACTGGCACCTGCCCGCCAATCAGGAGCGCGGCGGCGGCGAACCGGCGGTGATCGCGGCGACGACGCGGCGGATCATGCGCACGGCCGGCGCCGATCCGGCGCGCGTCTACATCGCCGGCCTGTCGGCGGGCGGTGCGGCGGCGGCGATCGTCGGCGCGGCCTATCCCGATCTCTACTGCGCGGTCGGCGTCCATTCCGGTCTGGCCCGAGGCAATGTCAGCACCTTCTCCGGCGCGGTCGAGGCGATGCGCAAGGGCAGCGGCGAGCGGATCGGCGCGGTGAAGCGCGCCGCCCGGGCGCTGCCGCTGATCGTGTTCCACGGCGATCAGGATCGGGTGGTCTATCCGTGCAACGCCGGCGGCTTCCTCAGCGAGCTGCGCCGGGCGAGCCCGCAGGCGCTGCGCGAGCGCACCGATCGCGGGATCGCACCGGGCGGGCGCGGCTACACCCGCACCGTCTATCGCGGGGCGGACGGGCAGGTGGCGCTGGAGGGCTGGATCGTCCACGGCAGCGGCCACGGCTGGTCGGGCGGGCGTGCGGCCGGCTCCTATACCGATCCGGCCGGGCCGGATGCCTCGCGCGAGATGGTCCGCTTCTTCCTCGCCCGTCGCAAGGCGGCCTGATCACAGCGCCTTGCGGAAGGTGAGGTTGTAGCGCAGCGGCCCGGTAAGCGGATGATCGCCGGGCTTCAGCGTGTCGACGCCGTGAAAGGTCAGCCGCGCCGGCCCGCCCCACACCACCACGTCGCCATGGTGCAGCGGCACGCGGCGCGGCCGATCCCCGCGCGCCTGCCCGCCCCACAGGAACACGGCCGCCACGCCGAGCGAGACGGAGACGATCGGCGCGGCGAGATCCGCCTCGTCGCGATCCTGATGCGGCGCCATCCGCGCGCCGGGTTCGTAGCGGTTGACCAGGCAGGCGTCGGGCACGAAGCTGGCGAACCCCGCACGCGCGGCGGCTCGGCCGGCAAGGGCGACGAAGGCGAGCGGCAGCGGCGGCCACGGCAGCCCGCCCAGCGGATCGGCCGCGGTGTAGCGATAGCCGCGCCGGCTGGTCGTCCACCCGGCCGCGCCGGCGTTGGTCATCGCGACGGACATCGCGCGGCCGCCGGGCGTCTCCATGCGGCGAAACGGCGCCGCCGCCGCGATCGCCGCGATGCCGGCGAGCAGTTCCTCCGCCGCGTCCAGCGCGAAGCCGCCGAGCAGGACCGCGCCGGGATCGAGCGGCAGCGCCACGCGCGTCTCGGGGAACAGCTCAGGCGGCATCGTGGAAGATGATGCCCAGCGTGTGCCGCCGGCCGGAGCGGACGGTGCTGACGCCGTGGCGCAACGCCACCCGCCGATCGCCGCGCGCCCCCGCCTGCGGCCGCACGTTCACCGCGAACACCACCGTGTCGCCCCGCTCCAGCGGCACCACCTCCACGCGGGACTGCATGCGCGGCCGCTGCTCCGTCAGCACGAACTCGCCACCCGTGAAGTCCTCGCCCGGGCGTGAGAGCAGGACGGCGAGCTGGAGCGGGAAGACGTGGGCGCCGTAGAGATCCTGGTGCAGGCAGTTATGGTCGCCCGGCCCGTAGCGCAGCAGCAGCGGCGTCGGCCGCGTCTGGCCGGCGGCGTGGCAGCGGGCCAGGAAGGCGGCGTGATCGGCCGGGAAGCGCGGCGCCAGCCCCATCCGCTCGTGCCAGCGGTTCGCGATGCCGGCCAGCGGCGGGTAGAGCGCCGTGCGCAGCGCCGCGACGTGCGGCGGCAGCGGATAGGCGAAGTAGCGATACTCGCCCCGGCCGTAGCCGTGCCGCGCCATGTGGACGTGGCTGCGAAAGCCGACGCCGCCATCGTAGAGCGCGGCGGTGGCGGCGCACGCATCGGCATCGAGCAGGGCCGGCAGCAGTGCCCAGCCCTGCCCATCCAGCGCGGCGGCGATCTCCGCCCAGTCGATCGCTGGCGTCACTCCGCCGCCTCCAGTGCGAGCAGGCGGCGCTTGCGCTCGACACCCCAGCGATAGCCGGAGAGGGCGCCGTCGGTGCGGACGACGCGGTGGCACGGGATGGCGACGGCGTGGGAGTTGGCGGCGCAGGCACCGGCCACGGCGCGTACGGCGGACGGCGCGCCGATGGCCGCCGCGATCTCGGCATAGCTCGCCGTCCGCCCGGCGGGGATGCGGCGCAGCGCCTGCCACACGCGCTGCTGGAAGGCGGTGCCGCGCACGTCCAGCGGCAGGTCCAGCCCGGTTGCCGGCGCCTCGACGAAGCCGATCACCTGCGCCACCAGCGCCTGATAGCCGGCATCGTCGCCGATCAGGGTGGCGGCGGGAAAGCGATCCTGCAGATCCTCCACCAGATCCGCCGGATCGTCGCCGATCAGGATGGCGGCGATGCCCTTGTCGCTGGCGGCGACCAGGATGGCGCCCAGCGCGCATTGGCCCACGGCGAAGCGCAACGTCTCGGCGGCGCCGCCGGCGCGATAGCGCGTCGGCGTCATGCCCAGCATCGCGGCGGCGCCCTCGTAGAAGCGGCCGTGGGAGGCGAAGCCGGCGGCGTTGATCGCCTCCGTCACCGTGTCCGCCGCGCGCAGCTCCTCGCGCACGCGGGCGGCGCGATGGGCGGCGGCATAGTCGCGCGGGGTGAGGCCGGTGCGCGCCTTGAACAGACGGTGGAAATAGCCGGGGCTGAGGCCCGCCGCCGCCGCCAGCGCCGCCAGCGCGGGCGGCTGCTCGGCCGTCTCGATCGTCTTGCATGCCGCCACGATGCGCGCCGCCATCGCCGCCGCGCCGGTGCCTTCCGGGTCGCAGCGCCGGCACGGCCGCGCGCCGGTGGCCCGCGCCCCCGCCAGGCTGTCATGGATCGTCACGTTGGCCGGGTTGGCCGCACGCGACGCGCAGGACGGGCGGCAGTAGACGCCGGTCGTCAGCACCGAATACCAGAAGGCGCCGTCGGCGCTCGCGTCGCGTGCGCGGATGCGCGCCCAGCGCGGGTCGTCGGCGGTCTGCACGGGTCTGCTCGCGTTCATCACATCATCCTTATCGCATTCTCCGGCCGGCATGTGGCATCGCTTCGTGCCCGTGCGCGCTCCGCCGCTTGCGATCGAATCCAAGATGGGGTGCGCTGCGTTGCGGCGGAAGCGATTGACCCGCCTTCATGTCGGATGGCAGGTGGATGGAGTGAGCGTTACCGTGCGTCCGAAATACCGTGCCTTCTTCTGCGGCCTGCTGGCGCTGATCGCCACTGCGGCGCCGGCCGCGCCGCCGGCCGGTCCGCGCGTGCGGATCGAGACGACGATGGGGCCGATCGTGATCGCGCTCGCGACGAAGCAGGCGCCGATCACGACGCAGAACTTCCTGCGCTACGCCGACGAGAAGAGGTTCGACGGCACGACCTTCTATCGCGCCGCGCGTGGCAAGCGCGATCCGAAGGCCGGGCTGCTGCAGGGCGGGATCGATCACCACATCCCGCGCGCGCTGCCGCCGATCGCGCACGAGCCGACGAGCAGGACGGGCCTGAGCCACGTCGACGGCACCGTATCGATGGCGCGCAACGCGCCCGGCACCGCGATGGGCGACTTCTTCATCATCGTCGGCGCCGGATCGACCTATCTGGACGCGCGGCCCGGCAGCCCCGGCTACGCCGCCTTCGGCACGGTGGTGAGCGGGATGCCGCTGGTGCGGCGCATCCTGGCCATGCCGACATGGCCGGGCGGCTTCTCGAAGGAGACGATCGGCCAGTCGCTCCGCGCGCCGGTGCGCATCGTCTCCGTGCGCCGCGTGCCGTGAGCCGGACGGCGCGATGACCGTATCGATCGACATGGGGATCGGCCCCGCCGGCAAGCCGGCGCTGCTCGATCTGGAGGAGCTGCTCGCCACCCGGCTGCTGGTGCAGGGCAATTCGGGATCGGGCAAGTCGCACCTGCTGCGCCGCCTGATCGAGGGCAGCGCGCCTTGGGTGCAGCAGGTGGTGATCGATCCGGAGGGCGATTTCGTCACGCTCGCCGATCGCTTTGGCCATGTCGCGGTGGAGGCGGCCGACTATAGCGAGGGGGAGATCGCCCGCGTCGCCGCCCGCATCCGCGCGCACCGCGCCTCGGTGGTGCTGAACCTGGAGGGGCTGGAGATCGACGCGCAGATGAAGTGCGCCGCCGCTTTCCTGGCCGCGCTGTTCGATGCGCCGCGCGAGCAATGGTATCCGGTGCTAGTGGTGGTGGACGAGGCGCAACTGTTCGCCCCCGCCGTTGCCGGCGAGGTCTCGGAAGACGCGCGCAAGGCCTCGCTGGCGGCGATGACGAACCTGATGTGCCGCGGCCGCAAGCGCGGCCTGGCCGGCGTGATCGCGACGCAGCGGCTGGCCAAGCTCGCCAAGAACGTGGCGGCGGAGGCATCGAACTTCCTGATGGGTCGCACCTTCCTGGATATCGACATGCTGCGCGCGGCCGACCTGCTGGGCATGGAGCGGCGGCAGGCCGAGCAGATCCGCGACCTGGAGCGCGGCCACTTCCTCGCGCTCGGCCCCGCTCTCTCGCGCCGGCCGCTGGCGATCCGCATCGGCGATGTGGAGACCGGCGCGCGCAGCGCCAGCCCCAGGCTGATGCCGCTGCCGCAGGCCGGCGGCAGCGAGATGCAGGATCTGCTGTTCGGCGATCTGGGCCTGCCCGCCGCCGCCCCGCCGCCGCCCCCCGCACCCGTGCCGGCGGACGAGCTGATCCGCGGCATCAACCGCCCGGTGTTCGGCGAACCCTCGCCCGAGCCGTTGTTCCCGCTGATCGAGGCGGACGAGCGCGAGACCAAGACGGCGGCGGTGCTGCGCGACATCGTGGCGGATGCGGAGGCGACCTATCGCACGCCGGCGCAGCTCTACCAGGATTTCGGCGTGCGCTGCCGTATGCGCGGCCTGGCCGAGCCGCCGCTCGATCTCACCGCGTTCAAACGCCGGCTCGCGATGGCGCGGGCGGGCGAGCCGGCGGGCGCGACCGACGATCCCGAATGGGCGGCGGCGCTGGCCATGGCCGACGACCTGCCGGAGGACATGCTGGGCGTGTTCCTGCTGATCGCCCGCGCGGCGCGCGACGGGCGACCATGTCCATCCGACGAGGAGGTGGCGCGGGTCTACGGCACCCATTCGCTCGGGCGGACGCGGCGGCTGATCGGCTATATGGAGGCGCGCGGCATCCTGGTGCCGCGCACCGATATGCGCGGCCGGCGCGCGATCGGCATCCCGCGACTCGGCTGGACGACGGCGGCTGGCGATCCGGCGAGCATGAACGAGGCGGACGCGGCACTGATCTGAGCGGCGTCGACCGGGCAAAACCGTGCCGTTATCTGACAACCGCAGCAAGTCTATCCGAAACGGCGAGTAATAACGAGCTCCGTGCATCGTCGAATGGGTCAGAACGGGCGATTTGATACTATGACAGTCCGTTATGGACGAATGAACAGGAGGTTATCGCCAAGAAATCCCGTCGACGCATTGCGATGCAAAACAAATAAAAATATACGGACCTGCACGTTGGATCTTTAGCCCCGAACAACTGAGGCGATCGGTTCGACATCCGGCTCAGCCGGATCTTGGTGCCGGGGGGAGGGCTGCCTCGTGTCGTATGCTTTGTCATGCGCGAATGTTTCGCGCGTCGCTTTCCTGTGCCTGGCCGTTCTTGGCTCGACACCCGCTGCCGCCGAGATCGTCTATCAGCCGGTCAATCCTTCGTTCGGCGGCAATCCGTTCAACTCGTCCCATCTGCTCGGCATCGCGAACGCGCAGAACACCTACACCGATCCGAAATCGACGGCGAACGCGTCGGACGCCGATCTGTTCGCCCGCCAGCTGCAATCGCGGCTGCTCTCGGCGCTGTCGTCGCAGATTACCGATGCGATTTTCGGCGCGAACCCGCAGGAGCGCGGCACGATCACCTTCGGCGGCCAGACGATCAGCTTCGTCCGCTCGCTGGAGAGCGTGCAGCTGGCGATCACCAACAACCAGACCGGCGAGGTCACGAACATCGAGATCCCGACCTTCGTGAAGGTCAATTGATGCGCGGTGGCGCGATCCGCGGGGCGGGCACGGCGCTGGCGGCGGCGCTGCTGCTGGGCGGTTGCGCCTATACCAGGAGCCTGCCGACGACCGCGACCCAGCCGGTCTTCCCCAAGAAGACGGACATCCAGCTGGCGCTGAACCTGATCCCGCCGCCCTCGCGCCCGGTGGCGGTGGCGGTCTACGGCTTCTCCGACCAGACCGGCCAGTTCAAGCCGACCGAGACGACGCAGACGCTCTCCCGCGCGGTGACGCAGGGTGCCGGCTCGATCCTGGTCAAGGCGCTGCAGGATGCCGGCAACCGCCAGTGGTTCACCATTGTGGAGCGGGAGCAGCTGCGCAACCTGCTGAACGAGCGGCAAATCATCCGCGAGATGCGCGAGCGCTATCTGGGCGAGACCAACGTCAACCCGCAGGCGCTGCCGGCCCTGCTGTTCGCCGGCGTGCTGCTGGAAGGCGGCATCATCGGCTACGACACGAACACGCTGACCGGCGGGCTGGGGGCGAGCTTTCTCGGCATCGGCGCGCACACCGAGTATCAGCAGCATACCGCCACCGTCTATCTCCGCGCCGTGTCGGTGCGCACCGGCGAGGTGCTGACCTCGATCACCACGTCCAAGACGATCGCGTCCTACGGCATCAGCGCCAGCGCCTTCCGCTACGTGGCGTTCAAGGAGCTGCTGGAGGCGGAAGGCGGCATCACCACCAACGAGCCCGGCACCATCGCGCTTCAGCAGGCGATCGAGAAGGCCGTCTACGGCTTGGTCATGGAAGGCGTGGAGCTGAAGCTGTGGGATTTCGCCAGCCCGGCGACCGGCCAGCCCTTCCTGCTGAAATACCGGCAGGAGCGGGACGGGAAATATCCGCAGGAAGCCGTGGCCGCGGCGATGCGGCGATCGCGGCTGGCACCGAAGGCAAGACAGGTTCGCAACGAGACGCGCGGCGGCGAGGACGGCCCGGTGCCGCAGCCGCCGCGCCGGAACGGCGGCTGATCGCCGGCGCGGCCGGCGACGGACATGGGATCAGGAGGGGCGGCGTGTCAGCGCCGTCCCTCCCGAACAACACCTCCGCAGAGAGGTGATCGTCCGGGGCGGGTCGCCCCGGACGATGGGCACATGCGAACAACTCCGCTCCACCCCCGCAGGCAATTGCGGCTGGGGCACAACAGAGGACCTCTTCATGAAACGCATCATTCTCGGTTCGGTTTCGTCGCTGGCGCTCATGCTGTCGGCAGGTACGGCGATGGCGCAGAGCAGCGGCAACACCGCCACGATCAACCAGCAGGGCGCATCACAGTCCGCAACGACTGATCAGACCGCGGCGCGCCTGTCCACGGCGACGACCACGCAGTCGGGCGCCAGCAACTCGGCCGGCACCACCCAGGCCGGCGGCGACAGCCTGTCCGTGATCACGCAGAGCGCGACCGGCAACGGCGCGACCGCCACCGTCAACCAGAACCGCTCGCAGACCCTGTTCCCGCGCCAGAACAACGATAACGGGCCGAGCAACTCCTCGCGGATCACGCAGGATGCCGCAGCCGAGGATGCGAGCGCCAGCCTGACACAGATGGGCGAGCTCAACCAGTCGACCATCAGCCAGAGCGGCGGCGCGACCGCCACCACCTCGCAGACCGGCATCGCGAACGAATCGACGACGCGGCAGACCGCCGACGGTGCCAGCGCCACCGTGATCCAGGCCGGCGATCCGGCGGCGGGCGGCCCGGGCGTGGGCTTCGGCGACAACCGCTCCCGCGTGACGCAGAATGCCGCCGCGAGCGCCTTCGTGTCGCAGACCAACACCAACGTGCCCGACGGCTCGCCGACCAACGAGTCGACGATCATGCAGAGCGGCGACGGTTCGCAGGCCATCACGCTGCAGAGCGGCGACAACAATGTCGCCGACGTGACGCAGGACGGGGAGGACAATTACTCTCTCGTCGATCAGCTCTCCAATGGATCGAGCGCGACCGTTGTGCAGAGCAGCGACGAGAACGTCTCGCTGATCACCCAGCGCGGCACGGGCACGGCCTCCGTTACGCAAAGCGGCGGCAACACCCTCGGCAGCTTCGGCGGGCGCAACAACAATGTCGCGGTCGTCGATCAGCGGGCGAACGCACAGGGTGCCGAGGCCAACCTTACCCAGGATGGCGAGCTGAACCTCGCGACGGTGACGCAGAACGGGCTGCGCACCAAGGCCACCGTCTCGCAGCAGGGCATCTACAACACCGCCGGCGTGACGCAGACCGGCCAGGATGCGACCGCCACCGTCACCCAGGGTGGTATTGCCGGCGGCGCCTATGGCGACAACGTGGCCTCGGTGAACCAGAGCGGGGCGAACACCACCGCCACCGTTAACCAGCAGGGCGGCCCGGCCTCGATCGGCCCGCGCTTCACCAACATCGCCACCGTCGATCAGAGCGGCGGCGGCAGCCTCGCCTCGGTTGCCCAGACCGGCGCCGGTCAGGGCGCCAACATCAGCCAGTCGGCGACCTCGTCGGATGCCTATGTGCTGCAGATCGGCGGTTCGGCGCCGGGCACGGCGGCGGACAACAATGCCGGCATCACGCAATCGGGCAACGAACAGCTCGCCGGCATCGGCCAGGGGGGCACCGGCAACACCGGCAGCATCAACCAGAGCGGCAACCGCAACGCGGCCGGCATCGGTCAGGCGCAGGCCACCGTCGGCAATCCCGAGGCGGTGCTGATGGGCAATCTCAGCAGCGTGAGCGCCACCGGCTTTGCCAGCGACAACAATGCGGGCATCACGCAGAGCGGCGACGACAACCGCACGCTGGTGCTGCAGAGCGGCGACGGCAACACCGCCGGCGTGACCCAGGGCGGCACCAACAACCTCGTCCTCGTCACCCAGTCCGGCACAACCGGGCAGGCCTATGTCACCCAGGGCGGCACGAACAACGATGCGCTGGTGAACCAGTCCGGCACCGACGGGCAGGCCTATGTCAACCAGGGCGGCACGAGCAACGATGCGCTGGTGAACCAGGGCGGCACCGGCAACTACGCCGCCATCACCCAGTAAGGCCATGTCCGCGGCTCCCCCCCTTGGCCGGGGCGGGGCCGCGGCAGGTCGTTGCGACCGAACTGCCGTTCCCGACCATCCCGATCGTGAACGAACGAGAGACAAGGACAAGACCATGAAGCGTCTCATACTCGCATCCGCTTCCGCCACCGCCCTGTTCGCGGCGAGCCCCGCGCTCGCGGCGAGCTCGACGAGCACGATCAACCAGAACGGCACCTCGAACAGCGCCACGGCCGACCAGACCGGATCATCGAGCGACAGCAACTCGACGATCAGCCAGAACATCGCCGACACGAGCGGCGGCAACAACAGCGCCAGCGTCACGCAGAGCGACGTCGGCGTCGTCTACCACCCGGCCAACACCTCCACCGTGAAGCAGGAGGGCACCGGCAACGCCGCGACGGTGCTGCAGACCCAACGCATCGGCGCCTATTACAACTCGTCGTCGATCACCCAGATCGGCCAGGGCGCCGGCGCGGGCGGCGGCAGCGTGGCGGACGTGGCGCAATATGGCCACAACGATTCCACCGTGGACCAGTCCGGTATCCGCGCGACCGCGATCGTGCGGCAGGGCCTGAACGGCCAGCCGGTCGGCGGCAACACCTCGCTCGTCTCGCAGGACGATGACGACAGCGTGTTCGTCGGCCAGAACGCCGTCGCGCCGCCGACTGTCGCGGGCAATTACGGCGGCAACAGCTCGGTCGTCATCCAGGGCCGCGGCGGCAACGCCGGCAATGTCGAGCAGAGCGGGCTCTTCGCCATCTCCACCCTGACGCAGTCGGGCGGGGCGTCGGCCGGCATCGTCCAGCACGGTGCGTTCAACGAGAGCGGCGTCTTCCAGATCGGTGACGGCGCCGCCGCGCAGGTGACGCAGACCGGCACCCGCAACCTGGCGGCGGTGGCCCAGAATGGCGACGGCAACTTCGCCGGCGTCTCGCAGAGCGGCACCGAAGGCACGGTACGCGTACTCCAGATCGGCGCCGACCAGACCGCCGGCGTCACCCAGAACACCACCGGAGACTCCAGCAGCCTCGTCGCCCAGCTGAACGGACCCGACAATATCGCCGGGATCGACCAGAGGGGCGACGACGTCCTCGCCGGCATCGTCCAGCTCGGCGGCGACAACACCGCCATGCTGACCCAGAACGCGCAGAGCAGCGCCGCCGGCATCGCCCAGATCGGCGCGTCGAACGTCGCCTCCGTCCAGCAGACGGGCGCGGCGAACATGGCCGGCGCCGGCCAATATGGCAGCGGCAACCGGGCCGGGCTGACGCAGAGCGGCACCGCCAACGCCGCCGGCGTGGTGCAGGCCGACGTGTTCGTCGTCGATCTGGCGGCTGCCCTCAACGGCGACTTCCAGCCGCTGCTGGCCAATGCCCGGCAGGCCTACGACAATCAGGCCACCGTGGTGCAGGGCGGCACCAGCAACGAGCTGCTGGCGCTGCAGAAGGGCAGCGACAATCTGGCGAGCCTGACGCAGACCGGCATCAACGGCTTCGTCTCCGTCATCCAGGGCGGCACCGACGGGTTCGCGCTGGTGAGCCAGGCCGGCACGGACAATCAGGCCCGCATCCTTCAGGGCGGATCGCTGAACGTGGCGGCGATCTACCAGTAAGGCCGTCGCGGCCGGCTTCGGTGGAGCCGGCCGCATCCGCCCCGGGGGCACGAGAGGATCGAGGAAGATGACGCGTTCGCTGGGATTTCTGATCGCCTTGGCCGGTATCGGCGCGATCGGGGCCGCCTGCCCGGCCGGGGCGGCGGCGGGCGGCGGCAGCGCCTATGTCGACCAGATCGGCGACGGCCATGTCGCGCGGATCGTCCAGTCCGGCGGGCAGGCGGTGGCCGAGATCCGCCAGGAGGGCGATCGCAACGAGGCGAACGTGACGCAGGCCGGCGCCGCCCACGCGACCTTGCACCAGGCCGGCACGCTGAACCGGGCGGAGGCGAACCAGTCGGGCAGTGCCGTGCTGCTGCTGAGCCAGTCCGGCATCGCCAACGTCGCCCGCGCCAGCCAGACCGCCGGCGACGCCGCGAGCTACGCGGCGATGCGCCAGACGGGCAGCGGCAACGCCATGACGCTGGCGCAGAACGGCGCGGCCAACCAGGCGACGCTGAGCCAGGCCGGTGACGGCAACGCCATGACCGCCACGCAGAACGGGGCGGGCAACATGCTCGTCTGGAACCAGATCGGCAGCAACCTCGCCGATCTTGGCATCGTGCAGAGCGGGCAGCAGCAGATGACCGTCACGCAGACGGCGGCCGGCCGGTGACCGGCTGGTGGGCCGCCGCGGCGCTCGCCGGGGCGGCCGTGCCCGCAGCGGAATCGCCGCAGGCGATTCCGCAGATCGCGCCGGCGGCCGCCCCGGCCGAGGATGCGCGATCGAGCCAGATCGGCACCGCCACCCGCGACGTTTCGGGCTCCGCCGATCCCGCCGCGCGCACCGCTCTGCCGCCGCCGCAGCTCGCCGCCCCGCGCGACGCGGCGGCGCCCGCAGCTGGTGCGCGAGACGCGCACGGCGCGCGGATCGACCCAGCTGAGCAGCGGTCGGCCGAGCGCGCAGCCGCCCGCGCCGCTCTCCCGCCCGGCGGACGGGCGCACCGGCGCCGTCGCCCGGGTGTACGGGCGCGATCGCTGCGATCCGGCGACCGGCGCGAAGACGGCCGCATGCCGCACCGTGATCGAGACGCGCAGCGCCAGCTTCCCGCCGCCGGACGCCGAGCCGCTCTCGGCGGAGCAGCGGTTGCTGGTGGAGCAGCGCGTGATCGCGCCGCGCGAGGCCGAGCGACGCGGCACCGCCGGCGACACGATCGCGCGCACGGCCGAGCGCCGGATCGCGCCGGCGGGCGCCGATGCGGATGCGGCGGCGATGCAGGGCCTCGCCTCCGTCGTGCTCGGCACCGCCACTCCGCCGCCGCCGAAGGCGGACGATCCCGTCCAGGGCCTCACGCCCGAGCAGGCCGCCGCCGCCACCAGCGTGCTGGGCGCCATCCAGGGCACGTCGCCGTGACGGCGCTGCTGCTCGCCGCGCTGGCCGCCAGCCAGCCCGCGCCGCCGATCACCCTGATCGTGCTGCACGAGAAGGACATGCTGCGGCTGAACGTCGTCGGCCTCTCCCCGGCCAGCTATCGCGCCCGCTACACGCTGGAGGTGGCCGGGCAGGGGCCTTCGGGCGTGAACCGGACGAGCCAGAGCGGCGCCGCGACCCTGACGCCGGGCAAGCCGGCGACCTTGCTGAGCGTCGTGCTGGGCCGAGGCGGCGCGGGTCGCTGGACGGCGACCCTGGTCGTCACGCCCGCGGAGGGGGCGCCCTACCGCCAGCAGCGCGACTCGGCGGAATCGCAACCATAGGTGCGATCCGGCTGGCGGTGCCCTTGTCCGCTGCTCTCGTCTGTCCGGCGTAACGAACGCGCCGGTCGCCGTTGAGTGGGGAGCAGACCCGCTCTGCCGTGACCGCTCAGTCGGCGCGCCAATGCTGCCGGCCGGCCCAGCTCTCCAGATCCACCGGATCGCGGCCCATCAGGTCGCGTGCGGCGGCGGGATCGCAGGCGAGCGGGGAGGAGGGCTGGGCGTTGTACCAGGCGTAGAGCCGGGCCATGCCGTCATAGACGCTCGCCGGCCTGACCTCGCGCGAGCCGGTGACGAGGGCCGACATGTCGGCGGCAAAGGTCTCCGGCGGCAGGCTGCGGAACGCGACGGGGCGGCCGAGCGCGCGGGCGAGGCGGATCGCCGTCTCCGCCCCGGCAAGCGCCTCCGGCCCGCCGATCGCGATCCGGGCATCGGTCAGCCCGTCCCGCTCCACGGCCGCCGCCATGCACGCGGCGACGTCGTCGATCGCGATCCACGAGATCGCCAGCGCGGGCGCGGCGGGATAGGCGAACACGCCGTCGCGGACGATCGCCGGCCGTGCCCACGGGCGCGTCAGATTGTCCATGAACACCATCGGGCGCAGACTGACGAAGGCGGCGCCGGCGCCGGCGAAAACCCGCTCGATCGCGCGCCGCCCGTCATGCCCGGCCACGCCCAGGTCGCGGTCGGCCACGAAGCAGCTTGTGTTGAACACGATGCGGCCGATGCCGGCGGCCTGCGCCGCTTCGGCGATCGCCCGCGCCATCGCCTCGGCCCGCGCGACATCGTGGACGAACGGCAGGTGCAGCGCCAGCGCGTCATGCCCCGCCATCGCCGCCGCCATCCCGCCCGCGTCGCCGATGTCGGCGGCGGCGAGGGGCACGCCGAGGTCGGCGGCCCTCGCCGATGCCGGATCGCGCACGCCGGCCGTCACCCGGTGGCCGCGGGCGCGCAGCGCGGCGATCAGCGGCCGCCCCTGGTCGCCGGTGCCGCCCAGCACGAAGACCCGCCGGGCGGCGGCGGCCGCCGCCATCAGTAGGTGAAGCCGAGCTCGACGCCGAAGGTGCGCCCCACCTCGCGGCTGCCGAACGAGAACGGCCCCGTGATGACCTTGCGATAGAGCCGGCCATCCTTGTGGAAGGCGTTCTGGGCGAACACCGAGAGCTTGGCCTTGCTGCGCGCGCCGACGCTCAGCTCGTAGCCGATCGAGGCGTCGAACGTGCCGTAATTGTCGATGAAGTCCCGGTTCAGGCCCAGCGTGTCCTTCACGATCGCGGTGGCGAACTTGTCGGTCCACTTGTAGTTGGCGTTCGCCAGCAGCGTGTTGTCGCCGATCGGGATCGTCGCCTCGCCACCGATGCTGGTGGACCATTCCGGCGCGTAGCGCAGGTTGCGGAGCGCGCGGATATCGACGCCGCCCTGGATGAAACTGTCATATTTGGCGTCGAGATAGCCCGCGCTGCCACGGATGCGCAGCCAGTCCGTCATCGCCAGGTCCAGCTCCAGCTCGCCGCCGTTGATGGTCGCCTTGCCGGCATTCTCGACGAGCGTCTGGGTGACGGCCGGGTTCACCGGCGATGCGGTGATGACCTCCTCCTGCTTGTTCTTGTACTTGGTGTGGAAGCCGGTGAGGTTCAGGTGCAGGCGCCGCTCGATCAGGGTGGTGCGGATGCCGGCCTCGTAGCTGTCCACCGTCTCCGGCTCGTACGGCCCGATCGCGGTGATGACGGAGGCGCGGCTGTTCCACCCGCCGGAACGGTAGCCGCGCGACCAGCTGCCATAGATCATCACGTCGGGCGTGAAGTGATAATCGAGGATGATGCGCGGGGTGAACTTCTTGAAGGTCACGTCCGGATCGCGGCAGCTGTCGAAGGCGGGGTTGGCGGTGAGGCTCGCATCCGGGCAGCGCGCCGTAACGGCGCCGGTGGCCGGGTTGCGGAACGTGATGTGGAACGCCTTCTTCTCGATCGTGTAGCGTCCGCCGACGGTCAGCCGCAGCCCCTTGGCGAGATCGAGATAGCCCTCGGCATAGGCCGCGTAGGCATCCAGCGCCTGCCCCGCGCTGAAATTCTGCGAGGGCGTACCGTTCAGCAGCGCGATCTGCGGGTTCAGGTCGAAGGTGGAGCGCATGTAGTAGAGGCCGGCGACGAAGTTGAACGCGCCATCGAAGCTGCTGATCGCGCGCAGCTCCTGGCTGATCTGCTCGGCCTTCTGGTCGCGCATCGAGACGAAGATCGGCCGGCCGGGCAGGAAGTTGGCGCCGCCGGTATTCTCGATGTTCAGCGCATCCTTCTGGTGCATGTAGCCGGTGATCGATTCGATCGAGAGGCCGCCGAACTGCTTCTTCATGTTGAGGGCGGTGGCGATGCTCTCCAGCGAGGCGGCGAACGGATAGTCGTTCAGCGCCGCCTTGAAGCCGCTATTCTTGATCTGCTGATACTGCGTGCCGTAGCAGGCGCGGAAGGCCGAGCAGAACAGCTGGTTGTTCGACGCCGGCACCAGCCCCGGCCCGGCCGAGAGCGGCACGAGCGACGGATAGTGCGACTTGTCGTCGATATAGTCGACGCTGAGCGTGGCATCGAAGCTGTCGTCCGGCGCGTAGCGGATGGCGCCGAACAGCGAGACGCGATCGATGCCGTCCTCCCGCTTGCCGTCGCTCAGGCGGCGGGTGAAGCTGTCCGATCGCTCATAATAGCCGCCCAGCTTCACGCCGAGCACGTCCTTCACGATCGGCGCGTTCAGGATGCCGCGCACCTCGCGGCGATCGTAGCTGCCATAGGTGCCCTGCAGCTTGGCGCCCCAGTCCAGGGTGGGCTTGGTGCGCTTGATGTTGATGACGCCGCCGATCGTGTTGCGGCCGAACAGCGTGCCCTGCGGCCCGCGCAGCACCTCGATCTGCGCGACGTCGAACGCGTCCGTCATGGCGCCGGTGTTCGAGGCGAGGAACACCCCGTCCACCGCCACCGCCACGGCCGGCTCGAACGCGCGATCGAGATCGCCGAAGCTGACGCCGCGGATGGAGGCGGAGAGGCCGCCGCCGGTGAACGGGTGGCGGCCGAGCTCCACGTTCGGGATGTACCGCTCGATCGCGTCGACATTCTGGATCTGCGCATTCTCCAGCAGCGCCCCGCCCAGCGCGGAGACGGCGACCGGCACGTCCTGCAGCGACTCGGCGCGCTGCCGCGCGGTGACGACGATCTCGCCGATGCCGGCCGCCTCGGACGAGGCATCGCTGACGCCGGCGGCGGGCGTCGCCGGCGTCACGGGCGCGGGAACGGTGGACGGCCCCGCCGCCGGATCGGCGGTCTGGGCGAAAGCCGGCGCCGCGATGGCGGCAAGCGCGGTGGAAGCCAGGAAGGCGTAGCGCATCGAACATCCCCTCATTATCGTTATGCGATCATTCTCCGCCGTCGCGAGCGATCGGCTGCCTGTTCAAAAGGCGAGGATCGGGTGTGCGGCCGCGCGACATCCGCCTGGTTCGGCCTTCGCCCGCGCGGCGTCATGCAACCCCCTCCCCGCCTGTTGCTGCCGCGCCCGTCGATGTGGCTGCGGGTGTCGGCACGTGGCAGGATAGGCGGCCGCGCGGCGCTGTCTAATATCTATCACGCGCGGCTTGATACGGCTTTCTTATCAACCCGCGCCGGCGCCGCGCCGGCGGCGGCGGCCCAGAAGGCGGCCACGGCCGGCCGGTCGTCACCGCGCCGCCGTTCCAGGCAGAGGTCGAAGGTCGGCATCGGCGGGGTCAGCCGCACCACGCGCATGCCGGGCGGCAGCGGCCGCTCCAGCCCGTGCCACTCACCGACCATCACCGGCACGGGCGATCGTTCGAGCTGATGATGAAGGCCGGGGATCGACGCCTCGGTCAGCGTCACCACGCCGATGCCCAGGCGGGAGAGCTCGCGCACCAGCCCGTCGTACAGCGGCGGGTTGATGTTGCGGCGGAACACCGCCACGCCGATGCCGGCCAGCGCCGCTAGCGGCAGCTCCGCCATAGGCCATCGCGGCTCGTCCCGCACCAGCAGCGCCCAGCGATAGCGGCCGAGGCGGGTGGCCTCGCAGGCGGGCTGCGCCGGCGTGCCGCCGATGGTGAGCGCCACGTCCAGCGTGCCCGCGCGCAACTGCTCGCGCAGCACCATCGACCAGGCGTTCACCACCTCCACCTCGATATCGGGGTGGCGCGCGGTGAAATCGTCGATCAGGCGGCCGCGCTCGGGAATGTCGGCGGAGAAATCGGGCGCGCCCACGCGCAGGATCGTCCGCGCGCGGCGGTTGATCGCCTGCGCGGCGGCGGCGGCATCCTCTGCGGCGCGGACATAGGCGCGCGCGGCCGGCAGGAAGGCGCGGCCCTCCGGCGTCAGCGTGACGATGCGGTTGCGATCGCGATCGACGAAGCGGAAGCCCAGTTGCTCCTCCAGCCGGCGGATCTGCACCGACAGCCACGGCTGGGCTACGTGCAGCTGCTCGGCGGCGCGGCGGAAGGAGAGCATGTCGGCCACCGCCACGAACATGCGCACGCCGCGGATATCGAGCTGCTGCATAATCCTCTCCTTCCGGCGGCCAGCATAGCCTGCGCCACCGTCGTGGCGAACTTCTGACAAGTGCCAGCCGGAGCGATCGGCAATCGGCAGCGTTATCGCCGGGCAAACGGAGAATATGGGTATGAGCGAGCGTGGTCCGGACGAGGCGGAGATCGAGCCCTACACCGGCCCGGCGGGCGGCTGGGGCTCGCTGCGGTCGGTCTCGGAGATATTGCCGCGCGAGCGCGTGTCGCCCGCGGCACTGGCCGAGCTTGCCCGGCAGAACAAGCCGGACGGCTTCCAGTGCGTCAGCTGCGCCTGGTCCAAGCCCCATCCGCCCCACGCGGCCGAGTTCTGCGAGGAGGGCGCCAAGGCGACCGCGTGGGAGCTGACCACCCGCCGCACCACGCCCGCCTTCTTCCAGGAGCATAGCCTGACGGAACTGCGCGGCTGGGCGGACTATGATCTGGAGCAGCATGGCCGCCTGACCGATCCACTGCGCTACGACGCCGCGACCGACCGCTACGTGGTGGTGCCGTGGGAGACCGCCTTCGCCGAGATCGGCGCGCGGCTGAAGACGATCGAGCCGGAGCGGACGATCTTCTACGCCTCCGGCCGGGCGAGCCTGGAGACATCGTACATGTACCAGCTGCTGGCGCGCATGTACGGCCACCAGAACCTGCCCGACAGCTCGAACATGTGCCACGAATCGACCTCCGTGGGGTTGAAGGCGGCGATCGGCGTGCCGGTGGGCACGGTGCGGCTCGAAGATTTCGAGACGTGCGACGCGATCTTCTTCTTCGGCCAGAATGTCGGCACGAACAGCCCGCGAATGCTCCACCAGCTGCGCTCGGCGCGCAAGCGCGGGGTGGAGATCATCACCTTCAACCCGCTGCGGGAGCGCGGGCTGGAGCGGTTCACCGATCCGCAGAACCCGATCGAGATGGCGACGCGCGGCGAGACGGTGATCTCGACCCAATATCACCAGGTCCGCGCCGGCGGCGACCTCGCCGCGATGACGGGCATCGCGAAATATGTGATCGCGGCGGACGACGCGGCGCAGGCATCCGGCGGCCCGCGCGTGATCGATCACGCCTTCATCGCCGAGCATTGCCACGATTACGCGGCCTTCGCTGATTATGTCCGCGCGACGGACTGGGACGAGATCGTCCGCGCATCGGGCCTGCCGCGCGAGGCGATCGAGCAGGCGGCGGCCGTCTACGCCCGGTCCAAGGCGGTGCTCGGCATCTACGGCATGGGGCTGACGCAGCATGTGAAGGGCGTCGAGAATGTCCGCATGCTGGTGAACCTGCTGCTGATGCGCGGCAATGTCGGGCGGCCCGGCGCCGGGCCGTGCCCGGTGCGCGGCCACAGCAACGTGCAGGGCCAGCGGACGGTGGGCATCACCGAGAAGCCGGAGCTCGCGCCGCTCGACAGCCTGAAGGCGCGCTACGGTTTCGAGCCCCCGCGCGAGAAGGGGCGCGACACGATCGCGGCCTGCGAGGGCGTGATCGACGGCAGCGTGCGGGCTTTCGTGTCGCTGGGCGGCAACTTCCTGCGCGCGGTGCCGGAGACGGTGCTGATGGAGGAGGGCTGGGCGAAGCTCGACCTCTCCGTGCAGATCGCCACCAAGCTCAACCGCAGCCATCTGGTGCCGGCGGCCGGTGCGACCTACCTGCTGCCCTGCCTCGGCCGGATCGAGCTCGACGAACAGGCGAGCGGCCCGCAGATCGTGACGATGGAGGATTCCACCAGCGTGATCCACCCCTCGCGCGGGCGGGTGACGCCGGCGAGCCCGAACCTGCGATCCGAGCCGGCGATCGTCGCCGGCATCGCCAAGGCGCTGCTGCCACCGAACCCCAGCGTCGACTGGGACGGCTGGGTGGCGGACTATGCCCGCGTGCGGGACGAGATCGCCGCCATATTCCCCAACTTCTTCAACGATTTCAACGCGCGCTTGAAGGAGCCCGGCGGCTTCTGGAAAGGCAACAAGGCGGCCGGGCGGATCTGGGCGACGCCATCCGGCAAGGCGGAGTTCCTCGTCCCCTCCGATCTCGACGCGGCGGGCTTCGCCGATGCCGAGGGACGGCTGCGACTGATCACCGTGCGATCGAACGACCAGTTCAACACGACGGTCTACGGCTACGACGATCGCTTCCGTGGCATCAAGGGCACGCGCAAGGTGGTGATGATGAACCGTGCCGACATCGCTCGCTGGGGCCTGACGGACGGCCAGATCGTCACCCTCGAGAGCGATGCCGAGGATGGCCGCGCCCGCGCGGTGCCCGATCTGCGCATCGTGGAATATGATGTGCCGGACGGCTGCATCGCGGCTTATTATCCGGAGTGCAATCCGCTGATCGCCGTCTCCCACCACGCCGAGGAGAGCCATGTGCCGGCGGCCAAGACGGTGCCGGTCCGCATCCGCGCCCAAGCGGCCTGACGCACGGGCGCTGAGTGCGCACTAGGCATAGGATCACGAAGTGCACGCGCGCGACGAGCGCCCTCGCGCGCACGCACGCCTGTCGCCAGTCGTCACGATCGCCGCTTCTGTCGACCTAGTGGGGGCGGTCATCGTCCACGAGGGTCTGGTTGCCGCCCATCGCCGGACCCTTCAGGCGTAGAGCTGATCCGCCAGCTTCTGCGACAGATAGTAATTGCCCCAGAAATCGGCGATGTGGCTGTAACCCGTCCGTTCGCCCGACTCCCACCGCATCAGCGTCTGGAAGCCCGAGCTGGAGGGGTTGAAATTATACCAGGGGCCGGCGGCGATCGTCGTTCCTCGCGCGACGTAGGTGTCGCCGCGATCGTCGACGAAGCGGACGTTGGCGCTCGTCACCAGCATGTCGTTGCGCTTGGCGGTCATCTCGGCGTCCATCAGGGGGCGGCGCTCGCCATCGACCACCACATAGCCATATTTGAAGGGGCCGTAGGTCACTCGACCGTCCTCGATCGCCATGCCCATCACCATGAACGCGCCGAGGCCCTCGCCCAGCTCGACATGGATCCATGAGGCGCCCTTGTTGCCCCAGTCGTTGCGCGGGCCCCAGCTCTTGTTGACACCTTCGATGCAATCGACCCGATAGCTCTTGTCGCGCAGGCGCAGCGTGCCTTGCACCCGCCCCTTGCCTTCGAGATGGCCGTTGTTCCAGCCATCATAACCATCGACCCTGCTGTCGCTCAACTGCGGCACCTGCGCGGGGTCGCGCGCGTCGGTGGGATCGCAGGTCGCCTCGTAGGTGAAGTCAAGCGAACAGACACCGTCGCGCGAGGCGTAGTGCCACTCGTGCCGACGCTCGTCATGCGCCTTGAAGGAGAGGCCGTTCGGCAGGGTGAAATCGGAGAAATCGTCGGGGCAGCGCATGTGCATCTGCGAATCATTGTGGTGCAACTGCCAGGGCTGGAAGCAGATGCCCTGATGGATCTCCACCGAACTGTGGCAAACGCCGAGATTTGGCCGGGTCAGGACGTAAAGATTGCCGCTGATGGCATATTCGGGAATCGAGAAGATGACGAAGACCGTTTCCGTCCACGTCTCATCGGCGGGATCGCGATCGTGGAACCTGTAGTCGTCGGCAACAATCATCGCGGTCCTCCCGAAAGGCGGATTACTCGGTGTCGTGAAGCTGGATGATGCGCTTGCCGGCATTCTCGCCGCGATAGAGCCCCGCCAGCGCATCGGGGGCGCTCTCGATCCCGTCGAGTATGTCCTCGCGGTAGCGGAGCCGGCCGTCGCGCACCCATGTCGCAAGCTGGTCGACCGCGGCCTGATATGCGTCGGCATGATCGAAGATGACGAAGCCTTCCATCCGCGCGCGCTTGACGAGCAGATGCCGCTCGACCCTGGGGCCGGATGGCCACACGCTCCAGTCGGCGATAGACGCGGTGCCGCACACCACCACGCGCGCGCGGTTGGCGAGCAGTGGCATCACGGTGTCGCTGATGCGCCCGGCGACATTGTCGAAATAGACGTGGACGCCGTCCGGGCAGTGATGCGCGATGGCCTCCCCCAGGCCATCCGCGCGGTAGTCGATCGCGGCGTCATAGCCGAAATCCTCGATGCAGGAGCGCGCCTTGGCGGCGCCGCCCGCGATCCCCACGGCGCGGCAGCCCAGGATCTTCGCGATCTGGCCGACGGCGGACCCGACCGCGCCGGCGGCCGTGGACACGAGCACGGTCTCGCCGGGCGCGGGCTGGCCGATCCTCGTGAGCGCGAGCAGGGCGGTGACGCCGTTGATGCCGAGCACGCCGAGCGACAGCGACAGCGGCAGATCGTCCTGCATCACCTTGCGGACCACCGCATCGGGGCGGACGGTCGCATAATCCTGCCAGCCGAACCAGCCGGCCACCCTGTCCCCCGGCGCGTAGCCCGCCGCGTTGGAGGCGACGACCTCGCCCGCCGCGAGCGCGCGCATCACCGAGCCGATCGCGACGGGATCGGCATAATTGCCCGCGTCCGCGATCCAGCCGCGCATCGCCGGCTCGACGGACAGGAAGCGGTTGCGGATCAACAGTTCGCCATCGTCGGGCGCGCGGGCGCTGCCGGTGCGGACAGCGAAATGCTCGGCCTGCGCGATGCCGGTCGGCCGCGCGACCAGGATGACCTGGCGGCTGGCGAGCCCGGTCGACCCGCCCATCAGGCCACGCCCCGGCCGTGCCCGGCCCAGTAGGGCGCGCGCAGATCCTTCTTGGAAATCTTCCCCGAGGGCACCAGCGGGAAGCTTTCGCGAAACTCGATCGACTTGGGCACCTTGTAGCCGGCGAGGTGGGCGCGGCAGTGCGCGATCAGATCCGGTTCCGTCACCACATGGCCCTCGCGCAGGATCACCAGGGCCTTGACGCATTCGCCCCAGCGCGGATCGGGCACGCCGATCACCGCTACGCTCGCTATGGCGGCGTGGGTGGAGAGGGCGCTCTCGACCTCGCTGGAATAGATGTTTTCCCCGCCCGAAACGATCATGTCCTTGGCGCGATCGACGATGTAGAACAGCCCGTCGGCATCGCGGCGGGCGATGTCGCCGGTGCGATACCAGCCATGGCGGATCGCCTCCGCGGTCATCGCCGGCCGGCGCCAATAGCCTTTCGTGATCGACGGTTGGCGGATCAGCAGTTCGCCGCTCTCGCCGTCAGGTACGTCGCGATCGGCGGCGTCGACGATCCGCATCGCGACCAGCGGCAGCGGGCGCCCGCAGCTCTTGAGCCGCTCCTCGTCGGAGAGGTCGTGTTCCTCGGGCCGCAGCAGAGCGATCGCGCCGCCGGCCTCGGTCGAGCCGTAGAACTGCATGAAGCGGCATGGCATGTAGGCGATGGCGCGCTTGATGAGACCGAGCGAGATCGGCGAGCCGGCATAGAGCGTCAACCGCAACGACGAGAAATCGGCGGTCTGCGCGGCGGGATGATCGAGCAGGATCTGCAGCATCGTCGGCGTCAGCGTCAGCAGGGTGGGCCGGCGCGCGCCGATCGCATCCAGCATCGCCGCCGGATCGAACTGCCGCACGATGTCTATCGCCACGCCGTTGTAGATGCATTGCAGCGCGATGCCGATGTGGAGCAGGTGGAAATTAGGTAACCCGTTGATGAAACTGTCGCCGTCCTGCCAGTCGTACGCCGGTTCGAGATGTTCGCACAGCCGCATGGCGTTGATCGCCGCATGCGAGAACATCACGCCCTTGGGCTCGCCCGTGGTGCCCGATGTGTAGAGCTGGAACGCGACATCGTCATGCTCGACGGCGATGGCGGGGCGGGTATCGGGCTGACCGGCGGCGCTGGCTTCGAGCGTGTCGTCCGCATCGATCCACAGCGTCTCGGGCGGTTCTGCCATCAGCGCGAGCGCGGCCTGCCACAATGTCTCGCTGTCGCGTTCGACGATCACCATGTGCGCCTGGCTGTCCGCCACCTGTGCGGCGATCTCACCGGGCGACAGCCGCCAATTGTAGATCACCATGCCGCTGCGCGTCTTCGCCGCGCCGAACAGCGCGAAATAGAGATCGGGGCTGTTCTTGCCGAGGAAGCCGACGAAGCCACCCGGCACGGTCGGCCCGGCCGCGATCAGATGCGCGACCTGGTTGGTGATCCGATCGAATGCATCGAAGGCGATCGCACGGTCGGCGGTGCGCAGCGCCAGCCGCGAAGGATCGTGCCGCGCCCAGTAATCGGGCACGTCTCCCAAGGTCCGGATTTCAGGATAGGCCCACATCTCAATACCCCCGGAAGATCGGCTTTCGTCGCTCCGAAAAGGCGATGATGGCCTCGCGCGCGTCTGCGCTCCCGGCGCAGCGGGCGAGCGCCTGCGCCTCGAGTTCAAGCTGCGCGTCGAGCGGCTGGTCCTCGACGGAGGTCAGCAGTCGCCGCATCTCGCCGAACGCCTTGGTCGGCCCCGTGGCGAACCGAAGCGCTATCGCCTCCGCGCGCGCCGCGCAGGCGTCTTGGGCATGGACCTCATCGACGAGCCCGATGGCGAGCGCCGCCTCTGCGTCCAGCGTCTCGTTCATCAGAAGAAAGCGCCGCGCCCGCGCGATCCCCATGCGCCGGCTGAGCATCACGGACGTGCCCGCATCGTTGGCGAAGCCGATCCCGGCATAAGCGGCGACGAACTTCGCATCCTCAGACGCGATCAGCAGGTCGGCGCCGGCGGCGAGGCCGACCATACCGCCGGCGCACACGCCCTGGACGGACGCCACGACCGGCGCGTCGATGCGTTGCAGCCGGGAAACGGCGCTGTGCAAGGTCATCGTCCAGCGTTTGATGTTGCGCGGCAGCTCGTCCAGATTGCCGATGAAGCTCGCAATGTCGCCGCCATAGCCGAACGCCTTGCCCTCCGCGCGGATCAGCACGCAGCGCACGCCGGTCTCTTCGGACAGACGGATGACGGCCTCCGCCATCTCGTCGCAGAAACGTCCGTCGATCGGGTTGCCGCGCTCGGCGCAGCAGAAGGTGAGCCGCGCAAGCCCGTCGACGACCTCTAGCCTCAAGCGTTCGAAATCCATCATCGTCCCTGCCTGCGCGAAACCCGCCGCTCCTCAGAGCGAACGGCCGATCAATTCCTTCATGATCTCGGACGAGCCGCCGTAGATCCGGCGGACCCGCGCATCGCGCCAGATCCGCGCGATGGGATATTCGTTCATGTAGCCCGCACCGCCGTGCAGCTGGAGCGCGGCATCGCAGACCAGCCACTGCGTCTCGGTATGCCAGAGCTTGGCCTTCGCGGCCTGCGCGGCATCGAGCGTTCCGGCGACATGCTCGGCGATCGCCCAGTCGATGTGCGCCCAGCCCACCTGAAGGCGCGCGTCGAGGTCGGCGAGCGTGAAGCGCGTGTTCTGGAAATCGAGGATCGCCTTGCCGAACGCCTTGCGCTCGCGCACGAAGGCGATCGCCTCGTCATAGGCGCGCTGGGCTGCGGCCTGCGCGGTGATCGCGATCGAGAGCCGTTCCTGGACGAGCTCGTTCATCAGATAGGCGAAACCGCGATTTTCCGCGCCCAGCAGGTTGGCGGCGGGCACGCGCACATCCTCGAAGAACAGCTCGGACGTGTCGGCCGACCACTGCCCGATCTTGTCGAGATTGCGCCCGCGCGAGAAACCCGGGCGATCCGCCTCGATGAAGATCAGCGACGTGCCCTTGGCACCGTCCTGCGGGCTGGTCTTGCACACCGCGATGACGAGATCGGCATTCTGCCCGTTGGTGATATATGTCTTCGATCCGTTGACGACATAATCGTCGCCATCGCGAACTGCCGTCGTGCGGACGCCCTGCAGATCCGATCCCGCGCCAGGTTCGGTCATCGCGATGCAGGTGATGATCGATCCCGCTGCCATGCCCGGCAGATACGTCTGCTTCTGCGCGTCGCTGGCGTGATGCAGGACATAGGGGAGGGTAATATCGGTCTGGAGCGTCAGGCAGTCCGACATCATCGCATAGCTGAATTCCTCGTTCAGCACCGCGTTGAAGGTGAAATCGAGCCCGAGGCCGCCATATTCGGCAGGAACGTTTGGGCATAGTAGGCCAAGGGCGCCCGCCTGCTCCCAGAGCGCCCGGCTGACCTTGCCCTCCGCTTCGAAGGCGGGCAGTTGCGGCGTGAACGCATCGGCCAGAAACCGGCGCACGGTTTCCCGGAACTGGTCATGCTCGGCGCCGTAGGCTCCACGGCCGCTGCGCTTCAACAACGGAGCCTCCCCGGCGCCGCGGCCCGATCCCCGCCCGATCCGCTCACAGCGTCAGCACGACCTTGATCGCCTTGCCCGAATGCGCATCGGCGATCGCCTGGTTGATCTCGGCGAACGGATAGGTGGTGACGAAGCGATCGAACGGCAGCCGCCCGGCGCGGTGCAGCGCGGCCAGCTCAGGCAGAAAGCGGTCGGGATCGCTGTCGCCCTCGACGATCCCGCGGACCGTTCCGCCCTGGGTAAGCCACTGGATTACGGGCAAGGCCAGGGTCGCATCCATCGCCGCCGGCAGGCCGACCAGCCCGACCCGGCCCTTGTTCGCGATCAGCCCCAGCGCGGCCGTCATCGCGCCGGCATTGCCGCTGGTATCGACGAGCAGGTCCGCGCCCCCGGGCAGGATCGCGCGCACCGCCTCGGCGAGATCGCCGGCCATCGGATCGATCACGTGGGTGGCGCCCACCTCGACGCCGATGTCGCGCCGGCCCTGCTGCGGCTCGATCAGGATGATCGGCGCGCAGCCGGCTACCACGCCGCCGAGCACCGCGCTCAACCCCACCGAACCGCCGCCGATCACCACCAGCGACTGGCCCGGCTTCGCCTCGAGCGAGCGCATCACCGCGCCCGCGCCCGTCTGGATGCCGCAGCCGAGCGGCGCGAGCAGCGCGAGGTCGGCGTCGTCGTCCAGCTTGACCACGTTGCGCTCGGTCGCGATCGCCCGGCTGGCGAAGGACGACTGGCCGAAGAAGTTGTCGGACAGCGCGTGGCCGTGGCTGTGCAGCCGCGACGAACCGTCGGCACGTGCGCACGCCATGTTGAGCGCCGTGAAATGCTCGCAATAGGCCGGATCATCGGCGCGGCAGTGGCGGCATTCGCCACAGCTGTTGAAGGTGAGCAGAACCTTGTCGCCCGGCGCCACCTTGCGAACGCCTTCGCCCACGGCAAGGACGATACCGGCGCCCTCATGGCCGAAGACGGCGGGGAAGGCGGTGCCGAACGCGCCCGACACCATCACCAGGTCGCTGTGGCAGATGCCGACCGCCTTGACGTCGACCAGCACCTCGCCCGGCCCGGGGGCGGCGACTGAGATGTCCTGGATTTCGAAGGCCGCGTTGGCGGCGGGCATCACGGCGGCGATGGCGTCGATCACGGCAGTCCCTCTCGAGCGACGCCGTCTCGCGAGCGTCTTTTCCGAGTGCGAGGATCGAACAGCGCCGGATTAAAGTCAACCACTTTACTAACTTTCGGGTGACGGGTAGGATGATGCGCAACGACAACAGATTGTTCGAGGATGCCGAGATGATCATGGACCGGAGCGCATTCTTCATCGGCGCGGAATGGGTCGCCCCCGCGTCGACCCGCCGCTTCGAGATCGTCGGTGCGTCGACGGGCGACGTCGTGGCGACCGTTCCCGAGGCGGTCGAGGCCGATATCGATCGCGCGGTCGCGGCCGCGCGGCACGCGTTCGACTCGACCGACTGGGCGACGCGCGCCCCTGCCGAGCGGGCCGCCGTGATGCGGCGCTTCCTGGCCGCGCTGGCGGCGCGGTCCGGCGATCTGGCGCATGCGGTGAGCATCCAGAACGGGATGCCGATCGCGCTGAGCGGCCTGCTTGAAGCGCAGTTCTCGCTCGGCGTGCTCGATTATTATGCCGGGCTTGCCGAGGCTGGTAGCAGAGACGACGTGCGGCCGTCGCAGATGGGGCGGCACACGCTTGTCGAGCGATCCGCCGTCGGGGTGGTCGCCGCGATCGTGCCGTGGAATTTTCCGGTGACGCTGGCGCTCAGCAAGATCGCGCCGGCGATGGCGGCCGGATGCACCCTGGTCATCAAGCCGTCACCCGGCACGATCCTCGACAGCTATGTGATGGCGGAGGCCGCGCTGGAGGCCGGCGTGCCGCCGGGCGTGCTCAACTGGGTGGCGGCGGATCGGGCGGCGGGCGCCTATCTCGTCTCGCATCCCGGCGTCGACAAGGTGGCGTTCACCGGCTCGACGGGTGCCGGCCGCGCAATCGCGGCGCGCTGCGGGGAATTGCTGCGCCCGGTCACGCTCGAACTGGGCGGCAAGTCCGCCGCGATCCTGCTCGACGACGTCGACCTGCCGACCTTTCTGGCGGGCGTGCCGATGGCGTCGCTGCTCAACAACGGGCAGGCCTGCTATAACGGCACGCGCGTGCTGGCGCCGGTGCGGCGTTACGGCGAGGTGGTGGATGCGCTCGCCGCGACGATGGCGTCGCTCACGGTCGGCGACGCGCTCGATCCCTCCACCCAGGTCGGCCCGATGGCGTCGGCGGCGCATCGCGACCGGGTTGAGGGCTATATCGCGCAGGGCAAGCAGGAGGCGCGGCTGGTGCAGGGCGGCGGCCGGCCGACGACGACCAACCAGGGCTGGTTCGTGGAGCCGACGCTGTTCGCCGACGTGGACAATTCCGCCACCATCGCCCGCGAGGAGATCTTCGGTCCGGTGCTTTCCGTGATCCCCTACGAGTCCGATGCCGATGCGGTGCGGATCGCCAACGACAGCGCCTTCGGCCTCGGCGGGTCGGTGTGGAGCGGAGATGCCGATCGCGCGCTGGGCGTCGCCCGGCAGGTGCAGACCGGCACGATCGGGATCAACGGCTACATGCCCTCGCTCGGCTCGCCGTTCGGTGGCGTGAAAGCCAGCGGCATGGGGCGCGAGTTCGGCCCCGAGGCGCTCGGCAGCTATCAGCAGCTCAAGTCCATCTATGTGATGGGCTGAACGCCGCGCTACGCGACCATGCGATCGCGGAGCGCGGCAAGCTCGCTCCGCGTCAGGCCGGCGGCGAGCAGATAGGCGTCGACCCCGCCATGCGCCCGCATGATCGCGGCGAAGCTCTCGGCCAGATAGGATTCGTCCACGCCCATCATTACGTCGAGCGCGTCGGCCGGCAAGGCGAAGCCGAGATGGGCGGTGGCCAGCGCCTGCGTCGCCGCGATGGCCTCCGCCGATTTGCGGATGCGGCTGGCGAGATAGTCCGCGACGATCGCATCGTACGGCACGTCGAGCGCAGCGAGGAGCACGGCAGACACGAACCCCGTACGGTCCTTGCCCGCGGTGCAGTGGATCAGCAGCGGCAAGCTACCTTCGGCGATCCGACGGAACAGATAGGCGATATGGCCAGCCGCCGCCGCCGGAAGCCCGGCATAGACGGCACGCATCGCAGCCCGCGCACCCGCCGCGTCCGGTGCCTCGCGGAGCTTCGGCCAGGGCTGGTGCTCCGGCGCCAGCGCACCCAGCAAATCGAGGTCGATGGTTTCCGTGCCGCCGGCCGCCCACCACCGATTGGGCGCGCGACGCCGTTCCGTTGCACCACGCAGATCGCAGACCAGCCGGATGGACTTGGCGGCCAGCCGGTTCGCATCGTCCTCGCCGGGTTCGAGCAGGGCTTCCGAGCGGTATATCAGCCCCGAACGGACCGTCCCGCCCGTTCGGGTAGGCTCGCCGCCCAGCGCCCGAAAGTTCGGGAACGCCGCGAATATATCCGGCGGGGCGGGCGATCCGACCATGCGGGCCTACCACGCCGGCGCAGGCAGCGTTTCGGGCTTGAGTTCGAAGCCGAACGGCCGGCACCACTGGCGCTGCTGGTCGATTATCGCGGCGCTGTGCTTGAGGATAAGCCGCTCGACCTCGACCGAACCGTCGGCCTCGGCGAAGGCGGCGATCGCCTCGCGGCCCTGATGCGTCACCTTCTCGTAGTCGGCTATGTCGGCCTCGGGCCGCGCCAGCACGGCGGTGCCCGCCTCGACGAACGCCCCCAGCGCCGCATCGCCCTCGTGCCCCAGTTCACGCGCGAGATCGAGGCAGGCGGACAATTCCCAGCGATAGTAGCGGCGCGCCTCCGGCAGCCGCTCCGCGACGAAGGCCAGCGTGGCTATGCTGAGATGGACCTGCTCGGCGACATGCTTTTCCGCGCCGGCCAGTGCCGGCGCGACCACCTCACGCAGGGCGCGCATCACGACCTGCAACTGCTTGTCGATCGACTGGATCATGCGACGACCTCCGCATAAGCGGCGCGCAGATCGGCGAGCGCGATGTAGCCCAGAATCGCGACGAAGTTGGTGACGATATCCTGGTGCGTGCCCGCCATCAGCGATGCGCGCGCCGACGATCCCAGGGTGAGCACGCAGACGAGATAGCGGTTGTAGATGCGGAAGTAGCGGATACGCTCGGGATCGACCGGCATCCCCGACGCCTCTCCATAGGCCGCGTACAGTTCCGCCTCGGTCATCATGCCCGAGGCGAGCACCGCGTCGCCATCCTCGGCGACGTGCTGGAAGGTCGGCATCGCCGCATAGGTCAGATCCTGGTGACGGTCGCCGAGCGCGGCGCCTTCCCAGTCCAGCCACGCGGTGATCGTGCCGCTATCCTCGTCGAACAGGAAGTTGCCGCTGCGATAGTCGCCGTGGACGATCGAGACGCGATCGAGCACCGGCGCGTGCGCGATCAACCAGCGATAGACCATGTCCATCACAGGCTCCTCCTCGATGCGATCCTCCTCCCAGAGACGCCGCATCGCGTTGACCTGCCGGATCACCGAGGCGTTCGATCCCACGGTCGCGCCATCGAAGCTCGGCAGGTGGCTGGCGACTTCGCTCGTGTCGATGGCGTGCAGCGTCGCCAGCAGGTTCACGAAATGCGGGGCCAGCCTGGCCCGCAGGGCGGGGCCGTAATTCTGGCCGAGGCCAGTCACCTTGGCGGCGTCGTGCGTCGGCTTCGCCGATCCGCGCGCGAAGCTGTAGATCATCGCCGGATAGGGGAGGTGGCGCGCCTCTGCATCGACCCAATAGGGTCTTGGTGCGGGAATGCGGCCGTCGACCGCATTGAGGATCTCGAACTCGCGCCGCCGGCTGGATTCGGTCACCGACGCGGCAGGCTCCATGCGGAGCACCAGCGTGACGGTCTCGCCGGGTGGCAGGCCGTTCACGTCGTTGCCCTTCAGGTCGAAGACCATCTGCAGTTTCGACGCGCCGCCCGACAGCCAGCGCGCATTGTCGATCTCGGCCGGCTCGCCTGTCTCCGCGAGGATCAGCGCGGCCGCACCCTCGACCAGGCGTTCCAGCGACACGGCGCTGTAGCCCGGGCCGTGGCGTCGCTGCATCTTGCGGGTGAGGACGACGTCGATCTCGCGTTCGGTGGGGAAACGGTCGCGGATCGCGCCGATCACCGCCTCGTCCGGCGCGCGGCGCTGCGTCTCGTCGAAGCGTAGCCGGTCGTCGGCCATCCGATCAGCCACCGAATCGATCCGCCATGCCGGCGGAGAGGAAGGCGTGGCCGGTGAAATCGGCGATGTGGCTGTAGCCGGTGCCATGCTCGCTCTCCCAGCGCATCAGCGTCTGGTAGGCGACGCTCGACGGATTGAAATTGTACCATGGTGCGGCAGCGATGGTCGTGCCGCGTGCCGCGTAGGCGATCCCGCGATCGTCCTCGAAGGTGACGTCGGCACGCGTCACCAGCATGTCCGAACGCTTGGCCGACATCCGGGCCGAGAGCAGCGGCCGGCGCTCGCCATGATCGGCGAGGAAGCCGTATTTGAACGTCTCGTAGACGATCTCCTTCTCGCGGAACACGAGCGAGAAGACGAGGAACGCGCTGAGATCGTCGTTCAGGTTGACCTGGATCCAGCTCGCGCCCTTGTTGCCCCAGTCGCGGCGCGGACCCCAGCTCTTGTCCATGCCGTCGATGCAGTCGATCCTGAACTCCCGGCCACGCAGGACGAGCGAACCGGTGATGCGGCCCTTGCTCTCCATGTGCCCGTTGTTCCAGCCGTCATAGCCCTCGACCTTGCCCTGGCCGAGCGACGGGACATGCGCGGGATCGTGCGGATCGAACGGATCGCAGATCCCGCGATAGGCCAGTTCGAGCGAGCAATTGCCGTCCAGCGACGTGTAGCGGAAGTCGCTGTCGCGTTCGTTGTGCGCCTTGAACGACAGCCCGTTGTCGAGCGTGAAATCGTCAAACCGCTCCGGACAGCGCAGGTGCATCTGCGCGTCATTATGATCGATCTGCCACGGATGAAAGCACATCCCCCGGTGGATCTCGATCGAGCTGTGGCAGATGCCGCGATTGGGGCGCGCCAGGACGTAGAGATTGCCGCTGATGCCATCGGCCGGCGACGAGAAGATGACGAACTGGGTTTCGGTCCAGTCGAGATCGTTCGGGTCGCAAGGATGGAACTTAAAATCGTCAGCGGTAATCATCGCGGAACAATCCTCTCCAGCGCCGGGCTCAGAAGCGGTATCGCGCCTCGATCAGGAAGGTGCGCGGCTCCGCCGGCACGGCGACGCTGAGCGCGAAGATGCTCGCGAAGCCGATGCCGCCCGTATAATAGGTCTTGGCGAAGGCGTTCTTGACGAGGCCCGACAGCGCCCAGCCCTTGCCGCCGGACTGTTCAAGCCCGACGCGGAAGTTGGCGACGGCGTAGCCGGGGATCTTGGTGCCGGGATTGAGCGAACGGCCGGTCGAGCTGAAGAAGTTCGACGTCTGCGCGAACACATCGCCGTGCAGCACCGCGTTCACCCGCTCCGTCACCGGCGCGGTCACGTCGGCATAGGCCAGCCCCGACCATTTGGGCGTATCGGGGTAGCTGTCATAGATGGCGATCGCCGTCGTGCCGTCGGTTCCGAGCACCGCGACGCGGTTCTTGGTGAAGCGAGCGTGGGTGTAGTTGATGTTGCCGCCCAGCGTCAGCCAGCTGACCGGCCGGATGTTGCCGTCAAACTCGACGCCGGTGATCTGCGCTTGCGGCACGTTCACTGTGGTCGCCGCGATGAACCCGTAGATCGAGCCGTAGAAGGCGCGCTGAACGTTGTCGACCCAGGTGTGATAGACGGCGAGGTTGGCGTTCACCGGCATGGTGCCGAGATAGCCGTGATATTTGGCGCCGCCCTCGACATCGGTCGCGACCTCGGGCCGGTACTCGCCGCCCGACTGATCCGCGAACCCCGGCGTCGGCGGCCCCTGATTGTTGAAGCCGCCGCTGCGGAAGCTGCGGCTGCCCTTCGCATACAGCAGCAGGTTCGACGTGACCTGGTTGTTGATGCCCGCCGTCCAGCTCAGCCGGCTGAACGTGTCCTTCTGCGGGGCGATGAACCGCCCATCGGCGTAGAAGGGCACCAGCGTCGGGTTCGCGGTCGGGCTGTAGAGATCGTTGGCGTCGCGCGCGAACGTGACCTCTTCCGAGGTGTAGCGAACGCCACCCGTCAGCTTGAAGCCCGCCAGCCCGGTGTCGAACGTGGCCTGCGTGTAGCCCGCGATCGATCGGCTGCGCGTCGTGCCGGCGTTGATCTGAACCGGCGCGCCCAGCTCGGCCTCGATGAAGCTGTTGTTCACCGTGTGGTCGCGAATATCCGCCGCATAGCCGCCGATGACATATTCGAGCCGGTCGTCGAAGATCTTGCCGAGCAGCTGGAGCTCGTCCGAATATTGCCGGATCACGCCGAAGCTGCCCAGCTCGCCCGTCTTGGCGGTGCCGCGACCGTCGATGCCGAACTGCGTGCCGTCGATATCGCCGCCGTCGAAGAACTTGGTGCGGACATAGCCGAACACATTCTTGATCGTAGTGTCCTCACCGATCTTCCACGAGGTGATGTTCGACACCACCACCTTGGTGAGATGATGGGAGTTGAGGGAGTCGACGTTGACCGTATAAGGCCCGCGCGCGCGCTGATCGATGCCGGCCTGGACAAGACCCGGGATCAGCACGTTGTTGGGGACGACCGGGTTGCCGGGCACGTTCGCGCTGGGCGGCAGCACGCTGTAGACGGGCGCCACGATACTGGTTCCGTCGTCGTTGAGATAATCGACGACGAGGCTGTTCGTGATCGTCGAGGTGGGCATGAAATCGACGCTGAGGCGGCCCGCCTTGCGATCGATCTCACCCAGCCGCGAGCCGTAGAACAGATTGGTCTGATAGCCGTCGCGCACGCGGTAGGAGCCGGCGACGCGCACCCGCAGCACGTCGGGCACCAGCGCGCCGCCGATCGCGCCCTCGACGCGCATCTCGTCAAAGCGGCCGACGCCGACCGAGCCGTAGCCGGACAGTTCCTCGGTCGGCTTGGCGGTGGTGAACAGCACCGCGCCGCCGGTGGCGTTGCGGCCGAACAGCGTGCCCTGCGGACCCTTGACCACCTGCACCGACTGCAGATCATAGAAGGCGCTCTGGCCAACGCCGCCGACCTGCACCTCGTTGACGTAGGGCAGCACCGCCGGCAGCGAGTTCGAGTAGGTATCGACAGTCTGGCCGCGCAGCGAATAGTTGAGCTGGTTGTCGTTTTGCGACGCACGCACGGTCAGCCCCGGCACCGCCACCTGGAGATCGCGCTCGGACGAGATCGCCTGGTTGGCGAGCGTGGTGCCCGAGAGGACCGACACCGCCACCGGCGTCCGCTGGAGAGCCTCGGAACGGCGCTGGGCGGTGACGATGATCTCCGTCTGGTCGCCATCGGCCGGCCGCTGCGCGGGCTGCGAGCCATCCGGCGGCGTGGCCTGCCCGCTGCTGCTTATCTGTGCGAACGCGGGAGTTCCAACGCCCAACAGCGTCGCTGCGCCAGAGACCAGCAAAGCCGTCCGCAAGGTCATCATCATCCTCTCCCATTTCCTGACGCGCCGGTTGGCCCGGGCGCTCGCGCATGCCGAACTGTCGTCGGCTGTGATCTTGGTCGTACCTGTACGTAAACGTGTTTACAAGAATTATTTGCGCCGTCGTGATCGCTCGCGCTGCCGACGGCGATCGGGCGCCAGCTTCGTCCGGATCTAGGTGCGCGCGCGGATCAGGCCGCGATTGCGTGTCGTGTAGACGCGACTCAGGCCGATCTGCTGCACGCCGTTGCCGATGAGATCCCCGTGCGCGACCCGCATCGACGCCTGCAGATAGGTGTTCGATGGATAGGGCGCCCAGTAGCAGCCGTTGACCGTGGAGTAGGTGAAGCGAAACGCCTTGCCGCGCGTGTCGACCACGTCGACCATCCCGCCCATCGGCATCGCGTTGCGATATTCCTGCGTGCCGGTTGACGAGACGACGCCGTAAAGTCCACCGTCGTCAAGCACATAGCCGCTGACATGTGGCCCGAGTGAGTCGCGCCGCGCCAGATCGTGCACCGTGAACAGGTGGCAGGTCAGCGCCTCGCCGAAGCTTGCGTGCCACCAGATCACCGCCGAATTGTCACGCTCCTCGCGCGGTCCCCAGCTCCGGTCGCCCGTATCGACGCAATCGACCCGGTAGCGTTTGCCGCGAACGACCAGCTCGCCGGTAATGCGATACGTCACATCGTAATGGCCCGACCATGACGTGTCCCACGCCGGACCGACGCGCGCGGCGGCCGTGGGATCCATCGCCGGATCGTTGATGTCGAACGGCGCATGCAGCGCGACATAGTCGAGATGAAAGCTCGTATCGTCGAACCCTTCATAGTCCACGCGATAATGGCGCGTCGGATCGACCGCCTTGATCGACAACCCGTTTTCGAGCGTGAAGGCGGTAAAGTCCTTCGGGCAGGGAAGATGCTGCATGTCGTCGACGTAGAGCTGTTCCTCCCAGAGGTCGGTGATCTTGTCCATGATCGTGATATCGACGGCGCATACGCCGAGCCGCGGCCGAGCGACGACATAGACCGTGGCATTGATATTGGCGTCCGGCACGGCGAACGGCAGAGCGAGCGTCTCCACCCAATTCCACGCGCTTTGTTCGGTGAAATGGAATTGTGCGTCCTGATCGACGATCATCCTGCGCTCTCCTGCTGCCGCCTTCTTGCCGAAGCCCGCGGCCATTCTATCTCAGCCCACAGACTAGTTCACCAGTTTGCGTTTCGCAAGGGCGTCAGGTGCGCACCGGGCAGGGGGAAACGGGCTGTCGGGGCGGTGAATCGCGCGATTGGCCGAGCAGTCAGCCATGTTCGTCATCCTGATCTCGCATCAAAACGTCTTGAACAAGAACACCGCTTTACGATAAGTCCAATGTCGTCGGACGCGCGGCAGGATGCGTCCCGGAGAGGATGCCCCATGCGCTTTGAGGATATTGTTTCGGACGTCCCGACGCTCGCGGACGAGCATGACGACCGGCACCGGCTGAGCGCCGAATCGCATGCGCGCGAGGCGGCGGCATTCATGTTCGCGCTGCCCGAGAAGGGCTTGGCGGGCTTCCTCTACCCGTGGGTGGACAATAAGGGGCTGGCCGGTTCGGCGGTGTGCCTGTTCGGCCCCTCCCTGGCCGAGCCGGTCAAGGAACGGTTCGAAGAGGTGCCCGTGCCCGATTCGATGACCTTCCACGACTGGCAGGTCAGCGGCCTGACGATGCGGCTCGGCGAACCGCATCGCAGCGTCGATCTGTCGTTTCAGGGCCAGCGCGTCCAGATCGAATGCCATTATGAGGCGATGCACCCTCCTTATGCCTTCAGCTCGCACGAGGATGGCTGCCCGTCTTACTATGCGGACGATCGCACCGAGCAACATGGCCGGCTGACCGGCACGCTGACGATCGACGGAACGCGGCACGAGATCGATACCTTCATGCAGCGCGACCATAGCTGGGGCACGCGCATCTGGGGACTCAATCAGCACTATAAGTGGTTTCACGCGACGACCGCGAGCGCTGCCGTGCATTTCTTCGAGATGCAGTCCTTCGGTCGCACGCTGCTGCGCGGCTACGTGTTCAAGGACGGTCGCATGAGCGAGATCCGCAGCGTCCGCTACGATTTCGTCTATGACGACAACATGCACCACGAATCGATCGACGTCGTGGCAGTGGACGCCGCCGGCCGTACCACCGCGATCGCGAGCAAGGTGTTCGCCAAGTTCCAGTACGATGCCGATCCGATGATCATGCTCAACGAAGGCGCGACCATCGTCGAGATCGAAGGAGAGACCGGCAGCGGCTGGTGCGAATTCTGCTGGAACATGACCTATTACCAGTTCGCCAGGCAGCACGTCGCGCAGTTCGGCAAATGACGGCGGAGCCCGACGTCGAGGCCGTGCCAGTCGGCAAGGTCGGAAATATGCGGGACATCGAGCCGGCCGTCGCCGCGGTCCTGGACAGGCGCCGGCTGCGCAAGGCCGCCGGTGTCTATCGCGCGCGCACCGAGGATGATGTCCAGGCGCGTCTCAACGCCTTTCTTGCCGAGGAGGCGCCGGGTGCGCGCGCCGATGCGCTGCAGCGGATGGGCGGCGGGGCGTCGAAGGAGCAGTTCAGCTTTACCATCGCCGATGGCGAGCATGCGGGCCGCTATGTGCTGCGCATGGAGCCGGCGCAATCGATTTCCGAATCGGATCGTCGCCGCGAGTTTGAGATACTGGACGTCTTTCGCGGCATCGTGCCTGCGCCCGAACCCGTCTGGCTCGACGCCGAGGGCGACAGGCTCGGTCAGCCGGGGGCGATCATGCGCTTCGTCGGCGGCGTCACGAAGCCGAGCCATAACGGCCGAACGGTCTCCGGGCTGGGCACGTTGCTGGGCGCTGACCTGCGTGAGCGGATCGGCCCGCAGTTCATCGATCATCTGGTCGCGATCCACGCGCTCGACTGGCGGACCGCGCATCTGCCGACGTTCCAGGTGCCCGATGCCGATCCGCAGCAGGCCGCGCGCTGGCAGCTGAACTGGTGGGCGCAGGTCTGGCGCGAGGATCGCGTCCACCCGATCCCGGCGGTCGCGATGGCCGAGCGCTGGATGCGCGAGAATCTTCCCGCCGCACACGAACTGGTGCTGGTCCACGGCGACTATCGCACCGGCAACTACCTGTTCGACGAGGAGAGCGGCGAGATCGTCGCGGTGCTCGACTGGGAACTTGCCCATATCGGCGATTTTCACGAGGACCTGGCCTGGGCGATGCAGCGTGCGTTCGGCGCCTATGAGGATGGCGCCTATCGGGCAAGCGGGCTCTATCCGCGCGAGGAGATGATCGCGCGGTACGAGGCGGCGTCGGGCCGACGCGTCGACCGCCGCACGCTGCGCTTCTACGAGGTGCTGGCGGCGTACAAGACCATCATCATCGTGCTGGCGACCGGGCTGAGATCGGCCCGCGATCACCACAACCATCAGGACGTGCTGCTCACCTGGATCGCGCCGGCGGGGCATATCTTCCACGCCGAGATGTGCGATCTTCTGCGGCAGGAGATTGCCTCGTGATCCCTTCGATCGACGATCGCCTCGACAGCATGGCGCGCGCACTCGCCGAGGTGATCCTGCCGGCGCTTCCGGCCGACCGTTCGCTGGCGATCGAGCAGGCGTCGCTCGTCCTCGCCCATATCGGCATCCTGCGCGATCATATCGACGCGGCGGCGCGCTTCGAACGGCGCGAGGCCGATGCGATGCTCGCCCTTGCACGGGACCTTTGCGACGGGGCGGCGGGGGGTGAACGCACGATGGCGGCCGCCGCTGCGCTGCGCACGGCGATCGACGCCGCCAGCGTCGACACGCCGGCGGATGCGCGCGCCACCACCTGTCGGATCGGCGAGGCGGTCGAGGCCCTGATCGACGCCAGCGGCGTCGATGGGCGTGCCGACTTCAAGGCGCGTTCGTTCGACAGCGTCGTCGCGGCGGGGCAGGTGAGCGCGGCCCGCGACCGGGCGTGGAATCAGGCCGCCGGTTTCGAGGCGGCGGACACGCAGCACGCGCCTGCAGACTGGTAATCCACGGCCAAGTCTCGACGAGATGGCTGGCCGAGCCCGGTCAGGCCGTCATGCCCATCGCCGCGCGCGCCTCTGCATAGTCGGCGACGAGCCAGTCGATATAGTCGGCCGCCGGTTCCGATCGCGTCACCGCGCCGATCCCCTGGCCCGCGCTCCAGATATCGCGCCACGCCTTGCTGTTCGAACCGCCACCGGCGATGCTGATTTCGGCGCCCTCCGCGCGCACCAGCGCCGCCGGATCGAGCCCGTTCTCCCGGATCGACGGGATCAGGAAATTGGCGTTCACGCCGGTAAAGCAGTTGGTCAGCGCGATATCCTTGGCGGCGCTGTCGACGATCATCTGCTTGAAGGCGGCCTGCGTGTTCGCCTCTGTGCTGGCGAGGAAGGCGGAGCCGATATAAGCGAGATCCGCACCGAGCACCTCCGCGGCCAGCACCGATCGGCCGGTGGCGATACAGCCGGACAGGATGAGCAGCCCATCCCACCAGCGCCGTATCTCCTGCATCAGCGCGAAGGGTGAGAGATCGCCGGTATGACCGCCGGCGCCCGCGCCGATCGCGATGATGCCGTCCACGCCCATCTCGGCGCACTTGCGCGCATGCCGGTCCTTGATGACATCCTGGAAGACCAGCGAACCATTGGCCTGTAGCGCCCTGACCAGATCGGCGTTGGCGGCGAGTGCCAGGACGACGATCGGCACCTTGTGGCGCAGGATGACATCGAGATCGGCATGGAGGCGATCGTTGGAGCGGTGCGCGACGAGGTTGATGCAGTAGGGCGCCCCGCCCACGGCCTCGCGGATACGTGCGATATCCTCGTCGAGCGCGGCGGTGCTGCGCGGATTGAGCGCGGGCATGGAGCCGATGATGCCGGCGCGGCACTGCGCGATCACCAGATCGGCGGTCGATGCGATAAACATCGGACCCGCCATGACGGGCAGGCGGAGCCGGGCGCGCAGGTCCGCCGCCAGGCTCATACCGGATCCCAGGTGAAGACGTCGCCCGATCGATGCAGCGGATAGAAATCATTGGCGAACTGATCGAACACCCGCTCGGCGATCGCCTCAGGCGTCCAGCCCTCGGCGGTGTGCGCGGTGCGGATCGGGCGCGGCTGCGAGAAGAGGTAGATCTCGTTGTTGCGAACGCCGAAGATCTGGCCCGTCACCCGCGCGCCCTCATCCGCGCAGAGCGCCACGACGAACGGCGCGATCTTTTCCGCGACGAGCTTCTTCAGGCCCTCAACGCGCTTCTGCTGTTCGGGCGTCTCGTTGGGGATCGAACTCACCATGCGCGTCCAGGCGAACGGCGCGACCGCGTTGGAGCGGACGTTGAACCGCTGCATGTCGAGCGCGATCGACTTGGAGAGGCCGACGATACCGAGCTTGGCCGCCGCGTAGTTCGCCTGGCCCATGTTGCCGACCAGCCCCGAGGTGGACGTCATGTGGACGAACGCGCCCGACGCCTGCTCCTTGAAATAGGGCGCGGCGGCGCGGCTGGTGTGGAAGCTGCCCCTCAGATGCACGGCCAGCACCGCGTCGAAATCGTCGGGCGTCATCTTGTGGAACAGCACGTCGCGCAGATTGCCGGCATTGTTCACGACGGCATCGATCCTTCCGAAATGGTCAATCGCCGTCTTCACCATCGCGCAGCCGCCGGCCCACTCGGCGACGCTGTCGTGATTGGCGACCGCCCGGCCGCCCATCGCGACGATCTCGGCGGCGACCTGCTCGGCCGGCGATCCCTCGTCTGCGCCGCTGCCGTCAAGCGCGACGCCGAGATCGTTGACCACCACCGCCGCGCCGGCACGCGCGAGATCAAGCGCGATGCCGCGCCCGACGCCGCGCCCGGCGCCGGTGACGAGCGCGACCTTGCCGTCCATCATTCCCATGGGTGTCGTCCTCAATAGCTCTTGGGCAGGCCGAGGACCTTCTCGGCGATGAAGCTCATGATGAGCTGTTCGGTGATCGGCGCCAGCCGGGTCAGCGCGGCTTCGCGGTACAGGCGCTCGACATGATATTCCTTGGCGTAGCCGAAGCCGCCATGCGTCGCCACCGCCTGCCAGGCCGCATCGTGGCAGGCGCGCGCGGCGAGGAACTTGGCGCTGTTGGCCTCGGCGCCGCACGGAAGCCCGCTATCGTAAAGCGCGGCCGCCTTCTGGACCATCAGCCACGCGCTTTCCAGATACATCCACCGCTCGGCGAGCGGATGCTGGATACCCTGGTTCATGCCGATCGGCCGATCGAAGACGGTGCGTTCCTTGGCGTAGTTGGCTGCGCGGCGCAGGGCGTCCGATCCGATGCCCATCGCCGCCGCCGCGATGAGGATACGCTCGGGATTGAGGCTGTGGAGGATGTAGCCGAAACCCTTGCCCTCCTCGCCGATCCGGTCCTCGTCGGGGATGAACAGGCCGTCGATGAAGATCGCGTTCGAGTCGACGGCCTTGCGGCCCATCTTCGGTATCAGGTGCACGTCGATCTTGCTGCGATCGAGATCGGTGTAGAAGATGGTGATGCCGTCGGTCGGCCGGCTCACATCCTCGAACTTGGTCGTCCGGGTCAGCAGCATGATCTTGTTGGCGACCTGCGCGGTCGAGGTCCAGACCTTCTGGCCATGGACGACATAGCCGCCGGGCACCTTCTCCGCGAAGGTCTTGATCCGCGTCGTGTTGAGGCCGGCATCGGGCTCGGTGAAGCCGAAGCAGCACTGGTCCTCTCCCGAAACCAGCCGCGGCACCCAGCGCGCCTTCTGATCGGGCGTGCCCTTCACGACGATGGGGTGCGGGCCGAACAGATTGATATGGATGGTGGACGAGGCGGCGAAGCCGCCGCCGCACGACGCCACCTCGCGTATCATCGTCATCGCCTCGGTGACGCCAAGGCCCGAGCCGCCATATTCCTCGGGCATGGTGATGCCGAGCCAGCCACCGTCGGCCATCGCGCGATGAAAGTCCTTCGGGAACTCTCCGGTATCGTCGCGGTCGAGCCAATATTCGTCGTCGAACGGTGCGCAGACGGCGCGCACGCCCTCGCGGATGGCGTCGAGGTCTTCCTGGGTGGGGAGGGGGCGGGAATCGCTCACGGTCATTCTCCGACGGTGGCCAGCGTGCGCCTGGCGGCCTTGAGATGGGGGATGTCGTACATCTTGCCGCCGATGCCGAGCGTGCCGGCATCCGGCTGCGCGGCAAAGGCGTCGACGATCAGGCGCGCCTCCGCGATCTCCGCGTCGGACGGCGAGAAGCAGCGGTTGATCGTGGCGACCTGATCGGGGTGGATCGCTATCCGGCCGACGAAGCCGTCGCGGCGGGCGTCCCGGCACGATCGCTCCAGGCCGGCATCGTCGCGGAAATCGGCGTAGAGCGTGTCCAGCGGCGCGACGCCGGCCGATGCGGCGGCGAACAGGCATTGCGCGCGGGCGACCTGATAGGGAAAGGTCCAGCTTCCGTCGTCGCCCTTGTTGCCGGTCGCGCCGATCGCGGCGGCGAGATCCTCGGCGCCCCAGGTCAACCCGACGAGGCGCGGATGCACCGGCGCGTAGCTGCCGAGCGCGAACATCGCCGCCGGCGTCTCTGTCGCGACGACCATCAGCCTGACGGTGCCGATCGCCATCCCCGCTTTCTGCTCCAGCGCGTCGAGATAGTGGCCGATCTGTGCGATATCGTGGGCGCCATTGGCCTTGGGGATCAGCAGGCCGTCGAGGCCCGGCTTCACCACCGCCGCCATGTCCGCCAGCGTCAGCCCGGTATCGAACGGATTGACCCGCACGAAGAAGGCGAAATCGCGGGGCGCGGTGTCGTCCAGCAGCGTGGCCACCGTCGCGCGGGCCTCGTCCTTGCGCGACGGCGCCACCGCATCCTCCAGATCGAGGATCAGCACGTCGGCACCGATGCCGCGGGCCTTGGCGAACTTGCGTTCGCTGTCGCCCGGCACGAACAGGAGCGAACGCAGCTTCATGCCGGCCGCGCCAGCATCAGCGCGGATCGCGTCGTCCGGCACACCACCTCGTCATGCTGGTTGAGCCCGACATGCTCGAAGGTGACGATGCCCTGACCCGGGCGAGACTTGCTTGGCCGCAGCGCCTTGACGGTGGTTTCGGAGCGGATCGTGTCGCCCGAGAATACCGGCTTCGGGAACACCGTATCCGTCATCCCGAGATTGGCGACGGTGGTGCCGAACGTCGTATCCTGCACCGACAGGCCGACCACCAGGCCGAGCGTGAAGATCGAGTTCATCAGCGGCCTGCCGAACTCCGTCGAGGCCGCATAGGCGTGGTCGATATGGATCGCCGCCGGATTGTACGTGAGCGACGAGAACAGCATGTTGTCCATGTCGGTCACGGTGCGGCGGATCTCGTGGACGAACACGCGCCCGATCTCGAATTGCTCGAAATACAGTCCTGCCAAGACAACCTCCTAGTTCAGACGACCGAGAATCGAGACGGCGGCCACGCTGTTGTACGGCGACCCCCCCAGATTGTGAGTCAGCCCAAGATCGACCTTGCCCCGCTGGCGGGCGCCGGCACGATCCTGAAGCTGGGTGTAGACTTCATACGCCATGCGCAACCCGGATGCGCCGACCGGGTGGCCGAAGCATTTCAGGCCGCCGTCTATCTGGCAGGGCAGGGCGCCCTCGCTGTCATACCGGCCATCGAGAATGTCGAAGATCGCGCGGCCGCCATCGGAGAGGCCAAGATCCTCCATCGTCACCAGTTCGGTGATCGAGAAGCAGTCGTGCACTTCGGTCAGCGAAAGCTCGGCGCGGGGATCGGCGATGCCCGCCTCGGCATAGGCGCGCCTGGCGGCGACCTGCGTGTTGCGCACCGAGGCGCCGTCCCATTCGCCATATTGCATCTCCCAGCCATTGCTGGCCGAAAGCTGGATCGCCTTGATCGTCACCGGATTCATGCGACCGAGCGAACGCGCGATCTCCGGCGTCGTCACGATCGCGCACGCCGCACCGTCGGACACGCCGCAGCAATCGAACAGGCCGAGCGGATCGGCGATCATCGGCGCGTTCAGGATCCTGTCCATCTCGACGGGCTTCTGCAGATGCGCCTTGGCGTTGCGGGCGCCGTTCTGGTGGCTCTTCCATGAAACATGCGCCATCGCGCGCTTGAGGTCGGCAGGGTCGACGCCGTGTCGCGCGGTATAGGCGCCGGCCAACTGGGCGAAGGTGCCGGGCGCCGATCCGTACGGCATCCACAGATCGTTCGCGAGGCCCTTGGTGCGCAGCGGCAGGCCGCCATAGCCCGTGTCCTTGAGCTTCTCGACGCCGAGTGCCAGCGCGATGTCGACGGCCCCCGCCGCCACCGCATAGGCCGCCGCGCGCAACGCCTCGGTGCCGGTCGCGCACATATTCTCGACGCGCGAGACCGGGATCGTCTCCAGCCGCAGTGCGTGCGCCAGCGGCAGCGCGCTGTTGCCGACGTTGATGTCGTCCAGCGCGTTGCCCACCCACGCCGCTTCGATCCGGCTGCGTTCGATGCCGGCGTCGGCGATCGCCTCGGCGAACGCGTCGACCATCAGATCCTCCGGCCCCTTGTCCCAATGTTCGCCGAACGCGGTGCAGCCCATGCCGATGATCGCGACGCGATCCTTGATCCCGGTGGCCATGATCAGTTCTCCAGCAAAGGCCGCGCGGCGGGCGCGGCCTTCCAGAAATAGGTGCGGAAACCGCGCCGGCGATCGATCGACTTGATCCGCAGCCGCATCCGCAGCGCGTCGCCGACGGTGAAGCCGGCCGCATCCGCGTCGACCAGCTCCATCGGCAGACGCGCGCCATTGTCGAACTGGACAAGCCCGAACCAGAAGGGCGGATCGGGCGTGTAGTTGAGACGATCGGCAGTGACCGAAACGAGCGTCGCCGGGCAATCGGCCAGCCGCACGTCCGTCATCGCTTCCGGGCCGGCCGCGCCGGGTCGAACGGGGATGCGGCTCTTGGGGAATTGCACGTTGCCCGATTCGTCCCGACCGCCGATGAAGCCGATCGTATCGCGGCCATGCCGTTCCAGAACGGTGCCCTGCGCCTTCTGCTCGGTCTCCGAGCGGACGCCCCAGTCGAGATCGATCTCCCCGGTCAGCGACAGGAAGCGCACATAGTCCTGCGTGACAAGGCCGGAACCCAGCATCGCCACGGCGTCCGCCGCGCCCGTCACCTCTCCGGTGATCTCGAAGACGAGCGCGTCGCAGCCCGAGCCGAACCCCGCGACAAGGACGATGTCGCCGGGCGAGGATGCGGCGAAGGCCAGTGCCATCGCATACAGGATGTGCGCCGCGCCGAGATCGCCCGCCTGCGCATCGAGCGCGCCGGCATGGTTCGTGGCGGTCATGCCGGTGAGGCTGGCGATGTCCCGCCACATGCCGCCAAGCGGTTCGTGGACGGCCGCGTGGATCACCGCCGACGGCTCGATCCCCGCCGCCGCGCAGGCCGCACGGATCGTCGGCGCGATCACCTCGCGCGCGGCGGTCTCGCGCACGAAGCGTTCCTCATAGGCGTATGGCGTCGGCATCTCGCGCGAGGCGTACATGTCGACCAGATCGTGCGACAGGCTGGCATGGCCGATCAGCCGCGCGCCACCGGCATCTCCGACCCGCGCGGCGGCGCCGCCGTCGCCGAAGGCGAGATGTTGCGGGCTGCCGGCGCGAGCGGGGCGCCGTTCGCCGGCAGCGACAACCACTTCACCATTTCCCAGCAGCGCGTCGAGCAATGCCGACACGGCACAGCGCCGGGACCCGGCGACGTCGTTCGATCGCGTCGTGGCGGGCCATCCCAGCGCCTCCAGCGCGATCGCCGCGTGCGCGCGCTCGTAGAAGGGGGCAGAGGTCGAGGCGAAGGCGAATCGATCGATCGGCCGATCGCCGCCGAGTCGCCGCGCGGCCTCGACAGCGAGCGTGAGCGCATCCTCGTCCCATCCGGCGATCGCCCGGCGCCCGCCGCCGCGGCCGCCAAGGCCGGCGAATCGCAGCGCCTTCGACGCCGCCGCCCGATCGAGACGGAGCATCGGCAGATATCCGCCGACGGCCGATATGAATCTCTCGGTCATCCTCACCGCTTCTGCTGTTCGACACCCGCTTGTTGACAGGATCGAACATACTTGTAAACAGGTTGACGGACGGAAGCGATGGCGTTCAGCCGCGCACCGGGAGGGGACTGCCACACGTGAGCATCGCTATTTTTCTGGATGACGTGCTGGCCGGCAAGTCGGTCCTGGTGACAGGCGGCGGTTCCGGGCTCGGCAAGGAGATCGCCAGGGCGCTCGTCGCCAAGGGCGCGGTCGTGCATATCTGCGGGCGCCGGGCGAGCGTGCTCGAAGCGGCCGCGGCGGAGATCGGGGGCGCGGTGCACTGGCACGTCTGCGATATACGCGATGCCGACCAGGTCGACCAGTTGATGGACGCCATCTGGGCGGTGGGCCCGTTGACCTGCCTCGTCAACAACGCCGCGGCGAACTTCATCGCGCCGACCAAGGACCTGAGCCCACGCGGATTTCGCGCGGTGACGTCGACCGTGATGGACGGCAGCTTCCACGTCACGCTCGCCGCCGGCAAGCGCTGGATCGCCGAGGGCATCGCCGGATCGGTCGTCAGCAATCTGGTGACATGGGTATGGACGGGATCGGCCTTCGTCGTGCCCTCCGCGATGGCGAAGACCGCGCTTCATGCCATGACGATGTCGCTTGCGGTGGAGTGGGGACGCTACGGCATCCGGCTCAACGCCACCGCTCCAGGGCCGTTTCCGACCGAGAGCGCCTGGGAGAAGCTCAGTCCCATTCCCGGCGCGAAATCGAGCGCGACGAGCGACGATACCGTTCCGCTCGGCCGGTTCGGGGAAATGGCCGAGCTGCAGAACCTGATCGTCTTCCTGCTGTCCGACGGTTGCAGATACCTGACCGGCCAGACGATCGCGATCGACGGCGGGCAGCATCTCGCCGGCCCCGGCACGTTCGCCGACCTCACGAGCATGACCGACACCCAGTGGAACGATGCGCGTGACGCCATCCGCCGCTCGACCGAACGGGACAAGGCCGAGCGCGCCGCCCCTGCCAACGAAGGAACAGTCCGGTGATCGAACGCCGCATCTTCAACGAAGAACATGATATGTGGCGCGAGACGGTTCGCCGTTTCGTCGAGAAGGAGATCGTGCCCTACCACGCGCAGTGGGAAGAAGACGGCATCGTCCCGCGCGAGCTGTGGCTGAAGGCCGGCGAGGCCGGGCTGCTGTGCTGCACCGTGCCGGAGGAATATGGCGGGCTGGGCGCCGACTATCTGTTCGACGTGGTCGTGTTCGAGGAATTGTGGCGGGTCGGCGCCAGCGGCCCGGGGTTCCTGATCCATACCGATCTCGTCGCGACCTACATCAAGAGCTTCGGCACGGAGGAGCAGAAGCGCCAGTGGCTGCCGCGCATGGTGAAGGGTGAGGCGATCGGCTCGCTAGGCATGACCGAGCCGCACGCCGGCAGCGATCTGAAGGCGGTGAAGACCCGCGCGGTGCGCGATCCCAATGCCGCGCCCGGCGACAACGACGCCGATTTCATCATCGACGGGCAGAAGGTGTTCATCTCGAACGGCCAGCTGTGCGACGTCCTCGTCCTCGCGACGAAGACCGACAGCGCGGCGGGAGCGAATGGCGTGTCCCTGTTCCTGGTGGATGCGACGACACCCGGCTTCAATCGCGGCCAGAACCTCGAGAAGCTGGGCATGAAGGCGCAGGATACGTCGGAGCTGTTCTTCTCGGACATGCGCGTGCCGGCCTCGGCGATGCTTGGGGCCGAGGGTCAGGGTTTCAAGCTGATGATGACCAAGCTGTCGCAGGAGCGGCTGGCGCAGGCGATCCGATCGGCGACCGTCATCGAGGAGATGATCCAGTGGACGGTCGACTATACCGCCGAGCGCCAGGCGTTCGGCCAGTCGATCGGCGACTTCCAGAACACCCAGTTCGTACTGGCGGATCTCAAGGCGCGTTCGGTGATGGCGCGCGTCTTCACCGATCGCTGCATCGAACTGTTCATGGCCGGCGAGCTCGACTCGGTCGATGCCGCGATGGCCAAGATGACGACGGCCGAACTGCACTGCGAAACCGCCGACAAGTGCCTCCAGCTGTTCGGCGGCTGGGGATATATGTGGGAATATCCGATCTGCCGGGCCTATGCCGATGCGCGGATCGTCAAGATCGCGGGTGGCTCGATCGAGATCATGAAGACGATCATCGGCCGCGACATGTTCAAGGGCAAGCTCAACCCCAAGCCCAAGGCGGCTTGAGGCCGGTTCATGATAGGCGCAAGGCACCCTCTTTTGGCCGCGTCGCGCGGCGACGTTTCGGGTAACAGCCTCTGGCTGCGCTCGATCAGGGGAGATGTCGTGCCCAAGGATCTTAATACCAACCTTCGTTTCGGTTTCCTCATTCACGATGTCTCGCGGCTGCGCCGGATCGTCGTCGATCGCGCGCTCAAGCCCGTCGGCATCACCCGCTCCCAATGGTGGGTGCTTGCCTTCCTGTCGCGCCGCGACGGAATGACCCAGACCGCGCTGGCCGCCGATCTCGACGTCACCAAGGTCGGCATGGGCGGCCTGATCGAGCGCATGGAAAGCGCGGGTTATGTCGAGCGCCGCGCCGATCCGCGCGATGGCCGGATCAGGCGCGTCTACCTCACTTCGGCCGGCGCGAAGCTGGTCAACACGATCCGCGTCAACGTCGGCGAAGTGGAGGACGAGATCCTGTCCGACGTTTCCGACGAGGCGATGCAGACTACCGCCGAAACGCTGGTGACGCTCAAGCGCAAGCTGCTCGCCATGTCGGGCGGCGACACGGACGATGACGATTGACAGGAGGATGAAGCGTGCAGGGACTTGAAGGCAAGGTCGCCATCGTCACGGGCGGCGGGCAGGGGATCGGTCGCGCGCTGACGCTGCGGCTGGCGGCCGAGGGGTGCAAGGTCGCGATCTTCGATCTGAAGCCGGAGGCGGGCGAGGAGACCGCCGGGCTGGCCGGCGATGCGACCGTCAAGACCTATGCCGTCGATGTCGGCGATCAGGAGCAGGTGCAGGCGGCCGTCGCCGCTGTCGAGGCGGATCTCGGCCCGGTCTGGGCGCTGGTGAACAATGCGGGCTGGGATCAGCCGGCCCCGTTCCTCGCCACCGAGAAGCCGCTGTGGGACAAGATCATCCGCATCAACCTGTATGGCGCGCTCTACACGCATCATGCGGTGGCACCGCTGATGGTGGCACGCGGCGGCGGGCGCATCATCAATATCGCGTCGGACGCGGCGCGCGTCGGCACCAGCACCGAGGCCGTCTATTCGGCGTGCAAGGGCGGCGTCATCAGCTTCACCAAGTCGATCGCGCGCGAACTGGCCTCCAAGAACGTGCTGCTCAACGTCGTCTGCCCCGGCCCGACGAACACGCCGATGATGGCATCGGTGCTCGGCGAAGGCGAGCGCGCGGTGAAGTGGAAGGACGCCATGGTGCGCGGCATCCCGCTGAAGCGGATGGGCGAGCCTGACGACTATGCCGGCATCGTCGCGTTCCTGGCGTCCGACGATGCGAGCTTCATCACCGGGCAGACCTTCTCGGTCGCCGGCGGCATGAACATGATCTGATCGTACCGTGGCGGAGGATGTTCCCGACGGATTTGTACGTGCCGATCCCGGACCCGGCTTCGGGGCCGATTTCGGCGCGGTCTATCTCGACCGGGGCCGTGGCCGGATCGGCTTCCGCGTGACCGCGCGGCACGGCAATCCCGTCGGCGCCTGCCACGGCGGCGCGATGGCGACGTTCGCCGACATGCAGCTCATGGCGATCCGTGCGGGGGCCGAGGAAGGCCGGCCGCACAGCCCGACGATCAGCCTGTCGCTCGATTATCTGGCGCCGGCGCCGGTCGGCGCGTGGGTGGAGGCGGCGGTCACGCTCGTCAGGGCGACCCGAACGATGCTGTTCACCCAGGCGGTGATGACGGTCGACGGCGAGGCCGTCGCGCGCGCCACCGCGATCTACAAGAATCCCGAGAGGAAAGGAGCCTGACATGGCCGCACCGGAGTTCGAAGACATCATCTACGAGGTGCGCAAGCGCGCCGCCTGGATCATCATCAACCGCCCTAAGCTGTACAATGCGTTCCGCGCGCAGACCATCGAGGAGCTGATCGCGGCGTTCAAGCTCGCCGCCGACGACAAAGGCGTGTCCTCGGTCGTGCTCACCGGCGCGGGGGACAAGGCGTTCTGCACCGGCGGCGACCAGTCCGCGCACGAGGGGCAGTATGACGGGCGCGGCATCGTCGGCCTGCCGATCGACGAGTTGCAGTCGATCATCCGCGACATCCCCAAGCCGGTGATCGCCCGGGTCAACGGCTTCGCGATCGGCGGCGGCAACGTGTTCGCCACGCTCTGCGATCTCACCATCGCCGCCGACACCGCCAAGATGGGCCAGGTCGGCCCGAAGGTCGGCTCGGTCGATGGCGGCTGGGGCACGGCGCTGCTGGCGCGTCACGTCGGCGACAAGAAGGCGCGCGAGATCTGGTTTCTCAACGAGCAATATACCGCGCAGCAGGCGCTGGAGATGGGCCTCGTCAACAAGGTCGTGCCCGCAGCCGAACTGGACGCCGCGGTCGACGCGTGGACCGACACGATCGGCGAACGCTCGCCGACGGCGCTGGCGCTGGCCAAGCGCTCGTTCAACGCCGACAGCGAGAATATCCGGGGGATCAGCCAGATGGCGCTCAACGCCGTCAAGCTGTTCTACGACACCGCCGAATCGAAAGAGGGTGTCAACGCCTTCAACGAACGCCGCAAGCCCGACTTTCACGCTTTCGTGAAGTAAGCGACGGTAGGCGCCGGCCCGTGCCGCAGCGGATCGAACCGGACGGGCTGGCGGCGGTGCTGCCGCCGGGTGGGCTGACCCTGGTGTCGGCCTGCTCGGCGGAGTCGACGGTGCTTGCCGATGCGGTGATGGCCGCGGGCGATGCGCTTGGGCCAATGACGTTCAGCGGCATCTTCGTCGGCGGCCTCAACCGGCAGACCTGGCTTGCGAACGATCGCTGCCGGGTGCTGACATTCTTCCTGACGCCCGAACTGCGGGCGGTGGCTGATCGCGTCGAGTTCCTGCCGCTCTGCTATCGGGATATCCTGGCGGAACTGCGTCGGCGCAAGCCCGCCGCGGCGCTGTTCATGTGTTCGCCGCCCGATGCCGACGGGATGTGCAGCTTCGGCACGGAGGTGGCCTTCATCGCCGACATGTGGCGCGACGTGCCCGTTCGGATCGCGCACATCAACCCGCTGATGCCGCGGACATCGGGCGATCCCGGCATCCCCTTCGCTAGCCTCACCGCCTATATCGATGCCGGGCAGCCGTTGGCCTGCCTGCCCGCAGCGCCCGCCGACGCGACAGCGGCGGCGATCGCCGGCCATGTCGCGCCGTTCGTGCGCGACGGGGCGACGATCCAGACGGGCCTGGGCAAGATTCCCGATGCGGTGCTGCGCGCGCTGGTCGACCGGCGGGCGTTGCGCATCCACACTGGCCTGATCGGCGACGGCGTCCTCGCGCTGATGGAGAGCGGCGCGATCAGCGATCCCGGCGCCGCCACGGTCGGCGTCGCGATCGGCAGCGAGCGGCTCTACGCCGCGCTCGGCGATCCGGTCTTCCGGTTCCGCCCCGTGTCGGTGACGCATGGGCAGGACATATTGTCGACGATCGACGATCTGGTGACGATCAACTCGGCGATCGAGGTGGATCTGTTCGGCCAGGCCTATGCCGAACTGACGCCCAAAGGCCTGATGTCGGGGCCGGGCGGCGCTTCCGATTTCGCGCGCGGCGCGCGCAACGGCGGCGTTCGGATCGTCGCGCTGCCCTCGGACGCCGCCAACGGACAAATCGCCCGGATCGTCACGCCGGGAAGGGCAAACGGTCCGGTCTCGCTCGGCCGGATGGATATCGACGTGGTGGTGACCGAACATGGCGCCGCCGACCTGCGCGCGCTGACCTACGAGGCCCGCGCGCAGGCGCTCATCGCCATCGCACCGCCCGCCCATCGCGATCGTCTGCACGCCGAATGGGCCGATTACTCGAAGCGACTTTAAGGACAGGAGGCCGCCATGGCATCGAACAAGGTCATCATCTCCTGCGCCGTCACCGGCTCGATCCATACGCCCTCGATGTCGCCGCACCTGCCCGTCACCGCGCAGGAAATCGCCGAGTCGGCGCTCGGCGCGGCGGCGGCCGGGGCCGCAATCGTCCACCTCCATGCGCGTAATCCGGAGGACGGCCGGCCGGACCAGAGCCCGGAGGCGTTCGCGCCGTTCCTCAAGGTGATCAAGCAATCGTCCGACGTCGTCGTCAACCTGACGACGGGCGGGTCGCCGTACATGTCGGTCGAGGAGCGCGTCCGCCCCGCCGAGCATTGGCAGCCGGAGGTCGCGAGCCTCAACATGGGATCGATGAACTTCGGCCTGTTCCCGATGCTCAGGCGGTACAAGGAATTCAAGCATGCGTGGGAGCCGGCGATGCTGGAAGGGTCGCACGACCTCGTCTTCCGCAACAGCTTCAAGGACATCCGCTACGCGCTCGACACGCTGAACGCGACCGGCGCGCGCTATGAGTTCGAGTGTTACGACACCAGCCATCTCCACAACCTCCATTATTTCTGGAGCGAGGGCCTGGTGAAGGCGCCTTTGTTCATCCAGACGTGCTTCGGCCTGCTCGGCGGCATCGGCGCGCATCCCGAGGAGGTGCTGCACATGAAGCGCACCGCCGATCGCCTGTTCGGCGATGATTATCGCTGGTCGGTGCTGGGCGCGGGCGCATCGCAGATGAAGGTCGCGGCGCAGGCGGCGGCGATGGGCGGCCATGTCCGCGTCGGGCTGGAGGACAATCTCTGGCTCGACAAGGGCGTGCTCGCGCCGACCAACGCGGCGCAGGTGACGCGCGTGCGGCAGATTCTCGAAGGACTGGGCCTCGCGATCGCGTCGCCCGACGAAGCCCGCGAGATCCTCGACCTGAAGGGCGGGGACCGGGTCGGCTTCTGATGCGCCCGCTCGCCGACACGCCCGCGCTCCATCCCGAGGACCGGCCGGCGCTGGTGCATGGCGACCGGCGCTGGACGTTCGGCGATCTCGATGCGCGCTCGGCGGCGTGGGCGCGCGCGCTGGTGGCACGCGGGGTGCGCGGCGACGATCTGGTCGCCTTCTCGCTGCCCAACGGCCCCGACTTCATCGCGCTCACCTTCGCGATCTATCGCGCCGGCGCGACGCCCGCGCCGATCTCCGGCAAGCTCCCCGCTGCCGAGCGCGACGCGATCCTCGCTGTCATGCAACCACGACTGTTCGTCGACGCCGTGAACCTGCCCGGGGAGCCGTCACCCGGATACGAACCGCGTCCCGTGGCCATGTCGTGGAAGGCCTGCACCAGCGGCGGCAGCACGGGGCGGCCCAAGGTGATCGTCGATGGCCGGCCCGCCGCGTTCGCCGAAGGCAGCGAGTTCATCGCCATCCCCGCGAACGAGGCCGTGCTCGTCCCCGGCCCGCTGTACCACAATGCGCCGTTCAGCGCGGCCGTGTTCGCGCTCTGGCGCGGCAACACGCTGGTGACGATGGACCGCTTCGATGCCGAGGGCGCGTTGCGGCTGATCGCACGCGAGCATGTCGTCTGGTCGATCATGGTGCCGACCATGCTGCACCGGATCCGCAAGCTTCCCGCCAGCGTCCGCGCGGCGATCGACCTGTCGCGCTGGCGCACCGTCGTCCACACCGCCGCGACGATGCCGGACTGGCTGAAGCGCGACTGGATCGACTGGCGCGGCGCGGACCATATCTGGGAAGTGTATGGGGCGACCGAGGGGCTGGTGCGCTGCTGGATCGGCGGCGCCGAATGGCTCGAACGTCCCGGCTCGGTGGGCCGCCCGGTCGGCGGCGCCCGTCTGCGCATCCTGGACGATCGAGGCGCGGACGTGCCGACCGGCACGATCGGCGAGGTGTTCGCGATGCCGGCGGGCGGCCCGCGATCGAGCTACCGCTATATCGGCGCCGAAAGCCGGGCTACGGCCGACGGCTGGGAGTCGGTCGGCGACTGCGGTCGGGTGGACGCGGACGGCTATCTGTACCTCGCCGATCGCCGGACCGATCTGATCATATCGGGCGGGGTCAACATCTGGCCGGCCGAGGTGGAGGCCGCCCTGCTCCGCCATCCCGAGATCCTGTCTTGCGCGGTCTTCGGCGAAGCCGACGACGATCTCGGCCAGCGCGTCCATGCTGTCGTGCAGGCGCGCGATCCGGTGACGCTCGACGAGGTAAGCGCCTTTCTACGCAGTCACCTGGCGCGAGAGAAGATCCCGCGGGCGATCACCTGCCGCACCGATGCGGTGCGCGACGATGCCGGCAAGTTCCGCAAGCCCGTCTCCCAGAAGGTCGCACCATGAACGATCAGCCAGTCCTCCAGCAGTTTCGGATCGAGCATCGCGACAACGGGCTCGTCCATCTCGTGTTCGATTGTCCGGGGCGGACGATGAACGTCTTTTCCGAGGCCGCGATCGCCGAATTCGGCGCGTTCGCGCACTGGCTCGCGGATGCGGACGTCAGGGGCGTCGTGGTCCGGTCCGGCAAAGCCAACGCCTTCTGCGCCGGCGCGGATCTCTCCGAACTCGGTGTCGCGTACGACATGATCATGAAGGCGCCGCCGCGGGCGCGGTTCGGCATCGCGTTCGACCACTTCTTTCGCCTCAGCAGCGCGATCCGCGCGCTTGAGACGGCCGGCAAGCCGGTTGCGGCGGCGATCGCCGGGCTGGCGCTGGGTGGCGGCTGCGAACTTGCGCTCGGTGCGCATCATCGCGTGCTGGTCGATGATCCGAAGATCGGCCTGGGCCTGCCCGAATCGCTGGTCGGCCTGCTGCCCGGGGCGGGCGGTACGCAGCGCCTGCCGAGGCTGATCGGGTGCGAGGCCGCGCTGCCGATCCTGCTGGATGGCCGGCGACTGGCCGGCACGGCGGCGCTTGAGGCGGGGCTGGTCGACGCGCTCGCCGCGCCGGGCGAGGAGATCGCACGGGCCGAGGCCTGGCTGTTGTCCGCCCCCGAACCATCCCAGCCATGGGATCGCGACGGCTGGGTGCCGGCCCAGTCGGCGACCGTCAGTGCCGCCATCGCTCCGTGGCGCGAGCGGATCCTTGCCGAGACGCTCGGCCACTATCCCGCGCCGCTCGCCATACTGGATTGCGTGGAGTTCGGCCTGCCGCAGGTCTTCGACGGCGCGATCCGCAGCGAGATGGCGATCTTCGCTCATCTCATCCAGCGCGAGGAGCCGCGCAACATGATCCAGACGCTGTTTCTCGGGAAGACCGATCACGATCGGCTGGTCCGGAAGGATGCGCTGCCGGGCTTCGTGGCCGAGGCGGTCAGCGCCGCGCAGGCGGCACTGGAGGGCGTCGACGGCAGTGCCCACAGCCTCGCCGGTTTCGCCGGGACGATGAAGGCGCCCCCCGTGCGCTCGCGGGCGACATCCGGCTACTGGATCGACGGCGATATGCCGGAAGCGGCGGCCGCGCGTCATTGTCTCGACGTGATCGGCGGCGCCGTCCTGCCCATCGCCACGACGCTGACGCCGGAGGAGCGGCGCCTGGTCGATTACGCGATCGTCCAGGCGACCGGCTATCCCGCCTATCTCGGCGGGCCGCTGGCCTATGCGGCGCGCGCCTCTGCTCCATGATCGTGCGCCACCTGTCGGCTTGCCGGTCTTCCCGGCCATCTTCTCGGCTGCCTTGGTCTCGCGCTTCGTCGCCGTGCGATCGGCCAAGACCGCGCCCATGATCCCCATCATGCGGAGACGTCGACGCGCTCGCCTGTCCTCGACGGAAACAGCGGGGAGACGGCACGTTCAGCGATCATGGCAGGAGCGGAGCGACCGATGGCTGACGAGGCAGGCGAGAACATCATCGACGCGCGCGACGCGGCGGAGAGTGCGGGGCTGGTCTACGTCACGGATCAGGAGGTCGGCATAACGCGGCGCAAGAGCGGCAAGGGTTGGAGCTACCGCGACGCGAGCGGCACGAAGATCAGCGACAAGGCGGTGATCGAGCGCATCAACAAGATCGGCATTCCGCCCGCTTATACGGACGTGTGGATCTGCGCCGACGATCGCGGCCACATCCAGGCGACAGGACGCGACGCCAAGGGCCGCAAGCAGTACCGCTACCACGAGCGCTTCCGCGAGGTGCGCGACAGCACCAAGTACGAGCACATGCTGACCTTCGCCGAGGTTCTGCCCGGCATCCGCGAGCGGATCGACGCCGACATGGGCCGACGCGGCCTGCCGCGCGAGAAGGTGCTGGCGACCGTCGTCCGCCTGCTCGAAACGACGATGATCCGTGTCGGCAACGCCGATTACGCCAGGCAGAACCAGAGCTACGGGCTGACCACCCTCAACGACCGGCACGTCAAGGTGGAGGGCGGCGAGCTGCGCTTCCGCTTCAAGGGCAAGAGCGGCAAGCAGTGGAACCTGAAGCTCGCCGACCGCCGTGTCGCCAGGATCGTCAAGCAGAGCCAGGACCTGCCCGGTCAGCACCTGTTCCAGTATCTCGACGAGGAGGGAGAGCAGCGCGAGGTCACATCGAGCGACGTCAACGCCTATCTGCGCGAGATCAGCGGCAGCGACATCACCGCCAAGGACTTCCGCACCTGGACCGGCACGGTGCTGGCCGCGCTCGCACTGGCCGAGTTCGAGAAGTTCGACAGCGAGGCGGCCGCCAAGAAGAACGTCCGCGCCGCGATCGAGAAAGTGTCGGCCAAGCTCGGCAACACGCCTGCGGTGTGCCGGCGATGCTACGTGCACCCGGAAGTGATCGACAGCTACATGTCGGAAGCGCTGGTGCTGGAGATCGAACAGCAGGTGGAGCGCGAGCTGCGCGACAACGTCGCGGGATTGCGGCCTGAGGAGGCGCTGGTGCTCGCCTTCCTGCAGCGGCGCTTGTCGGAGAAGCTGACCGCCTAGAGCCTGATCGACGCGGGTTTGGCCGGGAGGGGAGCGGCAGGTGCGGGTCGAGACTATTCGAACGATCTTCGGGAGAGTATAGCGCCGTCGGCAACGGGCGGCCGGTCATGTCAGCCGACGTCGCTCTTGGCTCCGCCGATCTCGTTCATCACGCCTTTCGAGAAGATGCTGCCACCGAAGCTCGTCAGGCTGCCCTGGGTGCGGCCCTTGTCGATCAGGAACTTCTGCGCACCATCCTTGTAGGCGCTCATGGCGATCTTGGGCGCGATCTTGGTTCCCTTGGCGTAATAGGCGCCGTTCTTGGTGGATCCCTTGCCGTGCTTCTCATCGCGGCGGCCGAGATGCGCCAGGATCTTCTTTTCATTCTCCGTGATGAGACGGGTGCGTTCCGTCTCGGCCAGCAGCCAGTCCCAGCTCTGCTTCGTGCCGCCGATCTCCAGCACCCAACGCTTGATCTTCAGCGGCGTCCAGATCAGGCTGTGCCGGTCCAGAACGCCGCCCTTGTCGGTGCCGGCCCGCAGCACGCGTGAGACCATGTTCGAGCAGTTGTTGCGGTAGAACCCGTACTTCTCGCCTTTCTCTCGAATATCGCGCCACTCCTTGACCGCTTTCGACTCGTCGAACGTATCGAGCAGCAGGATGTGGTCCGGCGCGTAGCCCTCGTAGGCGAGATCATCCACTATCGTCAGCTTGTGCGGCTTGCTCGAGTCATCGCTGGGGAGCCAGCTGACGAAGCGGGTGGACGTCGTCCAATCCTTGCCGATCAGCATGGACGCGTGCCCGGTATAGCTGTGGCTGACGGTAACGAGATTGTTGTTCCAGATCAGGATCACCGCGCTCATCGTGCCAGCCCTCCCGTTGCCGTCGATGTGTTGCGCCACATTGTTATCCGCGCCCAGACCGGACGTCGAGAGTGCCGATCGGCCGTTACTGCGGGCGAAAGGCGCTCGCACCGCGATCATCGCACGCCAAATTCAACTGGCTCACGTCAGGCGTGCGAAGCGGTGGGGAGGTCCAGAGCGCGGTCGCTCAGCGCAGCCTCGCCACGGCGCGGATACCCCAGCTGTCGAGGCCGCGATTCTGCCGGCTGAAGAGGGTCGCGTGGCTCAGGTGGATCCACGAGGCCTCCAGCGCCAGGCCGGGCAGAACCTTCCAGCCGACGGCTATCTCCGGCTCGAAGGTGATCGGCGAGCCGAGATCGACCCGCTTTCCCCTGCGGTAAGCGCGCCTGTCGTCGTTCACCGCGAGGCCGATCCCGGGCCGCGCATAGAGGATGGACCCGAACGTCCAGTTCAGGCCGATGGCGGCGTAGTTCGTGGCGCCGTTCAGGCTGATCGAGGCGAGGGCGTGCGGCGCCGGCGACCCGATCGCGTGCAGCGCGCCGATAGGCTCGCCGATCCACCCGCCCTTGATGTCAAAACCGCCCTGATAGTGCGTCTGCGCCAGGGTTATGTCGTGGCGGTACACGCCGGCCCAGAGGCTGTCGGCAAGGGCGGGCGCGGCCATCCCGATCACTGCCGGCAAGAAGATCATGCGGGCGAGTGTCCACCCGGCGCGATCATGCCGGTGCCGGTGCATCCTCCCGGTTCCGCCCCCCGCCCGTCCGGTCGCGGAGATGATCTCGCGGACAATGTCGCGTGTCGGCGGCGACGCCATGGACGAGCGGACCTTCGGCAAGGGTCTGGCGCGGGCGAGGCGGTTCAGCCGCCGTTCGGCGCGCCGGCCGCCTTCACCACCTCGCCACCCTTGATGACCGCGGCGACATGTTCCAGCACGCGAACGTCCGCCAGCGGATCGCCGTCGACCGCGATGATGTCGCCGTAGCGCCCGGGTGCGATCGCGCCCACGTCGGCCGTGCGGGCGAGCGCCTGCGCGGCGCTGCTGGTCGCCGCCTGGATCGCCTCCATCGGCGTCATTCCCCATTCCACCATCTTGGCGAACTGCAGGGCGTTGTTGCCGTTCGGGTAGACGCCCGCATCGGTGCCGAACAGCATCTTCACGCCGGCGGCGTGCGCGGCACGGAAGGTCTCGCGCTGCCTGCGGCCGACCGCGCGCTCCTTCTCCAGGCTCTCGGCGAAGACGCCGTTCCGCGCTCCCTCGGCCAGGATGTAGTCGTCGTCGTAGATGTCCATGTCGAACCATGCGCCGTGCGCCTTGGCCAGCTTGAAGCTCTCGGCATCCGCCAGGCTCGCATGCTCGATCGTGTCGACGCCGGCGCGCAGCGCGTCGTTGATGCCGGCGGCGCCGTGCGCGTGCACCGCCACCTTCATGCCGAGCATGTGCGCCTCCTCGACGATGGCGCTGATCTCGGCGAGGCTGAGCTGCTGCCCGCCGACGCTATCGGTCTTGGAGAGGACCCCGCCGGTCATGCAGACCTTGATGACTTCGGCGCCGTACTTGCGCAGCGTGCGCACGACGCCGCGGAACGCATCCGGCCCGTTGGCGATCTGCGGACTGTCCATGTGCACGGAGGGCGGGAATTCGGTGGCGTCGCAGTGGCCGCCGGTGGCGCCGATCGCGTAGGTCGCGGGTATGATGCGCGGGCCGGGTATGTAGCCGCCGGCGATGCCCTGCTTGATCGCCACGTCGTCATAATTGGCCGAGCCGACGTTGCGCACGGTGGTGAAGCCCGCCTCCACCGTCTTCTTCGCGTTGGCCACGCCCACCACCGTCCAGAAATTGTCGGTGAACTCCAGCCCACGGTAGCCGCTCAGGGTGGGGTCGATGGTCAGGTGGACATGCATGTCGATCAGGCCGGGCAGGATCGTGCGGTTGCCCAGATCGAGCCGCCGGGCGCCGGCCGGAACGGCATCGCCCTGCCGCCCGACGGTGGTGATGCGCCCGTCGACGATCGTCACCTGCGGGCGGTCGACCGCCTTGCCCGCGATCACGTCGATCATGCGGGCGGCCGTCACCACGACCGTGGCGGCCGGAGCCGCGCCAGCCGAGACGAGCGACGCGAGAGCGATGCAGAACCGCAAGGCGACCATCGGGCATTCTCCTTCGAAAAGACGGGCTTGGGCGCTTGATCGCGCTCTTGCGAACCGTGCCGGGTTTTGCCGGAGGCCGTCGGTTGAGTCACGCTGCCATATCGATGCTGTCCGCGGCACGCGAGGACGACGGGTATGACGAGGAGGCGGCGCGCGATCCTCGCGCGGTCACTGCCGGCGCAGCAGCCGCCCCACCACGCCGCGATCCGCCAGGATCGCACGCGCCGCATTATGTCCCGGCGCGCCGGTGACGCCGCCGCCGGGATGGGTGCCCGCGCCGCACATGTAGAGGCCCCGGATCGGCGCGCGATAGCTGCCATGCCCCAGCATCGGCCGCGCCGACCATAATTGGTCGAGCGTCATGTTGCCGTGCATGATGTCGCCGCCGATCAGCCCGAACTTGCGCTCCAGATCCAGCGGCGAATGGATCTGCCGGCCGATCAGCGAAGCGCGGAAGCCCGGTGCCGCCGCCTCGACGGTGTCGATGATCGTATCCGCGGCCGCCTCGCGCTCGTCGTCCCACGATCGCGCGTCGGGCAGTTCGGGTGCGAACTGCTGGCAGAACAGGCTGGCGACGTGCCGGCCCGCGGGCGCGAGGCTGTCGTCGATGGTCGATGGGATCAGCATCTCGACGATCGGCGCCTTCGACCAGCCATGCCGCTTGGCGTCCACGAAGGCGCGGTCCATATAGTCCAGCGTCGGCGCTATGATGATGCCCGATTGATGATGTTCCCCCGCCTCCGGCAAGGCGGTGAAGCGCGGCAGCTCGCTGAGCGCGACGTTCATCCGGAACGTCCCCGATCCCGCCTTGAAGGTGGCGATCCGCCGCGCGAAATCGGCCGGCAGATCGGCGCGATCGACCAGCCGGTCGTACAGCAGCCGCGGCCCGACGTTCGCGGCGACCAGCGGTGCCACGATCTCCTCGCCGCTTTCCAGCCGGACGCCCGCGACCCTGCCGCCGTCGACGAGCACGCGCGCGACCGGCGCCTCCAGCGTGATCTCCACCCCGGCATCGCGGCAGGCCGCCGCCATCGCCTGGGTGATCGCGCCCATGCCGCCCACGGCGTGGCCCCAGGCGCCCTTCTTGCCGTTGACCTCGCCGAAGACGTGGTGGAGCAGCACATAGGCCGATCCCGGCGTGTCCGGGCTCGCATAATTGCCCACCACCGCATCGAAGCCGAAGGCCGCCTTCACCGCCTCGCTCTCGAACCAGCCGTCGAGGAAGGTGCGCGCCGACTTGACGAACAGGTCCAGCACGTCGCGTTGGCGCTCGATCGACAGGCCGGCGAGCCGTCGTCCCTGCCGCACCGCATCGATCAGCGTCCGCGCGCCCTCGCCGACATTGGGCGGAGCCTTCATCGCCAGATCGCGCAGCACCTCGGCCACGCCTTCCAGCGCGTCGTAATAGGCCGGCAGCGTCTCGGCATCCTTCGTCGAGAAGCGCCGGAACTCGGCCTGCGTGCGCGCCAACCCGCCGCCCAGCTTCAGGTAGCCGCCGTCGGGCTGCGGCAGGAAATTGGAGATCGGCCGCTCGATCACGCGATAGCCGCGCGCGACCAGCCCCATGTCGGCGATCACCTTGGGCTGGAGCAGGCTGACGGTGTAGCTGGCGGTGGAATTGCGGAAGCCGGGATGGAACTCCTCCGTCACCGCCGCGCCGCCGACGACATGGCGCCGCTCCAGCACGCGCACCTTCAGTCCGGCACGGGCGAGATAGAAGGCGCAGACGAGGCCGTTATGCCCGCCGCCGAGGACGAGGGCATCGTAGCGCTCGGTCATGCCGGCTGCACCGCGCGCGGGCGCCGGCTCCAGCCCGGCAGCGGTGGCTGTGGGTGCCGCGCCTCCGGGATCAGGCGGCGGATGCGGCCGGCGAAGGCGCGCAGCGCGACCTCGCTCTCGCTCAGCGGCCCGGCGGTGAAGCTGGCCGAGGCCATGCCCTGCTGCACGCGTGCGACCAGCCCGGTGTCCTCCGCATTGACCTGCCGGTTGATCCGCCAGTTGAGATAGCGCGCCGCCTTCATCTCGCGACGCCCGTCTGGAAGGGCATAAGCGATCTCGCGGATCAGTGTCTCGGTGGGCGAGACGGGCAGCCACTGCATGAAGTCGACCTGATCCGGATAGATGTCGAAGGCGACGTTCGGCCACAGCTTGAAATAGGTCCACAGCCGCTGCCGCGCGGGTGGCAGATGGGGCACGTCGGGCAGGAAATGCTGGTACGCGCGCTCTGAGCGGTCGGCCGAGGGGCGCTGCTCGATCGGCCCCCACATCTTGTCGACGAGGCCCGTCGACTCGACGCCATAGCCGTCGCCCATCAGCCGCCGGAGGCCGGGATGCGCCACGGTAATGTGCAGGCCGTCGGAATAATTGTCGCCGATATTCTTCCAGTTCACCGCGCGCGGCCGCAGCGTGACCCGCCCGAAGGCGCGCAGGTCGGCGAAGCGGTAGGGCGCGACCTCCGCCTCGTAGGGCGCCATCATCGTCGCGACCGAAGGGCCGCCGTCATCCTCCAGCCGGACGAAGACGAAGCCGTGCCACAGCTCGATCGCGACGCCGACGAGCCCCTGCGCCGCCATGTCCAACGTCGGATAGCTGGCGCGCATCGGCACCCCCGCCAAGCGCCCGTCCAGGTCATAGGTCCAGGCGTGATAGGGGCAGACGATCCTGCGCGTGCAGCCGGAAGGCCCGTCAAGCAGGCGCGCGCCGCGATGCCGGCAGACGTTGGTGAATGCGCGCAAGGCGCCATCCTGCCCCCGGATCACCACCACGCTCTCGCCGAGATAGTCGAGCGTGTGGAAATCGCCGACGTTCGGCACATCGCTTTCGTGGCACACCACCTGCCACGACGGCCGCATCACCCGCGCCATCTCGACAGCGAAATATTCGGGATCGGCATAGGTCCACGCCGGCAGGCCCCAGCCGGCGTCGGGATCGGGCACGTCGTGCGCGTGGAGATCGGCGATCATGGATTTTCCGTCACTGCTATTGGACAGTTGTAAAACAAGCGCGCATCCAGCACAACAGCGCTTGGTTCGGGAGGTGACATGGCCCTATCGAAGATGCTGATCGGCGTGGCGGCGGCCCTGCTCGCGATGCCCGCGCAGGCCGCGACCAGCTATGTCCGCGCGGGCCGCCTGATCGATACCGAGAAGGGTGTCGTGCTGACGGACCGGCTGATCCGCATCGATGACGGTCGCGTCGCCGCGATCATGCCCTATGCGCCGCCACCCGCCGGTGCGACCGTGCTCGACTGGTCGGGCTATACCGTGCTGCCCGGCTTGATCGACATGCACACCCATCTCGCCGACTGGGGCCAGACCAACAACGTCGCCGAACCGCTGCTGCACAGCGCGCAGGAGATCGCCTATGTCGGTGCGCGCAACGCCCGGACGACCCTGCGCGCCGGCTTCACCAGCGTTCACGATGTCGGCTGCTTCCGCGCGTTCAGCGATGTCGAGCTGCGCAACGCGATCGCGCGCGGCGATGTCGAGGGGCCGCGGATGAGCGTGGTCGGCGCCTATATCACCACGCCGGGCGGCGGCGGCGAGGTGACGGGCTTCGCGCCCGACGTGACGGTGCCCGCCGACATGCGCGTCGGCGTGGCGAGCGGGCCGGACGAGGTGCGGCGCAAGGTGAACTACCTGTTCCAGCACGGCGTCGACTCGATCAAGCTGATCGCCACCGGCGCGGTGCTGGCCGAGGGCACCGAGCCCGGCCAGCAGGAACTGACCGAGGCCGAGATGCACGCCGCGGTCGAAGCGGCGGCGGCGCGGGGCGGGTGGGTGACGGCGCACGCCCACGGCGCCGAGGGGATCAAGGCGGCGATCCGCGCCGGCGTCCGCTCGATCGAGCACGCCTCGCTGATCGACGACGAAGGCATCGCGCTGGCCAAGGCGAAGGGCGTGTTCCTCGACATGGACGTCTACAATGGCGACTATATCGAGGAGATCGGCACGAAGGAGGGCTGGCCCGCCGGCTATCTGCGCAAGAACCGCGAGACCACCGATGCGCAGCGCGCGGGTTTCGCCAAGGCGGTGAAGGCGGGGGTGAAGCTCAGCTTCGGCACCGATGCCGGCGTCTATCCGCACGGCAAGAACGCGCGCCAGTTCAGATATATGGTCCGCTTCGGCATGACCCCGATGCAGGCGATCCAGGCGGCCACGGTGACTTCGGCGGCACTGCTCGGGTGGAGCCGCGATGTCGGCGCGCTCTCGCCCGGCCATTATGCCGACATGGTCGCGGTGGCGCGCGATCCGCTGGCCGACGTAAGCGCGCTGGAGTCAGTCGACCATGTGATGAAGGGCGGAGCGGTGGTCCGCTAGGCCGCGATCCGCCGCAAAGCCGCATTGCACAGCGCCAGCGCCTGTTCCGGCGGCAGCCGATCGGGCGCGAGGCAGAAGTCCAGCCAGATGCCGTCCATCACCGCCGACAGGATCGGCACCGCCTGCCTGTCCGGCATCGGCCTGTCACCCGGCAACCGGCGCAGGGCCGATGTCAGCAGCGCCCGCAGGCGATCGTTGTAGCTTTCGCTCACGCCGGCGAAATCGGCGTTGCCGCGCACCAGGGTCCAGAAGGCGATCCATGCGCCGAGGATGTCCTTGCTCGCCCAGTCGTCGAAGAACAGAACCGCGAAGAAGCGATCGAACGCCGCCCACGGATCCAGCGCGGGCTCGGCCAGCGCCGCCTCGAACCTGGCGATGAAATGGTCGCACAGCTGCTGGTAGGTCTCCAGCAGCAGATTTTCGGGATTGACGAAATAATGCCGCAGCAGGCCGTGCGACACCCCCGCGCGCCGGCAGATCTCGCGCCCGGTCGCCCCGCGCGGGCCGAGTTCGGCGAGGCAGCGCATCGTCACTTCCAGCAGATCCCGCCGGCGCAGTTCGGGCGCCTGTCGCGCGGGCCGGGCCAGGATCCGCGTCATCAGGCGAACGCCGCCTCGCGCGCGGCGCGGCGGCGCGATGCGGCGTAGATCGCCCAGCCGATGCCGAGCAGCATCGCGGTGAGGCCGAGGATCTTGGCGACGGCGAGCGGCTTGTTCGGCTCGTCCGCCGCCGGCATGCTCGCCAGGAGGATACCGGCCAGCGTCGTCACCAGCCCGAGGCAGGCCAGCGCCGTCGACGAGACCCGCCCGCCGGGCAGCCGCCAGATCTCCGGCCCGGCCGGCTCCCGCTGCAACCTGATCACGGCGAGGAACACCAGCGCGAAGGGGATGAAGGCGGCGATGATACCCATGCTGACCAGCACGTCATACGCCCCCTTCACCCCGGTGCCCAGCTGTCCCAGAACGACGAACAGCGCCCCCAGCCCGCCCTGCAGCATCAGCGCGACATAAGGCGTGCCCCAGCGCGGGTGGACCCGCCCGAACACCGGCGGCAGCGATCGCTCGATCCCGATCACGAAGGGTATCCGCGCCGCCGCGCCGAGGAAACCGCTCGCCGCGCCGAGATTGCCGATCGTGATCAGGATCGCCAGCGGCACGATCACCCATGCCATGTTCAGCTTCAGCGCGGTGGCCGCACCCGCCTGAATCAGGCCCTGCAACGTGTTCACCTCGCTCGCCGGCATCGCCACCAGCACCGCGACCGTGCCGACGACGTAGCAGAAGACGATGATCGCCCCGCCCACGATCAGCGCGCGCGGGATCGTGCGGCGCGCGTCCTTGATCTCGCCGCTCATGAACGATGCCGCCTCGCACCCCGAGAGGGCGAAGGTGAGCGAGGCCCAGAACAGCATGTCCTTGATCTGCACGCTCGGCGTCATCGTCGTCGCGGAGAAATCGGTCGCCGATCCGAAGCGCGTCCACGCCAGCGCGCCCATCGCGATCACGATCAGCGCCGGCAGCCACATCCCCACCGCGCCGACATTGTTCATCCACTTGGCGAAGCGCAGGCCGAAGATGTTGAGCGCCGTGATCGCGGCCAGCGCCACCAGCGAGAACAGCATGAAATAGGCCGGGTCGTCGTGCAGGTGCCGCCAGCTCTCCCCGCCGATGAAGAGCGCATTGCCCGCATCGAAATAGAAGACCGCCGGAAAATAGGGCAGGTTCGAGGTGAAATAGCTCCACCCCGCCATGAAGCCGGCGAGCGGGCCGAACGCCTGCCTCGTCCAGATGTAGAGCCCGCCCTCCTGCGGATAGCGCGACGACAGCTCGATCACCGCGCAGGCCAGCGGTACGAAGAAGCACAGCATCGCGCCGATCCAGATGACGATCGCGCTCGGCCCGGCCGCGGCGGCGGTGGCGATCCAGCGCAGGCTGATCCCGGTGACGACGTAGAAGAGGACGAGATCGGTGAAGCCGAGCACGCGCGGCGGATGTGCTCCCGATCCCGCGCCCGCCATCCGCTACCGCCTCCGCCCGAGATCTTTGAGCACCGCCTGCGCCGCATTATGCCCCGGCGCGCCGGTCACGCCGCCGCCAGGATGCGCGCCGGCCCCGCATAGATACAGCCCCGCGATCGGCGAGCGATATTGCGAGTAGCCCGGCACCGGCCGCATCGAGAACAGCTGCCCCAGGTTCAGATCGCCGTGAAAGATGTTGCCTTCGGTGAGGTCGTAGGTCCGCTCCAGATCCAGCGGGCTGAGCAGCCGCCGCGCCACGATCAGGCCGGGCAGGTCGGGCATGTGCCGTGCGATCTGCGCGACGATGCGATCGATCAGCTCCTCGCGCCGGCCGTCCCAATCGCCCTCGGCCAGATCGAACGGCAGATATTGGATGAAGCAGGTCATCACCTGCTGGCCGGGCGGGCACAGGCCGGGATCGACCAGACTGGGAAGGACGCAGTCGATCCACAGTTCGTCGGCGATCGCGCCGCGCCGCGCCGCCTCGGCGATCCGCTGCGCGCCTTCCAGGCTGGGGGTGATCGAGAGCAGGCTGCGCTCGGCCGGCGTGGCATCGGCCGGGCGGCCGGGCACGGTCGGTTCGCCGGACAGGACGAGGTTGAGCTTGGCGCACGGGCCGGCCATCCTGATCGCGGCGATGTCGCGGCGGAAATCGTCGGCAAGATGCTCGGGCGCGACCAGGCCGAGGAAGGTGCGCTTGGGGTCGGCGTTCGACAGCACCGCCCGCGCGCTCACCGTGCGCCCGTCGGCCAGCGTGACGCCGGTGGCGCGCGCGTGATCGATCCGGATCGATGCGACGGGCGCGTCCGTCACCAGTTCCGCGCCATGCGCCCGCGCCGCAGAGGCGATCGCGGCGGTGATCGCGCCCATTCCGCCCATGACATGGCCGTTGAAGCCCTGCACCGCATCGTCCCCGCCGGCGAGCAGGTGGAACAGCAGGCCGCCCGCCGATCCGGGATCATAGGGGCCGCCATGCTTGCCGTAGACGTTGTTGGCCAGGATCATCCGCTTGACCGCCGCCGACTCGAAATGGCGGTCGAGGAAATCACCGAGGCTGCCGGTGAGGAAGGCGATCAGCCGCGCCATCTCCGGCCCCTGCATCCGGCGGAAGCGTCTGGCGACGCGCCAGCCTTCCTTCAGCCGCGCAACCCCGGTGGCGGCAAGATCGGGCGGCGGTTCGAGAAAGAAGGGCTGGAGGTAGGCGGCAAGCGCCTTCAGCTCGCGCTCGACGCGGACGAACGCCACCGCATCGCGCGGCGAGTAGCGGGCGATCTCGGCGGCGGTGCGATCGGTATCGGCCCACCAGCGGATGATGCTGCCGTCTTCCAGCGGCACGGTCAGTATCGGATCGCACGGCACCATCGCGAGGCCGTGCCGCCCCAGATCGAGATCGCGGATCACGGTGGGCATCAGCATGCTGGCGATGTACGAGCAGGACGAGACGCGGGCGCCCGGCGCGGCGACGGCATCGACCTCCTCGGTCACGCAGGCGCCGCCCAGCACGCCGCGCCGCTCCAGCACGATCACCGATCTGCCGGCCCTGGCGAGATAGGCGGCGGCGGTCAGCCCGTTGTGGCCGCCGCCGACGATGACGGCATCGTAGCCTTCGCGCAAAGCCAATGCCCCTTCGCCCTTCCCGCTTCACGATAGGCAGGTTCGGCGCTATGAGGCAACTGTCTAACAAGGGGCTGCGCGATGGAACCTTCGCTACCCAGCGACGCCTATGTCACCGCCGCGGGCTTCGCCGCCGATGCGGCACGCATCCTGACGCGCGACTGGTTCTGCGCGGGCCGCGTCGAGGATGTCGCGGCGCCCGGCGATCATGTCGTGCTGGAGATCGCAGGCGAGAGCATCCTCGTCACCCGCACCCGCACCGGAGACCTGCGCGCATTCTACAACGTCTGCCGGCATCGTGGATCCAGCCTGTGCGACGGCGCCAACGATGCGCGATGGGGCGTGAGCCTGAACGGCGGTGTGGTCGGCGGGGTGATCCGCTGCCCCTATCACGGCTGGTCCTACGGACTGGACGGCGCGCTGCTGGCAACGCCGCAGATGCGCGTGGACAAGGCGGCGTTCGGCCTCCACCCGGTCGGCGTCGAGACCTGGGGCGGGTTCCTGTTCCTCAATCTCACCCCGGCGACCGCGGCCGATCTCGCCGACGCGCTGGGCGAGGCGCCGCGCCGGCTCGGCAATTATCCGCTTGCGGATCTGCGCACGGGACGGACGATCCGATATGATGTCGCGGCGAACTGGAAGCTGATCCTCGAGAACTACAACGAATGCTATCATTGCGCAGGCGTGCATCCGGAGCTGTGCGATCTGGTTCCCGGATTTCGCGAGGCGGGCGGCAGCCAGCTCGATTGGGAGGCGGGCATTTCCCACCGCCCCGGCGCGACCACCTACACGGCAAGCGGCACCACCGCGCGCGCCACCTTCCCCGGTCTGACCGCCGAGGAACAGGTCCGTCACAAGGGTGAGCTGCTCTATCCCAACCTGATGCTGAGCGTGTCGAGCGATCATGCCGCCGCCTTTCTGCTGTGGCCGCTGGCGGCGGACCGCACCCGCATCGAATGCCGCTTCCTGTTCCACCGCGACGAGATCGCCCGCGACGGTTTCGATCCGGCCGACGCCGTCGACTTCTGGGACATGGTCAATCGCCAGGACTGGGCCGTGTGCGAACGCGTCCAGCGCGGCATGGGCGCGCGCGTCCACGATCACGGCTGGTACTCGCCGATGGAGGATGCCAGCCTCGACATCCGCCGCTACGTCGCGCGCCACGCCGAGTAGCGTGGCGACCGCCGACCTGCCTATAGTCGCGCGGTGACGACCGGAAACGCACGACCGCGCGAGGCGACGGGGACGCTGGAAGCGGCGATCGCTCACACCCGCCTGCTGCTGGCACGCGATCCGGCGCTGGCGCTGGCGCAGACCGAAGAGATATTGCGGGTGGTGCGCGAGGATTCCGCCGCGCTGCTGCTGCGCGGGCAGGCGCTGGCGGCGCTGGGCCGTGCGCGCGAGGCGGTGACGGCGCTGCGCCGGGCGGCCGAGCGCGATCGGGGATCGGCCGGGGTGTGGCGCGCGCTGGCCGACCAGCTCGTCCTCACCGGCGACGGCGCCGCGGCGGACGCGGCCTATGCGCGCGCGATCCGCGCGTCGGTTCACGTGCCGGTGCTGATCGAGGCGGCCGAGGCGCTGGTCGACAATCGCCTCGCGGTGGCCGAACGGCTGCTCAAGCCGCACCTTAAAGCGCATCCCACCGACGTCGCCGCGATCCGCATGCTGGCCGAGCTGGCGGGCCGGATCGGCCGCAACGCCGATGCCGAGGCGCTGCTGAGGCGCGCGATCGAGCTGGCGCCGAGCTTCGCGCCCGCCCGCTTCAATCTCGCCACCCTGCTCTACCGCACCAACCAGCTGCCCGCCGCGCTGGAACAGCTCCGCCGCCTCGCTGCCGAGGAGCCGGGCAACGCCGCCTATCGCAACCTCGCCGCCGCGGCGCTCGCACAACTGGGCGACACCGCGGAGGCGATCGATCATTTCGAGGCGGTGCTGGGCGCACATCCCGATTACACCAGGATCCGCCTGAGCTATGGCCACGCGCTGAAGACGGTAGGCCGGCAGGGCGACAGCGTGGCCGCCTACCGCCGCTGCATCGCCGACGCGCCGGGCTTCGGCGAGGCATGGTGGAGCCTCGCCAACCTCAAGACCGTGCGCCTCGGCGACGACGACGTGGCGGCGATGACGGCGGCACTGGCGCTCCCCACGCTCTCGCCCGAGGATCGCCTTCACCTCCACTTCGCGCTTGGCAAGGCGGAGGAGGATGCCGGTCGCGTCGAGGCGGCGTTCGGCCACTACGCCACCGCCAACCGGCTGCGCCTGGAGCTCGTCCCATATGATCCCGCCGAGACTTGCGAACGCGTCGATCGCACGATCGCCCTGTTCACCGGCCCGTTCCTCGCCGCCCGCGTAAGCCAGGGCTGCCCGGCACCCGATCCGATCTTCGTGCTCGGCATGCCCCGCGCCGGATCGACCCTGATCGAACAGATCCTCGCCAGTCACCCTCGGGTGGAAGGCACGCAGGAACTGCCCGATATCCAGATGATGGCGCAGCGCCTCGGGCTGGACGCGCCGTATCCCGCGTGCCTCGCCACCTTGAACGCCGCCGCCCTTCGCGCGCTCGGCGAGGAGTATCTCGATCGCGCGCGGGCGCACCGCAAGACCGACCGACCCTTCTTCGTCGACAAGATGCCAAACAACTGGCTGCACATCGGGCTGATCCAGCTGATTCTGCCGAACGCCCGGATCGTCGATGCCCGACGTCATCCGATCGCCTGCGGCTTCTCCAATTTCAAACAGCATTTCGCGCGTGGTCAGGCCTTCGCCTATGATCTCGGGCATATGGGGCGTTACTATGCCGACTATGTCAGGCTGATGGCGCATTTCGACGCCGTTCTGCCCGGCCGCATCCACCGCGTCTTTCACGAAGCGCTGGTCGCGGATACCGAAAGCGAGGTGCGCCGCCTGCTCGCCGCTCTCGGCCTGCCGTTCGATCCCGCCTGCCTGCGCTTCCACGAAACCGAGCGGCCGGTGCGCACCGCGAGTTCGGAGCAGGTGCGTCGCCCGATCAGCCGCTCCGGCATCGATGCGTGGCGCGCGTTCGCGCCGTGGCTGGAGCCGTTGCGCACCGCGCTGGGGCCGGTCGTTGCCGAATATCCTCACCCCTGACCGCATCATTGCTGTTGCGCGACAGCCGACTTGACAGCTGTCAAGCAACGCGGGAGCCTGATGCGGCCGCGACAGACGCCGACAAGGCGCGTCGCGCGAAATGGGGGTCACATCATGTCCTGTTCCGCCTCTCGTCCCGCCTTGACCCCGCGCCGCAGCCTGCTGCTGGCGCTGGCCTGTTCCACCAGCCTGATCGCCGCCCCCGCGCTGGCGCAGGAGGCCGGGCAAGGCGTTGCGGATGTCGATCGGCCGGCCGACATCATCGTCACCGCCACCAAGCGTTCCGAGAGCCTGCAGAAGGTGCCGATCAGCATCCAGGTGCTGGGCGAGCAGCTGCTGGATCAGCGCCAGGTCCAGAGTTCCGACGATTATGCCAAGCTGCTGCCCAGCGTCAGCTTCCAGTCGTTCGGCCCCAGCCAGAGCCAGCTCTATTTCCGCGGCGTGACCAGCGGCGGCGACGGTCTTCACGGCGGGTCGCTGCCCACCGCCGGCGTCTATCTGGACGAGACGCCCGTCACCACGATCGCCAACAATGTCGATATCCACATCTACGATATCGCCCGTGTCGAGGCGCTGTCGGGGCCGCAGGGCACCCTGTTCGGCGCGTCGTCGCTGGCCGGCACGCTGCGGATCATCACCAACAAGCCCGATCCGAGCAAGTTTTCCGCCGGCTACGATCTGCAGGGCAACAAGTTCGGCAAGGGCGATTATGGCGGGGTGGGCGAGGCGTTCGTCAACATCCCGCTGTCCGAAGCTGCGGCGATCCGGCTCGTCGGCTTCTACCAGCACGATGGCGGCTACATCGACAACACGCCCGGCACGCGCACCTACACGCTGGGCGATCTGGACGACACCACCAATCTTACCGTCAACAACAATGCGTTGGTGAAGAAGGACTTCAACGACGTCGACACCTATGGCGGCCGCGCCGCGCTGAAGGTGGATCTGGACGAGGATTGGACGGTGACGCCGTCGGTGGTCTACCAGCATCAGAAGACCAGGGGCGCCTTCCTGTTCGATCCCAAGGTCGGTGATCTGCAGGTCCACGATTTCACGCCCAGTGAAAATCTCGATCGCTGGTTTCAGTCGGCACTCACGATCGAGGGCAAGCTGGGTGACTGGAACGTGCTCTATTCGGGCGGCTACTTCGAGCGCAAGGTGGATAACCGCACGGATTATTCCTACTACACCGTCGCCTACGATACGCCCGGTTATTACTATACCAATTTTCCCACCGGCACGGGCGGCTTCCTCGATCCCACGCAGACCCAGATCCTCAGGGACAAATATACCAAGCAGACTCACGAACTGCGCGTCACCTCGCCGGCCGACAATCGGCTGCGGCTGGTCGCGGGCCTGTTCTTCCAGCGGCAGACCGATGCGATCGCCGCCGACTATATCGTGCCGGGGATCAGCGGCATCCCGACCCCGCCGGTCACGGTGCCGATTCCGGGTTTCGGCGATTCCGTGTTCCGCACCCGCCTGCACCGCAGCGACAATGATTATGCCGCCTTCGCCGAAGCCGCGTTCGATATCGTGCCCGACGTCACGCTCAACGCCGGCATTCGCGGCTTCATCGCACATAATGAGCTGGCGGGCTTCTCGGGTTTCGCCTTCAACGTCGATCCCGCGGTCTGCCTGCCGACCGCCGCGACCAACCGCCCGTGCGACAATGTCGACAAGGCCAATGACGAATCCGGCGAGACCCACAAGGTGAACCTCACATGGCGGGTCACACCGGATCAGATGGTCTACGCCACCTATTCCACCGGCTTCCGCCCGGGCGGCAACAATCGCCGGCCTGGCATCCTGCCGTACAAGTCCGATACGCTGAACAATTACGAGATCGGCTTCAAGACCAGCCTCTTCGATCGCCGCCTGCGCTTCAACGGCGCGATCTTCCACGAGACCTGGAAGAACCTGCAATACGGCCTGAGCCCCGTCGGATCGCTGGGCGTCACCAACATCTACAATGCGGGCAACGCGCGGATCAACGGGGCCGAGGGTGACTTCGCGCTCAGTCTCGGCGGGTTCGTCCTGTCCGGATCGGGCACCTATATCGATGCCAAGCTGACCACCGACTTCTGCCAGTTCGATGCGGCCGGCAACAGCATCTGCACCCCCGGCGTGGCGCCCGCGGCCTCGCGCGGCACGCGGCTGCCGATCCAGCCCAGGTTCAAGGGCAATCTCACCGCGCGCTACAATCTGCAACTCGGCACGCTCGCCAGCTTCGCGCAGGGCACGGTCAACTATCAGGGCGGCACGCGATCGTACCTGACCGAAAAGGAGGCGACGGCGCTTGGCCGGACGAGCCGGTTCGCCACCGCCGATTTCTCGATCGGTGTCTCGCGCGACAACTGGACGTTCGAGCTGTTCGTCCAGAACGCCTTCGACAAGCGCGGCATCCTGTCCAAGAACACCGCGTGCGCGCCCGGTTTCTGCGCTCCGTTCGCGCGGCTCTATCCGATCAAGCCGCAGATCTTCGGGGTGAAGGCGGGCCAGCGCTTCTGAGCGGGGCGACCACCTGTGACGTGATCGTCGTGGGGCTCGGCGCGGTGGGCAGCGCCGCGCTGTATCAACTCGCGCGGCGCGGGGTGCAGGCGATCGGTATCGACCGCTTCTCGCCCCCGCACGCGCAAGGCTCCAGCCACGGCGAGACCCGCATCACCCGTTGCGGCGTGGGCGAGGGCGCGGCCTACGGCCCGCTGGTCGCGCGCAGCCACGCCATCTGGGACGAGATCGCGGCCGAGACCGGCGAGCAGCTTCTGCTGCGCTGCGGCTTCATGCTGATCGACGGCGTGTCGGGCGAAGCGCGCCCGCAGCAGGATCCGGGCTTTCTCGACGGCACCCTCGCCTCGGCGCGCGCGAACCATGTGCCGCACGCGTTGCTGGATGCCGGGGAGGCGGCGAGGCGCTTCCCGCAATTCCTGCTGCGCGGGCACGAGCGCGTCTATTTCGAGCCCGGCGGCGGCCTCGTATATCCCGAGCGCTGTATCGCCGCGCAGCTGCGGCTCGCCGAAGCGCACGGCGCCACCGTGCGGCGCGACGAGACGGTCGTCGCCGTCACGCCGGCGGGCGATGGCGTGGCCGTGCGCACCGATCGCGCCACCTATTCCGCCGCGCGCGCGATCCTCGCGGCGGGAAGCTGGCTGCCGGGACTGGTCGGCGCGCCGCTCGCCCCGATACGGTTGCTGCGGCAGGTGCTCCACTGGTTCGCGGTCGACGATCCCGCCGCTTATGCTCCGTCGCGCAGCCCGACCTTCATCTGGGTGCACGACGATCCGCCGCACGACAGCTTCTACGGCTTTCCGATCCTGCCGGGGCTGACGCCGGGCCTAAAGGTCGCGACGGAGCAATATACCGCCGTGACACCGCTGCCCGAACGCCTCGACCGGGCCGTTGCGCCGTCCGAAGTCGCGGCGATGTTCGCGCGCCACGTCTCCGGCCGTATGCGCGGCGCGCACCGAACGGCGCGACAATCGACCGCCTGCGTTTATACGACGGCGCCCGACAATGATTTCGTGATCGATCGCCTCGACCCCGGCGGCGCTGTCTCGCTCGTCTCGGCCTGCTCGGGTCACGGCTTCAAGCATTCCGCGGCGGTCGGCGAACTGGCCGCGGAAAATGCGCTTGGTCTGGCGATGCCGGACGATCGCTTCCGGCTCTCCCGCCTTGCCGGAGCGGCTGCCGTGCCCGACCCGGTCTGAGCAACGTCCCGCGCGATGAGCTTGCCATGATCATGGACGACCGCGTCGAGCGCAGCGGCCGGCGCGTCACGGTCAGTTCCGTCGGAACAGATCGCGTGCGATCAGCTGGCGCATGACCTCGTTGGCCCCGCCGGCGATACGGCTGATCCGGGCGTCGACATAGGCCTGCGCGATCGGATATTCGCTCATATACCCGTAGCCGCCGAAGAACTGGAGGCACTGGTCGACGACACGGCCGTTCAGCTCGGTGACGAGAAGCTTGATCTTGGACGCGTCGGTCGGCGTCAGCCGCCCGGCCATGAAGCGGCTTATGCCCCAATCCACCAATATGCGGCCTTGACTGACCTCGGCTGCGAGCTGCGCGAGGGCGAACTGCGTGTTCTGCATGTCGCCCAGCTTGCCGCCGAACAGGTCGCGTTCCTGTACATAGTCGACGGTCCAGCGGATCGCCGCCTCGCACGCCGCCATGCCCTTGACGCCGATCGACAGCCGCTCCTGCGCGAGCTTGGTCATCAGCTGGGTGAAACCCCGGCCCTCCTCGCCGAGCAGGTTGCCGGTGGGCGCGATCGCATCGTGGAAGAACAGCTCGGAGGTGTCCTGCGCCTTCAGGCCGATCTTCTCCAGGCGGCGGCCCCGCTCGAAGCCGGGCTGATCGGCGTCGACCGCTATCAGGCTCACGCCGCGGGCGCCGGCGGCCGGATCGGTCTTGCAGGCCAGGACCAGGATGTCGCACTGGCCGCCGTTCGAGATGTAGGTCTTCTGCCCGTTGATCCGATAGGTCTCGCCCTCGCGCACGGCACTCGTCCGCATGGCCTTCAGGTCGCTGCCGGCGCCCGGTTCGGTCATGCCGACGGCGCCGATCGCCTCGCCGCTGATCATGCGCGGCAGCCACTCGCGTTTCAGCGCCTCGCCGCCCCAGGCGAGGATGTACGGCGCCACCATCTCGGAGTGGACCATGAAGCCCGGCCCGGTGACGTTGGCGCGGGTGATCTCCTCGATCACCACCACGGCGTACAACCAGTCGGCGCCGATGCCGCCGTAGGCCTCGGGGATGGTCGGGCAGAGCATGCCGAGCGCGCCTGCCTTGCGCCAGGCCTCGCGCGGCACGATCCCGGCCTTTTCCCACTCCGCGTGATATGGCTGAAGCTCGGCCTCGACGAACCGGCGCACCGTCGCGCGAAATGCGTCGTGCTCGGGCTCGAACAGGTCGCGCTCGACCAGGCTGCCGCTCTCGTGCGCGACGTTCATCATCGGCCCATCAATCCCAGGATCGAGATCGCGGCGACACCCTGATAGGGCACCCCGCCGAGATTGTGGGCCAGGCCGAGCGAGGGATCGGCAAGCTGGCGGCCGCCGGCGCGGCCGAGCAGCTGGCTGTAGATCTCGTAGGCCATGCGCAGCCCGGATGCGGCGATCGGATGGCCGAAGCATTTGAGCCCGCCGTCGATCTGGCAGGGCAGGCGCCCGTCGCGGTCGAACGCGCCGTCCAGCACATCGAAGACCGCGCGTCCGTCGTCGGAGAGGCCGAGATCCTCCATCGTCACGAGTTCCGTGATCGAGAAACAGTCGTGCACCTCGGTCAGGCCCAGCTGCGTGCGCGGATCGGTGATCCCCGCCTCGCGATAGGCGCGCGCGGCGGCGTTGCGGGTGTTGGGCACGCTGCTGCCGTCCCATTCCGCCAGCTGCGTCTCCCGCCCCGAGCTCGCCGAGATCTGCAGGGCCTTGATCGACACGATGTCGGTCTTGCCCAGCGCGCGCGCCATCTCGGGCGTCGTCACGATCGCGCAGGCGGCGCCGTCCGATACGCCCGAACAGTCGAACAGGCCGAGCGGATCGGCGATCATCGGCGCGCGCAGGATCGTCTCCATCGGCACGGGCTTGCGGAAGTGCGCCTTCGGGCTGTGCTGGCCATTCTGGTGGCTCTTCCACGAGACATGGCCGATCGCGCGCTTCAGATCGTCGCGTGAGATGCCGTGGCGCGCACGGTAGCCGGAAGCGAGCTGCGCGAACCCGGCGGGAGCGGAACCCATCGGCATCCACAGGTCGTTGAACGTGCCCTTGAACGGGGTCGGCAGACCGCCGTAGCCGGTGTCCTTCAATTTCTCCGAACCGATCGCGAGCGCCACGTCGACCGCCCCTGCGGCGACCGCGTAGGCGGCCGCGCGCAGCGTCTCCGTGCCGGTCGCGCACATATTCTCCATGCGGCTGACGGGGATGCCGTCCAGCCGCAGCGCGGTGGCCGCGGGGATCGCGGAATTGCCGACGTTCACCGCGTCGCCGTAGCAGCCGAACCACGCCGCCTCGATCTGCTCTCGCCCGATGCCGGCGTCGGCCAGCGCCTCCTCGAACGCCTCCGCCATCAGCTCGGGCGAGCCCGCGTCCCAACGCTCGCCGAACCGCGAGCACCCCATGCCGAGGATCGCGACCTTGTCCTTGATACCCGTTGCCATACGCCCGACCCTCAAGCCGCACCGAGCGGCGTCGACTTCCAGAAATAGCGGCGATAGCCACGCTGCCGGTCATGCTCCTTGATCCGGAACACCATGCGCAGCGCCGCATCCACCTCGATCCCGCCCGCGCCCACGTCGACCAGTTCCATCTGCACGCGCGCGCCGTTGTCGAACTGCACGAAGCCGACATGCAGCGGCGGGCTCGGGTGGTAGGACAGCCAGTCGGCGGTGACGGTGAGCAGCTTCGCCGGCTCGTCCCGCAGGGGCACCGGGCTGAAGCTGGCGGCGGGGGCGTGGCAGTTAGCGCAATATTGCAGCTGCGGGAACTGCACCGCGCCGCACGCGCCGCACGCGCCGGCGACGAACGCGTCGATCTGCCCGGCCGAGCGGTACTGTTCGGTCAGCGCGGTCTTGGCGCTCTTCTCCGCACGCATGCCCCAGTCCATGTCGATGCCGCCCTGGAACGAGAGCATCCGCAGATAGCTGTCGGTCGGCAGTGCATCGGCGATCGCCGCTGTCACGCCGCGCGCTGGTCGCGCGTCGGGCAGGTGCCCGGTCGTCTCCAGCACCAGCGCATCGGCGCCCTGGCCGAAGCCGACCAGCAGGATCCGCTCGCCCGGCCCGGCCGTCTCCAGCGTGCCGGCGAGCATCAGCAGGGCATGCGCCGCGCCCGCATAGCCGACACCGTCGTCGAGTGGATCGGCGATCGTGCCGGCGAACCTCACCGATTTCGCCACCGCCGGTGCGGCGCCGCGAAGATAGGAGGGCATCACGAAATGCTGGATGTCGCCGATCGACACCCCCGCATCGGCGAGCGCCGCCGCGATCGCGGCGGGCACGACGCGGCCATAGCCCTCGTCGCGGATCCAGCGTTCCTCCCACTGATAGTCCGTGTCCCTCCCCGCCGCGCGGAAATGATCGACGAACGGTGCGGAGATGCTCGCCGCGCCCAGCAGGCGCAACGCCACATCGGTGTCGGTGACGAGGAACGCCGCCGCGCCCGCGCCGAAGTGCAGCTCCTGCGTGCTGCCCGGCCTGGCGATCGGGTCCTCGGAAGCGATCACCAGCGTCGGCTCGGTGCCGCGCAGCGCCTGCAGCAGCGCCGAGGTTCCGGCGCGCTGCGATCCGCCCACGTCGGCGGTGGCCAGCATCGCCAGCAGGTCGAGAGCGCCCGCGACGATCGTGGCGTTGTGCAGGTCGGCATAAGGCAGGCGTGTCGAGGCGAGGCGCAAGGCCGCCGGCGCGGCGCGGCCGGCGATCGCGCCACGGGCGGCCTCCACCGCCATGGTGATCGCGTCCTCGTCCCACGAGGCGAACGCGCGGCTGCCTCTGGCCTGTGCCTTCAGCGACGGCATGGCCCAGCGATGCGCCTCCGCGATGATCGCGCGGTCCAGCCGAAGGCGCGGCACATAGGCGCCGAACGCCGCGATGCCGAGCGCGCTCATCGTGCCGGAACCCGGCTCGCCGACGCGACGTTCGTTCGCGCAGGCCTGTCCAGAGGAGCGATCATGTCCGCATCCGTCCCCCCGCCCGAAGAGCCCGAGACCCAGCCCGACGTGGCGGAACCGCCAATCGACGTCGAGCGGCCGATCGAGCCGGGCGATCCAAACGCCCAGCCGGTCTGAACCGCGCCGCTCACGGGTTCAGCCATGTGTCGCGGTCGATGCCGGCGTTCGCCCGCGCGAACCGCGTGATCTTCTCGATGTGCGGACCAAGGTCCGTCGGATCGCGCGCGGCGTCCGTCACCGGCCCGTGCTGCCAGCTCTCGATGACCGAGTAGCCGTAGCCCCATGCCGCGAACACGCGCCCGCTGATCTCCCGCGATTCCGCGCTCGCCAGCCAGCAGACCAGGGCGGCGATCCATTCCGGATCGCGCCGCGCCACCTGTTCCGGCGTGTAGTCGCGCAAGCCCTCCGTCATCCGCGTCTGCGCGCGCGGCGCCACGGCGTTGACCGTGACGCCGATCCGCTGAAGCTCGCGCGCGGCGATCTGCGTCAGCGAAGCGATCCCACCCTTGGCCGCGGCGTAATTGGCCTGGCCGATATTGGCGAACAGGGCCGAGTGCGAGGTCGTGTTGATGACCCGCGCGTCCGGCTGATCGCCAGCCTTCGATCGCGCCCGCCAGTGGTTGGCGGCGTGGTGCAGCGGCGCGAACGTGCCCTTCAGGTGCACGCGGACCACCATGTCCCACTCGTCCTCCGTCATGTTGACGATCATCCGGTCGCGCAGGATGCCGGCATTGTTGATGAGCACGTCCAGGCCGCCGAACCGATCGACGGCCTGCTCCACCATCTGTCTGGCGCCCTGCCAATCAGCCACGTCGGAGGTGTTGATCTCGGCCTCGCCCCCGGCGGCGCGGATCGTCGACACCACCTCCTCGGCGGGCGTCTGGTCCGCGCCCACGCCGGCCGCGGACGAGCCGAGATCGTTGACGATCACGCGCGCGCCATGTGCCGCCAGCATGATGGCGTAGGTGCGGCCGAGGCCGCGCCCGCCGCCGGTCACGATCGCGACCCTTCCTTCCAGCAGACTCATCTCTCTTCCGCCTCCCTCGCGTTGACGTGGTCCGAGAACTCGCGGCGCAGCGCCGGCTTGTCGATCTTGCCGGTGGGCAGCACCGGCAGCGGCGCCGCGCGCAGCAGCCAGCGCGTCGGCACCTCGAAGTAAGCGAGCCGCGCGCGCAGCCCGGCGGCGATCGCGGCGGGATCGGGCGTGGTGCCCGGTCGGGGATGGAGCACCGCCGCCACCGCCTCGCCGAACTCCGCGTCCGGCACGCCGATCACCGCCGCTTCCAGCACGTCCGCGTGCGCGAGCAGCGCGTCCTCGACATGCTGGCAGGAGATGTTCTCACCGCCGCGTATCACCATGTCCTTGGCGCGGCCGGTGATGAACACGAAGCCGTCCGCGTCCATCCGGCCGATGTCGCCGGTGGCGTACCAGCCGTCGGCGTCGATCGGCCGCTCCGGCCCGTCCAGATAGCCGATCATCAGCGCCGCCGATCGCGCGAGCAGCTCGCCCTCGCCGCCGGGCGGCGCCTCGATGCGAAGCTCGACGCCCGGCAGCACGCGCCCGACCGTGCCGGGCCGCGCCGCCAGATCCGACGCGCCGACCAGGGTGACAAACGACATCTCGGTCATGCCGTAGCCGGACGAGAATCCACGCGCGGCGTGCGGCAAGGCGGCAGTCACTTCGGCGACGAACTCCGCGCTGACCGCCGCGCCGCCGGACGCGGGCGCGATCAGGCTCGAAAGGTCGCGTGCCGGGCGATCGGGGTGACGCAGCAGGCGCTGGAACATCGTGGGCACTGCGGACCAGCTCGTGACCCGCTCCGCCTCGATCAGGCGCAGCGCCTCGGCCGGGTCGAAGCGCCCGGACAGGAAAACGATGCGGCCGCCGTCAAGCTGGTTCCCGAGCGTGGCGACCATCCCGCCATTGTGGAACAGCGGCGTCGTGGCGAGCGCCACTTTCTGCGCGCCCGCAGCCGGCGGCAGGAGAGGGCGGCCACCGCGCAGCACATGCGCGGTCTGCTGCGACCAGACCAGCGCGCGATGCGAGAGCTGGACGGACTTGGGCTCGCCCGTCGAGCCGGCGGTGAAGACGATCACCGCGACATCGTCCTCGTCGACCGCGGGCACGGGCAGCGGCCGGGCGGGCGCGGGCAGCCGCCACCAGCCGGCGATCCCGTCCGGCGTCAGCCGGGCTGCGGGCGCCTCGACCGGAAGATCGGTCGCGACCAGCGCCGGTCCGATCCGCGCGATCGCGCGGGCCAGCGCATGCGGGCTCCACCAGCGATTCCCGAGCACCGGCACCGCGCCGAGCGCCCAGGCGGCACATTGCACCAGCCAGAATTCGGGCGCGTTGTAGAGCACGATCAGCACGCGGTCGCCGGGCTGCACGCCAGCCGCCGCCAGCGCCCCCGCACCGGCCGCCACCGCCCGGCGGAACGCCCCGTGCGTGAAGCGCCGCTCGCCCTGCACGAGGAAGTCGTCCTCGTCGCGGCGCACGCCGAGCGCCATCAGCTCCGTCACGCTGCGCGGTCGCCGCCGCCACACCGCGACCGGCCGCCCGAGCACCTCGACGGGCTCCAGCGTCGCCCACTCGGGCGAGGTCATGTAGCCGTCTATGCTCATCTGAGCTCGGTTCCCGCCATGTCGCCCGCCTCGCGCCACGCGGCGAGGATCTCGAGGAACCGCATCGGGCCGCCGCCATAGGTGGAGGCGCGCACGCCGAACGGGTTCTGGAGATTGCCCTCGTCGTTATAGTAGCCGGGCGTGCAGCTGGCGTAGAAGGCGTCGGAGAGGTGCGCCTTGGCGGCCATCTCGTCGCACCATCCGGTCTCTCCCGCCGCGGTCGCCTCGATCACCTCGGCGCCGCGCGCGCCCACCTCGCCGATGATGTGCGCGATCTGCGATGCCTGCTGGCCCAGCGAGAAGGGGACGAGGAAGGTGAACGCGGTCTGCGTCGATCCCATGAAGAAGATGTTCGGGAAGCCGTGCGACTGCAGGCCGTGCAGCGTGCGCACCCCGCGCCGCCAATGGTCCGAGAGCCTGATTCCGTCGCGCCCGGCAACGTCGAAGCCGGTACGCTTGACGAACGCGCTGTTGGTCTCGAACCCGGTGGCGAAGATCAGGCAGTCGAGCGCGATCTCGCGCCCACCTACGATCACGCCGCCGGGCGTCACCCGCTCGATGCCGTGCCCGTCCGTATCCACCAGCGTGACGTTCGGGCGGGTGAACGCCTCCAGATAGCCGTCGTTGAAGCATGGTCGCTTGCAGAACTGACGATACCAAGGCTTCAGCGCCTCCGCCGTGGCGCCCTCGCCGACGACGGCGTCCACCCGACGGCGGATCTTCTCCATCTTCTTGAAGTCGGCCAGTTCCGTCATCGCGCGCTGCTCGATCCGGGTCAGCGGCCGGCCGAGCGCCGCCGCCCGGCGTTTGGCGGCGGCGCCCGTGATGTCGGTGAACATGTCGGTCCAGCCGTCGTCGACCAGATCGACGTCGGCGTCGCCGCCGTGGATGATCGTCACGAAATTGTTCATCCGCTCGGCCTGCCAGCCCGCGCGCAGCGAGGCGGCCCAGGCGGGATCGGTCTCGCGATTGTTGCGCGCGTCCACCGACGAGGGGGTACGCTGGAAGACGTGGAGGTGCCCCGCCCCGGCGGCCAGATGCGGTACGCACTGGATGGCGGTCGCGCCGGTGCCGACGATGCCGATGGCCTTGTCGCCGATCCTGTCGAGCCCGCCGTCGGCGCTGCCGCCGGTATAGTCATAGTCCCAGCGGCTGGTGTGGAAGGTGTGGCCCGCGAACGTCTCGATGCCGGGGATGCCGGGCAGCTTCGGCCGATCGAGCGCGCCGCTCGACACGATCACGAACTGCGCGCGCATCCGGTCGCCGCGATCGGTCTCGACATGCCAGCGCCGCGCCGCCTCGTCCCAGCGCATGTCCGTGACCGAAGTCTGGAAGCACGCGTCGCGGTACAGGTCGAAGTGGCGGGCGAAGCGGCGGCTATAGTCCAGTATCTCGGGCGCGAACGAATATTTGTGACGGGGCACGTAGCCGGTCTCTTCGAGCAGCGGCAGGTAGACGTATGACTCGACGTCGCACGCGGCCCCCGGATATCGGTTCCAGTACCACGTGCCGCCGAAGTCGCCCGCTTTCTCGATATAGCGGATGCGCTCGATCCCCGCGCCGCGCAGCCGTGCGCCCATCAGCATCCCGCCGAAGCCGCCCCCGACGATGATCGCCCCCACCTCGTCGCAGAGCGGCGCGCGCGTGAAGCCCGGCGCGACATACGGATCCTCGACATAGGACGAGAACTGCTTCGCCGTGGCGATATACTGCTGGTCGCCGCCTGGCCGCAGCCGCTTGTCGCGCTCGGCATCGTAACGCGCGCGCAGCGCGTCGGGATCGAAGTCGACGCCGCCGACAAGAGCCTTCAGCACCTCGACATCGGCGGTCATCAGCGGCCCTCCCAACGCGGCGCGCGCTTGCCCTTGAACGCGCTCACCGCCTCCTGCAGGTCGGCCGAGCCGAACGTGATCCCCTCCAGATAGAAACCGAGATCGAGCACCTCGCCGGTGCGCGCCATCATCACCTTGTTGAGCGCGCGCTTGGTCAGCTGCACGGCGAGCGGCGGCAGCGCGGCGATCCGCGCGGCGAGCGCGAGCGCCGCCGGCAGCACCGCGTCCGCCGTGGCCTCCATGTCGGTGACGACGCCCATCCGGAACGCGTCGTCGGCGCTCAGCGGATCGCCGGTCAGCAGATGGCGCTTGGCGCGGATCATGCCCATGGCCGTCGGCCACGACACGCAGCCGCCATCACCCGCGACCAGCGCCATTACGACATGCGGATCGGAGAATTCGACGCCGGGACAGGACACGATCGCGTCGGCCGCGAGCACCAGCGAAGTGCCCAGCCCGTAGCTGTTCGCGGAAAGCGCCACCACCAGCGGCTTGGGGAAGTCCGCCACGGCGCGAAACAGCCGCCGTCCCTCGTCGATCAGGTCGAGGCGCTTGGCCATGTCGCCCGCGCATTCGAGCATCACGTCGGTGTCGCCGCCCGCGGAGAAGACCCGCCCGGTCGAACTCAGCACCACCGCGAGCACCTCCGCGTCGCGGCCCAGTTCGCCCAGCATGTATTCCAGCTCGCGATGGAGCTGCATGTCGAAGCGGTTGAGCAGTTCCGGCCGGCACAGCCGCAGTTCGGCGACGCGATCGTGGCGGATGAGTTCGATCGCTGGGTGGTCGGTCATGCTGATGTTCCCGCGCTGTTGTTCGGCAGGCTGATCTCGGGCAGCAGCGGCGATCGCGCGTCTCCCGGCCGATAGCCCATCACGTCCGGATGGTCGTCGCTCCGCGCGAGCAGGTCGGGCATCGCCGCGTCCAGCGCCGCCAGGCTCCAGCCCTCCGCCCGGTCGATCGCCGCGTCGACCCGCGCGCGGGAGACGGTGGCGATGTGGCCGCCGCCCACCTGGAAGACCTGGCCGGTGATGCCGGCTGCGGCGTCGCTCGCCAGCCAGCATACCAGCCGGGCGACATGATCGACGGTGAACCGCTCGGGCGCGATGCCCTCGCTCATCCGCGTGAGCGCGGTCGGCGAGATCGCGTTGGCGGTCGCGCCGTAGCGGCCGAGCTCGGCGGCCGCGACCTGCGTCAAGGCGACTATGCCGGCCTTGGCGGCGGCGTAATTGGCCTGACCGTGGCCGTAGAGGCCCGCGCCGGAGGTCGTGTTCACAAGCCGGAACGCGCCGGGCTCGTCCGCCTTGGCGCGTGCGCGCCAGTGCAGCCCGGCGAAATGCGCGGTCGCGGCGCTGCCGATCAGGTGGACGCGGATCACCGAGCCGAATTCGTCCTCGCTCATGCCGATCAGCGTGCGCGGACGCAGGATGCCGGCATTGTTGACGAGGATGTCGAGCGCGCCGAACGCGTCTATCGCATGGCCGACGAGCGCCTCCGCGCCCGCCCAGCCGCCCACGTCGGCGGTGTCCGCCACGGCGCGACCGCCGGCCGAGACGATCTCTGCCACGACGTCGGACGCGGCGCTTCTCGCACTGCCGCCGTCGAGCGCGCTGCCGCGATCGTTGACGAGCACCGCCGCGCCCTCGGCGGCAAGCGCCAGCGCGTGCGCCCGGCCGATACCGCCACCGGCGCCGGTCACGACCGCGACGCGGCCGGCAAGGCGCGCGGCGCTCACCACGGATCCACGAACGGCACGGTCTTGGGCGATCCTATCGCACGCGGCTCGTGCGCCATGATCGCCATGTCGATCCAGCGTCGCGTCTCGGCGGGATCGATCACGTCGTCTATCTCGTAGTGAGTGGCCACGCTCAGCGCCTTGCCGACCTCGTGCATGCCCGCCACGAGCGCATCGAAGCGCGCCTGCCGCTCGGCCGGATCGGCGATCGCCGCCAGCTCGGCTGCGTGGCCGAGCTTCACGTTGCCCTCGATGTTCATGCCGCCGAACTCGCCCGTGGGCCAGCTGACCAGGAAGCGCGGCGCCTTGAACCAGCCCGCCGCCATCAGCTCGGCGCCGATGCCATAGGCCTTGCGGAGCACCACCGTGAACACCGGCACGGTCAGGTTCGCGCCGGTGACGAACATCCGGCCCATCTTGCGCACCGTCGCCTGCGCCTCCGCCTCCGGCCCCACCATCACGCCGGGCGTGTCGCAGAGCATCAGGATCGGCAGCCCGAACGCCTCGCACAGCCGCATGAAGCGCGACGCCTTGTCCGCCCCGTCCGCCCCGATCGCGCCGCCGAGATGGAGCGGATTGTTGGCGACGATGCCGATCGCCCGCCCCTCGACGCGCGCGAGCGCGGTGACGACCTCGACGCCGAAGTCGCGGCGCAGCTCCATGACCGAGCCTGTGTCGGCGACGAGTTCGATCGCCCGGCGCACCTCGTAGACGCGCAGCCGGTTCTCCGGGACGACATGGCGCAGCGCGCGCTGGTCCGCGCACGACCATTCGCCGCGCCGGCCCTGGAAATAGCCGAGATAGGCACGCGCCGCCGCCGCCGCCTCCGCCTCGTCCGCCACGACGAGGTCGACCACCCCGTTCGCGGCCTGCAAGGCGACCGGGCCGATCTCTTCCGGCGTGAACCGGCCGAGCCGCCCGCCCTCGATCATCGCCGGTCCGCCGACGCCGATGTTGCTGCGCTCGGTCGCGATGATGACGTCGCAGCAGGCGAGCATGCCGGCGTTCGCCGCGAAGCAGCGCCCGCTCGTCACGCCGATCAGCGGCGCGAGCCCGCTCATCCGGCCGAGCTGGTGGTAGGTCGAGACGTCCATCGTCCAGCCGGTCAGCGCGAGCTTGAAGTCGGTGTCGCCGGCGCGGCCGCCGCCGCCCTCGGCGAACAGCACCACCGGTCGCCGCGCGGCATAGGCGGTCGCAAGCGCGTGCTTCATCTTCTCGCGAGCCAACTCGCCGACCGTGCCGGCGAGGACGGTCTCGTCGAACGCGATCACCAGCGCCTGCGCGGCGGCCGGCGGGCAGCTGTCGGCGTTGACCGTGCCGAAGCCCACCACCACCCCGTCCGCCGGCGTCCGTCGTACGAGGTCGTCGAGCGAGCGCCGCGCGCGCTGGCCGGCGACGACCAGCGGCCCGAACTCCACGAAGCTGCCGGGATCGCACACCGCCTCCACGTTGGCCCGCGCGGTGCGCTGCCCCCGCGCGGCCCGCCTGGCCACGGCCTCCGGCCGCGCCTCATCGCGGGTGCCGGCGTGCCGACCGATCACCTCGGCAAGGTCGGCGCGTGGCGCGTCGAGATCCTGCTCGGTCGCGCCGGCCTCCGCCACGTCGGCGTCGTGCAGGTCGGCGAGCGTGAGCAGCGCCTCGCCCGCGCGGACCGCCGCGCCCGCCGCCGCCAGCACCGCCGTCACGCGTCCGCCGCGGGGCGCCGCGACGAGATGCTCCATCTTCATCGCCTCCACCACCGCGACCGGCTGGCCCGCCGCGACGTCCGCGCCCGTCCCGACCAGCAGGCCGACGAGCACGCCCGTGACGGGAGCAGCGATCGCCGCGACGTCATCGGACGGCGTCTCGGCCGGGGTCGCCATGTCGGTCTCCCCGGCGGCGGCGCGCAGCTCCGCCAGATGCTCGTCGACGAAGCGCGTGGTCAGCCCGGCGCCCGCGAGCAGCGGATGCGCCAGGATCGCGCGCAGCAGGCCGATACTGGTGTCGACGCCCTCGATCCGGAACTCGGCGAGCGCCCGCGCCGTCGTCGCGGCGACCTCCTCGAACGATCCGGCGCCGTGGACGATCAGCTTGGCGAGCAGCGGATCGAAGCGCGGATTGGTGGCGTAGCCGCCATAGCCGAAGCCGTCGACGCGCACCCCCGGGCCGCCCGGCGGCTCGTAGGCGGCGAGCGTGCCGCCCGAGAAGACCGGCGTGCCGTCCGCCGACAGCCGCTCCATGTTGATGCGCGCCTGGATGGCGAATCCTGGCAGCGGCTGTCGCTCCGTCACCCCCAGCGCATCGAGCCCGGCGCCGTCCGCGATCCGCAGCTGCGCCTCGACCAGGTCGACGCCCCACAGCGCCTCGGTGACGGTATGCTCGACCTGGAGGCGCGGATTGACCTCGAGGAAGACATGCTCCCCGCGCACCGGATCGACGAGAAACTCGACCGTTCCGGCATTGGCATAGCCGATCGCGGCGGTCAGGCGGCAGGCGTCGGCGTACAGCCGGGCGGCGAGTGCTGCGGGCAGGCATGGGGAGGGCGCGATCTCGACCAGCTTCTGGTTGCGGCGCTGCACCGTGCAGTCCCGCTCGCCCAGGTGGATGACCGCACCGCGCCCGTCGCCGAGCACCTGAACCTCGATGTGGCGCGCGTCGAGCATCGCCCGCTCAAGATAGACCCGGCCGTCGCCGAACGCGCGTTCCGCCTCCGACCGGCAGCGGTCCATCGCCGCATCCAGCTCGTCGGCGTCGCGCACGAGCCGGATGCCGCGGCCGCCGCCGCCGGCCACCGCCTTGGCCATCACCGGCCCGCCGAGCGTCGCCATGAACGCGCGCCCGTCCGCCGCCGAGATGCCGGCCGGCGTGCCGGCGAGCACCGGCACTCCCGTCTCGATCGCGAGTGCGCGCGCGCGGGCCTTGTCGCCGAGCGCGTCGAGCTGGTCAGGCGCCGGTCCCACGAAGATCAGCCCGGCGTCAGCGCACGCGCGGGCGAACGCGCCCGATTCGCTCAGGAAGCCGTAGCCGGGGTGGACCGCGTCGCACCCGGTCTCCCGCGCCACCGCGATTAGCGCGGCGATGTCGAGATAGGCGGAGGGGCCGCCGCCCGGCAGCAGCCGGAACAGGTCGGCGCGCCGGCAGTGAAGCGATCCGCGATCGTCGTCCGGCGCCACGGCCACCGTCACGATGCCGAGCCGGGCCGCCGTCCTTGCGACGCGGATCGCGATCTCCCCGCGATTGGCGATCAGCAGGCGGCCGATCATCGTCCGCCCCGCTCGGCAAGCCGGCGTCGCAGCCACGCCAGGCGCGTCGCCCGAGCCGTCGCGGCAAGCGCGCTGTCCCGGGCGATCACGTCGAAGCCGTGGAACGCGCCCGCCCAGACGTGCAGCTCGATCGGCACGTCGGCCTGCGCCAGCCGCGCGGCGAACGCGATCGTCTCGTCGCGGAACGTCTCCACGCCACCCACGTCGAGGAAGGTGGGCGGCAGGCCGGAGAGATCGTGCGCGCGGATCGGGGCGGCGCAGTCCGGCACGTCCGGTCCGCCCACGGCTGCGCCCAGCAGCGCCGACCAGCCGGTGCGATTGGAAGCGCGATCCCACGGCACGTCGCCGTCATAGGCTACGCTCGACGCGAAGCGTTCCGCATCGTCCAGCATCGGCGCCATCAGCATGAGCCCGGCAAGCGCCGGCCCGCCTCGCTCCCGCGCGAGCAGCGCCGCGCCGGCCGCCAGCCCGCCGCCGGCGCTGGCGCCCGCGAGCAGCAGCGGCGCGTCGTCGAGCCCCAGCCCGGCGCGGCCGGCATCGATCCAGCGCAACGCGGCCAGACAATCCTCGACGGGCACGGGGTGCGGGTGTTCCGGCGCCAGGCGATAGTCGACCGAGACGAGGCCGATGCCGAGCGTGTCGACCCAGTCGAGCACGGCATCCAGCCCGCTGCGCGCGTCGCCGGCGATCATCCCGCCGCCGTGCAGGAAGACGATGCCCGGCAGCGGTGCCGTCGCGTGCGCCGGCCTCAGCAGCAGCGCCTCGATCTCGCCGCCGGCCACCGGCACGCGCCGGATGTCGATCGTCCGCCGGCCATCGCCCGCGAGAACCGCATCGGACGGACCGAGCCGCGCGGCGCCGGCCCGCAGCATGCCGATATGCTCGCGGCCGATCGACGAGAGCAGCGCCGGCGCACGGCGCAGGCACGCGGCCAGTTCGGGATCAAGCGGTGCGGCGGTGCGCGCCGGCCGTGCGATGCCCGTCCTCTCGCGCGCCTCTTCCAGCTGACCCTCTCCGTTCCCTGCCACCCGAACTCATGCGAACGGCTTGGTTAGTACACTTACGATCTGATAACGTAAGCTGTGCGCGGCTGGCAAGCGTTACGTTCGCGGATGAGTGCGATCGGCGAAGGAGGCTTGAGCGGCCCACGATACGATGCAATGGTAAGCTGACTTTCAAGAAGGATTTCGAATGTCCGAACCGGCGCTGCGTTCCTCCACGGCCACCCGCGTCAAGCCGTTCCGCCTGGGCTTCCTCGTTCACGACGTGTCGCGCCTGCGCCGCCGCGTGGTCGACAAGGCGCTCAAGCCGCTCGGCGTCACGCGGTCGCAATGGTGGGTGCTCGCCAACCTGTCCCGACACGAAGGGGGCAGCATGATGCAGTCGGAGCTCGCCAACGTGCTCGACATGAGCAAAGTCGCGCTGGGCGATCTGCTCGATCGGCTCGGCGAGAACGGGTTCGTCGTCCGTGAGGCGGACCCGTACGACAAGCGCGTGCGCCGCGTTCGGCTGAGCCGCGCGGGCGAGGCGCTGCTCTCGACTATCCAGGAGCGGGCGGAGGCGCTGAACCGGCAGATGCTGCAGGACTATGGCGAGGACGAGATCCGCATGGTCGAGGATGTGCTGCACGGCCTCAAGCAGCGCCTGCTGCAGATGAGCGAGGAACAGCGTGCCGAGCCGCCGTTCCAGGTGATCGGATGACGCGCGCGCGACGGGGAGAATAGCGATGGACGTCGACGCGATCAGAGCCTTGGCATTCCCGCCGGTCGAGCACGCCTATGTGGCCCGCGACACGATCCTCTACGCGCTCGGGCTGGGCTATGGCGCGGATCCGGCGGAACTCCCGTTCGTCTACGAGCGCGATCTGCTGGCGGTGCCGGCGATGGTCAACGTCCTCGCCCATCCGGGCTTCTGGGCGCAGCGGCCGGAATATGGCATCGATTGGGTGCGGCTGCTGCACGCCGAGCAGGCGTTTGAGATTCATGCGCCGCTGCCGGCGACGGGCACCGTGCGCGGCGAGTATCGGATCGCGAGCATCGAGGACAAGGGTGCCGGCAAGGGCGCGCTGCTGCATCAGGACAAGACGCTGGTGGACGTGAGCGGCGGCGCGCGGATCGCCACCGTCCGCTCCACTTTGTTCCTGCGCGGCAATGGCGGCGAAGGCGGCTTCGGCGATCCGCCCGCGCCCGCCGATCCTCTGCCCGATCGCGCGCCGGACCGCACGCTGTCGATCCCGACGCTGGCACGCCAGGCGCTGATCTACCGGCTGAGCGGCGACTGGAACCCGCTCCATGCCGATCCCGATATCGCACGCAAGGCCGGTTTTCCGGCGCCGATCCTGCACGGCCTGTGCACCAACGGCATCGCCTGCCGCGCCGTGCTGGCGGCCTATGCGGACAATCGGCCGGAGCGGCTGCGGCGCATGTTCACCCGCTTCTCGCGGCCGGTCTTCCCGGGTGAGACGATCCGCGTGGAGTTCTTCGAGACGGCGGGAGGGCTGCGCTTCCGCGCGGTGGCGGCGGAACGCGGCGAGGTCGTGCTCGATCGCTGCTCGGCCGAGATCGGCTGACGCCGTGGAGACGAGCGAAGACCTGCTGACCGAAACGCGCGACGGCGTAGGCATCATCACGCTGGATCGACCGGCCAAGCGCAACGCGCTGACGCCCGCGATGATCGACGGGCTGCTCGCCGCGACGCAGCGTTTCGAGCGCGATGAGGCCATCCGCTGCGTGCTGCTGCGCGCCTCGGGCAAAAGCTTCATGGCGGGTGGTGACGTCGCCGGGTTCCGCGATGCGCTGCTCGGCGACCGCGAAACCTATCTCGCGCAGCGCGAGCAGCGGCTGGTGATCGGCCACCTGATGATCCATCGCTTCCGGCGCATGCCCAAGCCTGTCGTCGTCGCGGTGCAGGGGGCCGCGACCGGCTACGGCTTCAGCATGCTGCTCGCCGCCGACTATGCGATAGCCGCCGACGACGCGCAGTTCGCCGTCGCGCACCGCCACATGGGCCTGACGGGGGACGGCGGCGTCAGCTACTTTCTGCCGCGCATCGTGGGTGAGCGGCGCGCGCTGGAGATCATGCTGCTCGGCGCGCGGTTCGACGCCGCGCAGGCGCTCGACTGGGGCCTGATCAACCGGCTCGTGGCGGCCGACCGCCTGCAGGACGAGGCGATCGGCTTCGCGTGCGAGCTGGCGGCGGGGCCGACGCGGGCGCTCGCCGGGATCAAGCGGCTCGTCCGCACCTCACTCGACACGGGCTGGGATCAGCAGCTGGCGCGCGAGGCGGAGCTGATCGCCGAGATGTTCGGCAGCGACGACCATCTCGAAGGCGTGACCGCGTTCCTGGAGAAGCGCCGGCCGAGCTTCTCCGGCCGCTGAGCCGGATGCTCAGGCCGCCTCGGCGATCCCCGCCTTCGCGGCCGCGAACTGCTTGTGCACGTGATCGGCCGCGTAGGCGATGTGCCCGCGCATCAGCGTCTCGGCGCGGTAGCTCTCGCCCGCGGCGATCGCCTCGACGATCGCATGATGCTGCCGGTGGACCATGCGGAGCTGGTAGAGCCCTTCCAGATCCTCGTCCTCGAACCAGTGGACGACGCGGCTGCCGGAATAGGGAATGCGCGTCGCGGCGGCGAGCGCCTGCTCCAGCGGCGGATTGGCGGCGGCCGCGAGCAGCAGGCGATGCAGTTCGTCGTTGACCTCGCGCCAGGGATCGCGGAGCGCGGCACTGAGGCGGCGCCCGGCAAGGATGTCGTCACCGCGCGCGAGCGCCGCCTCCATCCGCCGCTTCAACTCGGGATCGAGCGGGCGCTCGGCCGCGAGCCGGCAGGCAAGGCTCTCCAGCGCCTCGCGCACCACATAGGCGTTGAGCACGTAATCGATCGAGAACGCACGGACGACATAGCCGCGGTTCAGCCGGTAATCGACGAGCCCATCCTCGGCGAGCACGATCAACGCCTCGCGCACCGGCGTGCGCGACACGCCGAGCTGCTCGCTGAGCGACACTTCGAGCAGCCGCTGGTCGCCCTTCAGCACGCCGGTCATGATCATCTCGCGCAGCCGTTCGACCACGGTCTGCTGGCGGTTGCGAAGCGTGCGGGCAGGGGCTGTCATCAGATCAGGCTAGCAGATCGGCGGCATGGGCCCAATCGGGTTCATGCCGCCACGATGCGCAGCGGCAGTCGATCGAGGATGCGCAGATTGTTGAGCGGACGATAGGCCGGCGCGCCGGCCGGCTCGATGCGCTCGATGCGGTCGAGCAGCGCGTTGAACAGCGCCTCCGCCTCGGCGCGCGCGATGTTCTGGCCGATGCACTGGTGGACGCCCCAGCCGAGCGCCAGATGGCCCATCGCCGGCCGGTCTATGTCGTAGCGGTCGGGATCGCGGAAGCGGCGCGGATCACGGTTGGCCGATGCGGTAAGCAGGTGGATCTTCATGCCCTCGCGCAGCCGGGCGCCGCCGAGTTCGGCCTCGCCGTTGGTCTTGCGATACCAGGTCGTCGCCGGCGTCTCCAGCCGCAGCGCCTCCTCGAACGCCACCTTCACGCGCGCCCGGTCGGCACGCAGCCGTGCCCACAGATCGGGATCGGCGGCCAGGTGCATCAGCGTCGAGCCCAGTCCCGAGATCGTGGTGTGCAGGCCGCCGCCGAAGAAGCTCATCATCACGCTCTGCGCGACGCCGGGGCGCAGCCGGCCGTCGTCCTCGGCGGCGAAGATCTGCTCGCCGAAGCCGCCCGGCAGCAGGTTCTCGCGGCGTTGCGCGGCGTAATACCACTCGGCGATATGATCGAACCTGGCGCGCGCGGCGACGTAGAAGTCGTTGGCCGGGCCCAGCGAGCTGAAACGGTAATCGCCCTGGATCATCAGGTTGCCGCGCTGGTCGCCGGGCACGCCCAGCGCGTGCGGGAAGACGGTGGCGACATAGGGGATCGCCACGTCGTCCATCCCGTCGATCTCGGTCCGGCGCACCAGATCGTCGGCCAGCGCGCGCGCCGCCCGCTCGAAATCGTCGCGCCAGCCCTTGATGACCTTCGGCGAGATGATCTTGGTCATCACCCCGCGCACGTCGGTGTGGACCGGCGGATCGACCTCGACCAGGGCGCTGCCGGGGCGCAGCGCGCCGGGCTGCGTGATGTCGGTCAGGCCGACGCCGCCCGTCGAGCTGAAATGCGCCCAGTCGTCGAGCGCCGCGCGGACCTCGTCGTAGCGGCCCGTCGCATAGGTGTCATAGCGCGTGAGATAGACGACCGGCGCCGCCTCGCGGATCGCCGCCCATACGGGATAGGGATCGGCCGCGTGCGCCTGGTCGTAGGGATCGATGTCGAGGGTGGGAACGTCGTCGATCACGTCGCTCATCGGCTGCTCCGTAGGCCTGTGCGTCCAGTCCGGTCCGCGCGTGTCAGAAGGCGGTCATGTCTCGCGCATCGGCGGCGCGGTCTCCGGAATGCCCGCCTTCGGGATGTAGACCGTCTTGGCCTGCGTGAACTCGATCAGGCCGGCCAGCCCGCCCTCCACGCCGATGCCCGATTGCTTGGCGCCGCCCGCCGGGCTCATCGGCGTCAGCGTGAAGATCTGGTTGATCCACACGGTGCCGCACTCCAGCCGCCCGGCGATCTCGGTGGCGCGCGCGATGTCCCGCGTCCAGATCGAGGCGGTGAGCCCGTAGCTGGTGGCGTTGGCCCGCGCGATCGCCTCCTCGACGTCGTGGAAGCGAAGCATCGGCAGGATCGGGCCGAATGCCTCCTCGGCGACGACGCGGGACTCGTCGGGCGGGTTGTCGACGATGGTGAGCGGCACGAAGAAGCCACCGCCCGCCGGCGCGTCCGCCCCCTTCAGCACGGCAAGGCCGTCGCGTTCGGCCGCATCCAGCAACGCGCGCACGCGGGCGAACTGGCGTTCGTTCTGGATCGGGCCGAACATCGTGCCGGGCTCGGCCCCGTCGCCGAGCTTCGCGCCCCGCGCCATCGCGTGCAGCCGGTCGCGGAGCGCGTCGTAGACGGCATCCTGGACGAACAACCGCTTCGTCGCCGCGCATATCTGCGCCGAATTGTAGAAGGCGCCGAAGAATATCTGCTCGGCTATCGCATCGACATCGACGTCGTCGAGCACGATCGCCGGATCGTTGCCGCCGAGTTCGAGCGTCACGCGCTTCAGGTCGCGCGCGGCGGTCTCCATCACGCGCTTGCCCGTGGCGGTCGAGCCGGTGAAGCTGATCTTGCGGAAGCCGGGATGCGCCGTCATCGCCGGGCCGAGCGCATCGCCGCCCGACACGATGTTGAGCACGCCCAGCGGGAACACGCCGCGCAGCAGCTCCCCCATCTTCAGCGTCGCCAGCGGCGTGAACGGCGACGGCTTGATGACCACGGTATTGCCGGCGATCAGCGGCGGGCCGATCTTCCAGCTGGCCTGCGCGATCGGGAAGTTCCACGGCACGATGCCGCAGACCGCGCCGAGCGGTTCGTGCCGCACCTCGATCCGGCGCTCGGGCGTGTCCTCGATCACGTCGATCGGCAGGCGCAGGTCGGCGCTGGCGCGCAGCCAGTACGCCGCGCCCGCGATCTCCTCGCGCGCGAAGGCGGTCGGCCGGCCCTGCTCGCGCGTGAACAGCACGGCAAGCTCGTCGAGATGCGCCTGAATGATGTCGGCCGCGCGCACGAGGCAGCCGCCGCGCTCCTCCGGCGAGAGCGCCCGCCACGCCGGGAAGGCGGCGTTGGCCGCCGCTACCGCGCGGTCAAGCTGCGCCGCCGTGGCGTCGGGCGCCGTGGCGAAGGCCTGCCCGGTGGCCGGATTGACCACCGGCAGCGTCGCCTCGCCTTTAACGAGTTCGCCGTCGATCAGCATCCGATAGTTCGCCGCGAAATCGATCATGCGCGCATCCCCGTTCACAGGCCCACCCCGGTAGAGGCCGGGCGCGGCTTGACCGGCGCGGTCTCGTCGCGCTTCGCCAGCTGGGCCTGCGCGATCACATAGGCGCGGATCGCGGTCACGCGATCGCGGCTCAGCACCGGCGCGAAGCTCGCCATGCCGTTCTCGGTCAGGGCGCCCTTCAGCAGCACCTCGTACCAGCCGTCATTGCCCAGCAGACCACTGTGGCGCAGGTCGGGCACCACCCCGCCGCTGATCGCATTCACGCCGTGGCAGCGGCTGCAATAGGCGAAATAGTCATGCTCGCCCGAAGCGACCTGCGCGCCGGGCTGCGTCGCCGCCGGCGGATCGAGCGGCGGGAGCGAGACTGCGGGCGCCGGCGGCAGCTTGGCCGCCCCGCCCAGCCTGAAGATCAGCAGGCGGTTCGGGCCGATCGCACCCGCCCGCGCACCGCCGACCATGGCCAGGCTGCCGCCCCATCCCGCCATGACCGCGACATACTGCACGCCGCCGATCGCATAGCTGATCGGCGCGGCGACGATGCCGGTCTGCGCGTCGAACGACCATAGCCGCTTGCCGCTGGCCGCGGCATAGGCCGCGAACTGCCCCTGCGCGTCGCCCTGGAACACCAGGCCGCCGGCCGTGGAAAGAACCCCGCCATTCACCGGAACGGGATGCGGCACGCGCCACCGCTCCTTGCCGGCGATCGGATCCCAGGCGGCGAGCCAACCCTTGGGCTCAAGCCCGGCCGGCGGCGTGACCAGCGCGTAGTCCGCGCCGAGATTGAGCTTCTGCGGGCCGATCGCCTGCTGCTTGGCATCGACATAGGTGACGGGCAGCTGCTGGACGGGGATGTAGACCAGCCCCGTCTTCGGGCTGAACGACATAGGCTGCCAATTGTGCGCGCCCAGACCGCTCGGTGCCGTAAGGAACGGCTTGCCCGTCGCCCAGTAGCGCGCGCCCGGCACTTCGACCGGCCGGCCGGTCTTCAGGTCGACGCCCGTCGCCCAGGTCATCGGCACGAACGGCTTGGCCGAGAGCAGTTCGCCGGTCTTCCGGTCGAGCACGTAGAAGAAGCCGTTCTTCGGCGCCTGCATCAGCACCTGCCGCACCCGTCCGCCGATCGCGAGGTCGGCCAGCACGATGTGCTGCGTCGCCGTGAAATCCCAGCTGTCGCCCGGCGTCGTCTGATAGTGCCAGACATATTCTCCCGTCTCTGGCCTGAGCGCCACGATCGAGGACAGGAACAGGTTGTCGCCGCGCCCGGCGCTGCGGATCGCCTGGTTGTACGGGCCGCCGTTGCCCGTGCCGATGTAGAGCAGATCCAGCTTCGGATCGTAGGCCATCGCATCCCACACGGTGCCGCCGCCGCCGAGCCGCCAGTAGCGATCCCCGAACCACGTGTTGCGCGCATGCGCGGCGAGCGCGTCGTCCGACGCGGCGCCGTCGCGCCGGGCGGGATCGCCGGGCACCGTGTAGAAGCGCCAGGCGAGCGCGCCCGTTTCCGCATCATAGGCGGAGACGTAGCCGCGGACGCCCAGATCGGCCCCGCCATTGCCGATGATGACCTTGCCGCGGATGATGCGCGGCGCACCGGTGATGGTGTACGGCCGGCTCGCGTCGGTGGTCCTGACCTGCCACCGCAACGCGCCCGTCCTCGCGTCGAGCGCGATCAGCCGGCCGTCGAGCGCGCCGACATAGATCCGGCCGCGCCACGCCGCCACGCCCCGGTTGACCGGACCGCAACATGCATTGACCATCGATGTCCTGACGCCGGGATCGTAGCTCCACAGCTCGCGCCCGGTGGTCGCGTCGATCGCCTTCACGATGCTCCAGTCGGTGGCGACGTAGATCACGCCGTCCACCACGAGCGGCGTCGCTTCCTGCCCCATCTGGGTCGGGACGTCGGTGCTCGCCACGAGCCCCAGCCTGCCGACGTTCGTCGCATCGATCGTCGCCAGCGGGCTGAAGCGCTGCTCGTCATAGGTGCGGCCCGTGGTCATCCACTGATCGGGATCGGGCGCGTCGGTTTCCAGCCGCGCCTCGACCACGCCGGCCGGCCCGGTGGGCGTGCCGCCGCCGCTGCCGGCGAGGGCGAGCGCGATCAGCGGCGCGGCGATCCGCTTGGCGATAAGGCTGTTCAGGATCGCTGCGCTCCCGTCAGTATTTCACGTCCAGCGCGACGCCGAACGTGGCGGGGGCCGCCGATGCGTGGGTATCGCCGCCGGAGCTGATGCGGTTGGTATAATATTGCTTGTCGAAGATGTTGCGACCGAAGACGCGCACGCCGAAATGCTCGTTGCTGGACAGCCAGCCCAGCTGGGCGTTGAAGACGCCATATGCCGGCTGCTTCAGGCGTTGCCCGGCCTCATACGGAAATCTGGAGCTGTGGAAGTAATTGCCGGTCGCGGTGAAGCGGCCGACGCTCGTTTCCAGCTCGTACCGCGCGCCGAGCGTGAACGAGAGGGTGGGCGAACGGATCATGCGGAAGCCGCTGGCATCGATCGGGCAGTTGATGTTGCCGCCGGTCCGCGGCCCCGGCAGCAGCGCGGGCGGCGGGCCGCAGGTGGCGGGGATCGCGAAGGTGCCGGGCGCGTTCGGAAAGCGGTCGTAGCGGCCGTGCAGATACTCCGCACCGACGTCGAACTGCAGGCCACGCGTGGGCAGCACGCTGATGTCGGCATCGACGCCCTTCACCGTCGCCTTGGCGGCATTGACCAGCGTGGACGCGGTGAGGCCGGCGGATGAGAGCTGGATGTCCTTGTACTTGTACAGGAATGGCGACACGTTCAGCCGCAGCCGCCGGTCGAGAAATTCGGACTTCACGCCGACCTCGAACGCGTCGAGCACCTCCGGCCGCGCGGCGGGATCGTTGACCGCGAGCAGGTTGAAGATACCGCTCTTGAAGCCGCGATTGTAGCTGGCGAAGACCATGACGTCATCGTTGAAGTGATGGTCGATCGCGGCGCGCCACGTCACCTTGTCGAAGTTGATCTTGTGATCGGGGTTCGGAATGGTCAGCCCGAACACCGGCAGCACCGTCTCGGACGCGACGCGCCGGCGATCGTCGGTGTAGCGCAGTCCGCCCGTCACGTTGGTGCGATCGTCGAGCGGCACCGTCACCTGCGCGTAGCCGGCGAGCGAGCGCGTGCGCTGCCGCGCCGGCAGGTCGACACGCCCGCCGGCGGAGGCCACGGCCGCGCCGACCAGCGTGAAATGCTCCATGTCCGTCTTCGCGTTCAGGTAGAAGCCGCCCACGATCCACGTGATCTTGCTGCCCGGCAGCGACTGGAGCTGAAGCTCCTGCGTGAACTGCTTGTCGTGGACGGTGAAGAAGACGTCCGCGATCGCGGTGGGCCCGCGATCATTGTCGAACTGGTCCTTCAGGTTGCTGAAGCGGTATGCCGTCGTGCTGACCAGCTGGGCGAAGCCGAGATCCTGCTGGATGCGGCCCATGCCGCCGCCGGTGGAATTCTCGTCGAGCGGTTGCAGGCTGAGCTCGACATCGTAGAAGTCGCTCAGCCCACGATTGCCGCCGATGCCGATCGCGCCCTCGTCCACCGCGCCGGCCGAGCTCGAGTCCTTGCGCTTTGAATAGTCGCCGCCCAGCAGGATTTCGGTCGTGTCGGTGAGATTGACCAGCAGCTTGGAGCGGAAGGCATATTCATAGCCTTTGTAAACGTCCTTACCGTTGAAGACGTTCTTGCCCCAGCCATCGCGCTGATCGCTGCCGTAGGCGGATGCGTTGAACGCGATCTTCGAGCTTAGCGGCGCAGTGACATACGCTTCGCCGCCGATCGTGTCGTAGCTGCCATAGTTCACGCTGGCGAAGGCCGACGGCGTGAACGACGGCGTCTTGGTGATGATGTTGATGAGGCCGCCGGTGGCGTTGCGGCCGAACAGCGTGCCTTGCGGCCCCTTCAGCACCTCGATCCGCTCGACATTGGCGAGCGAGGAGAAGGCGGCGGGCAGGCTGGAGATCGGAACGCCGTCGATATAGGTGGCGATGCTGCCCTCGTCGCCGAAGCCGGTATTCTGCGTGCCGACGCCGCGCAGGTAAATCGCCGGACCGATGCCGGAATCGGCGAAGATCAGCCCCGGCGTCACGATCTGCAGGTCGGACGTGTCGACGACGCCCTTCTGCGCCGCGATGTCGCCTGTGATCGCGCTCACGGTAAGCGGCGTGTCCTGCAGCTTCTCGCCGCGCCGCTGGGCCGTGACGACGATATCGGCCAGGCCGGTCTCGGATCCCGCCTCCGCGGTCGCGGGTGGCGCCGCGTCCTGCGCCTGCGCGCTGGGCGCCCCGCCCGACTGGGTCTGCGCCGCGGCGGGCGAAGCCGCCAGCGCGAGCGCGAGCGCGGAACCGCCCGCCAGATGCCACCGCCGACCGACCGAATGCGTCATGCGTTCTCCCCCTGGAAATGCGACGCGGTTCTTCTGCCCGTCACACCGTGTATGCATAAAGTAAGCTACCGTGCGAAGTCAACGGATCCTCGCACATGGTAAGCTTCAGACGTGCGCGGCCACATAGGTTGCGATGTCGTCGAGCGCGGCGGCGCCGCCATCGAACATGCCGACCAGCGTGAGGAAGCCGTGGATCTGGCCGGAATAGCGCCGGCAGATCACCGGCACGCCCGCGCGAAGCAGCGCCGCGCCGTAAGCCTCGCCCTCGTCGCGCAGCACATCGTTCTCCGCCGTCAGCACGAAGGCCGGCGGAAGCCCCGCCAGCGACTCGGCGCGCAGTGGCGACGCGCGCGGATCGTTGCGGGCCGCCGCGTCCGCATAATGCCGCCAGAACCAGGCCATCAGGTCGGGCGTGAGCAGCAGATCCTCGCCGAAGGCGGCGTATGAGGCGGTGTCCATCGCGGCGTCGGTCACGGGGTAAGCGAGGATCTGGAATGTCGGTGCCATCCCCGCGTCACGCGCAAGACGGGCGGCGACGGCGACCAGATTGGCGCCCGCGCTGTCGCCGATCAGCCCGACCGGCGGTTCGCCGCCGAACAGCCGCTGGCGCGCCGCGATCAGCCACGTCAGCGCCGCGACGGTGTCGTCGATCGCCGCCGGGAACGGATGCTCGGGCGCAAGGCGATAGTCGACCGACACGACCGCGCATGCCGTGCGCGCGGCGAGCACGCGGGCGAAACCGTCGCTGTCCTCGACGCTGCCAACCACCCAGCCGCCGCCGTGGCAGTAGAGCAGGCACGCGGCGACATCTCCTTCGGGCACGTAGAGGCGCACCGGCACCGCGAGCCCGGCGGCTTCCGCGACATGATCCTCGACGCGGGCGAGCGGCGGCGCCGCTATCGCGCGGCGCACCAGCCGCATCGCCGCGCGGGCCGCCTCCGGCGTTCCCTCGTTCATCGGCGGCAGCGCGGCTGCCCGCAGCGCGTCGAGGAAGGCGCGCGCCTTCGGCTCCAGGTTCATCGTCCGCTCTCCCCGCGTGCAATCGCCACCAGCAGCGCCGCCGTCTCTGCCGGATGCGAGATCATGCAGTCATGCGCGGCATCGAACGCCACATGCCGCCAGGCCGCATCGGCGCGAAGACGCGCGGCGATCGCGCGGATCGTGGCCAGTGGCGGGTCGCCGGGCAGATCGCGGCACTCGACGTACCAGCGCTCGATCGTTGCCACCGCGCCAGATAGCGACACCTTCTCGGTCACGGTCCGCCGCGGCTGCGCGGTGAGCCGCCGGCGCAGCCACGCGATATCGGCCGGGTCGGTCACGCCGAAATCATAGCCTTCGGGAACGGGCACGTCGGCCGGCACGGCGGCGGCCAGCGCACCGAGTGCCGGATCGAGATCCGCGACGCTCTGCCCGTCATCGGGGACGAGCGCGTCGAGATAGACCAGCCGCGCGACGCGATGGGCGAGGCGATCGGCCGCGCCCGTCACCGCCATGCCGCCATAGCTGTGGCCGACAAGGACAACGCCCGCCAGTTCCTCGCACTCGATGCAGGCGATCACATCCTCGATATGCGTCGCCAGCCCGATCGTGTCGCCGCGCAGGTGCGCGCGCTCGCCAAGCCCGGTCAGCGTGGGGGTGAACACCGCATGGCCCGCGATTGCGAGCAGCGGCCGCACATCGCGCCAGCACCAGCCGCCATGCAGCCCGCCATGCACCAGGACGAAGGGAGACGGTGCGCCCACGCTTTGGCCCTTTCCCCTGCCACGATATGGAATGTATGCATCGAGCGCAACGATGCGCAGGGGGCGGGATGATCCACGAATATCGGACCTATCGGCTGAAGCCCGGTGCGCTCTCCACCTATCTCGCCGCCTTCGAGTCGATCGCGCTGCCGCTGATCCGGCGGCACATGGACCTGATCGGCTTCTGGAGCGCGGATACCGGCCTGCTGAACCGGGTCCATCACCTCTGGGCGTTCGCCGACCACGCGGAACGCGCCACGCGCTTCGCTGCTTTGCGTGCCGAGCCGGACTATCAGCAGCGTTTCCTGCCGGTGGCGCTGCCGCTGATCGAGGACATGACCAGCCAGATCCTGCTGCCCGTATCGTTCGCGGCGGGCCTTCCGCTCGGCGCCATCGAGCCTCGACGCGGTGCCGGCTGATTGATCGTCAGCGGATTGTATGCGATGCGCGGCCTGGGAGGGCCTTCACATGACGACGATCGCCCGCAGCGGCGGCGGCCGTGGCTATCAGACTGGCTTCGGCAACGAACTCGAAAGCGAGGCGCTGGCCGGCGCGTTGCCGATCGGCCAGAACAGCCCGCAACGCCCGCCGTTCGGCCTCGTCAGCGAACTCGTGTCCGGCACCACCTTCTCCGCGCCGCGCGCGCATAACCGCCGCACATACCTCTTCCGCGCGCGCCCATCGGTTATCCACGGCCGCTTCGCGCCGATCGAGCATCCGACCTTGCTCACCCCGCCGCTACCGCTCGGCCCGGATCCCAACCAGATGCGCTGGGATCCGTGGCCGCTGCCCGATGTGCCGACCGACTTCCTCGATGGGCTGACGACGATCTGCGGCAACGGCTCGCCGCAGGAGCAGGCCGGCGCCGCGATCCACCTGTTCCGCGCCAACCGCGCGATGGACGATCGCTATTTCATGAACGCCGATGGCGAGATGCTGTTCGTACCCGATCACGGCCGCATCCGCATCACGACCGAGCTTGGCCGGATGGAGATCGGGCCGTGCGAGCTTGCGATCGTGCCGCGCGGGATCAAGTTCCAGGTCGATCCGATCGGCGACAGCGCACGCGGCTTCGTCTGCGAGAATTTCGGGCTTCCCTTCCGCTTGCCGGATTTGGGATTGATCGGATCGAACGGTCTTGCCAACGCGGCCGACTTCCATGTGCCCGCCGCCGCCTACGAGGTGCGCGAGACCCCCGGCACGCTGGTAGAGAAGTTCGCCGGCAGGCTGTGGCAGGCGCCTTTGGCGCATGTGCCGTTCGATGTCGTCGCGTGGCGCGGCAACTATCTGCCGGCCAGCTTCGACATGCGCCGCTTCGTCGCGATCGGCACGGCCACTGTCGATCACCCCGATCCTTCCGTTTTCTGCGCGTTGACGTCGCCGGGCGATCCGGTGCTCGGCGCGAACGCCGATTTCCTGGTGCTGCCGCCGCGCTGGCTGGTGGCCGAGCACAGCTTCCGCCCGCCCGGCTTCCACCGCAATTGCGTGGCGGAGTTCCTCGCGATCGTCGTCGGGCGGCACGACAGCAAGGCGCACGGGTTCAGCGCGGGCGGCGCCAGCCTGCACAACAGCTGGGCGGCGCACGGCCCCGATGCCGAGACCTATGCGATGGGCCGCGCCGCGCCGGCCGACCCGCGCAAGATCGAGGATGCGCTCGTCTTCATGATCGAGACGCGCCGGCCGATGCAGCTGTCCCGCGCGGCGGCGGAGGCTCCCGGCCTGCAGCGCGATTACCGCGAGTCCTGGCAGCGGGTCGAGCTGAGCTTCCCAGAGGCGTAGGCGTCAGCCGGCCGCCACCGCGGTCGCCGCACGCAGCAGCTTGCCCGGCAACGCGCCGGTGGGCACGCCGTCCTCCAAGATCACCTCGCCGTTGACCACGGTCGCGACCATGCCGGCGCAGGCTTGCACCAGCCTTGGTCCCCCGCCGGGCAGATCGTGCGCGAGGGCCGGGATCTGCGGCAGGAGTCTCTCGAGATCGATCACGTTGATGTCGGCGGCGGCCCCTTCGCGCAGCTGGCCGCGATCGGTGAAGCCCCACGCGCGTGCCGGCGCCAGCGTCACCATCCGCACCGCCTCCTCCAGCCCGAACGCGCCGACCGAGCGGGTCCAGTAGGCCAGAAGGTGCGTCTGGATCGAGCTGTCGCTGATCTGGCTGACATGCGCGCCGCTATCGGAAAAGGTCATGATCGCGTGCGGATGGCGCATCACCTGCATGGCGATCGCGGGAGCGGGCGGATGGAAGAACTGCATGAAGAATATCCTGAGGTCGTGCTCCAGCGCGATCTCGATCATCACCTCGACGGGATGCTGCTTGCGCTCCGCCGCCAGTTCCGCGAGCGACCGGAACGGCGGCAGCGCGCGATCATAGACGAAGATCCGGTCCCACTCGGGCGGGCGCGCGTCGGCGCCGACGGTCCGCTCGAAGCTTGCCGCGTCGATCGCGGCGATCAGGTCGCGCCGCACGGCGGGATCGCGCAGCATGAAGGCCTGCTCGGCAAGCGGCTTCGCGCGCAGCGCCTGCCACGCCGGCAGCCTGTCGAACGGCAGCCGCGTCTCGAACGAGAGGAGGACGGTGATGCCCTTGCTGTGGCTCTGCACGAACACGCGACCGCCGGCGTCGTTCATCGCGCTTACCCGATCGAGCACCTCGGGGATGGTGTCCACGCTGTGGAACGATCCCAGGTGCATGCCGAAGGTGAGCGGCACGCCGGTGCGGATCGTGAGCGCCGCGAGCCGGTCAATCGACTCGGTGCGCGCCGCGGCATCGTTGCTCCGCATCTCGTCCTCCACCGCGAGTTCGAAGATGCCGCTCTTCTCCTCGCCGAGCACGTCGACCAGCGCCTCCACCTCGCTCCACGCCGCGAGTCGCGAGGCGACGGGGCGGTCGTCGGCGGTCTGGTGGTTCTCCGTGCGGGACGTCGTGAAGCCGATCGCGCCGGCCCTGATCGCGGCGCGCAGTTCCTCGCGCATCAGCGCCAGCTCGTCGTCGCTCGCCGTTTCGGTGAAGGCGCGCGTGCCCATCGCCCAGGTGCGCAGGGCCGAGTGGCCGACGTTGACCGCACAGTTGAGCGCCTTGGGGAGCGCATCGACGCGCTCCATATACTCCGTGAAATGCTCCCAGCTCCAGTCGACGCCAAGCTCCATCGCCTCGGCCGAGATGTCCTCCGCGCGCTCCAGGTTGCGTGTCACCATCGCTTTCTCGCCGGGGCGGACCGGCGCGATCGAGAAGCCGCAATTGCCCATGACAACGCTGGTGACGCCGTGCGTCGACGAATTGGTCAGGTACGGATCCCAGTTGAGCTGCGCGTCATAATGGGTGTGGCCGTCGATGAAGCCGGGCGTCACGATCTTGCCGCGCGCGTCGATCTCCCGCGCGCCCGTGCTCGCGCCGACGCGGCCGATGCGGGCGATGCGTCCGCCCTTGATCGCCAGATCGGCGTGGAACGCCGGCAGGCCGGTGCCGTCTATGATCCGGCCGCCGCGGATCACGAGATCATACATGGCATCTCTCCCGTCACGCCGGTTCGCGCCGTATCGCTACGCCTCGGCGCTGCCATAGTCTAAGATCAAGTCTTGCCGCGCGTTATGCCGTCGCGGCATGGCGTCAGTCCGGTCGCCACTGAAACGTCTCGGCGCGTTCGCGCACGATCCGCAGCAGCTCCTCTTCCACCGCGCGGATCGCCGCGCTCGGCTGGCGGCCCAGCTGATGCGCCAGCACCAGCGTGCGCGCGGCGCCTGGCCGTTCGAGCGCGAACACGGCCACGCGCCGGGCCGCCGCCTCGGCCGCGACACCCGAGTAGGTCGTCACGGTGTAACCCTGCCCGGCCTCGACCATCGCCATGATCGCGCCGTGCGACTCCACCTCGGCGACGACGTTCGCCTGCCCTTCGCCGGCGAGCTGCTCCACCAGCAGCCGGTGGCGGTTGGGGCGGCCCGGCAGGATCAGCGGCAACGCGCGCACGAGCGCACCGGAGGCAAGCCCGCGATCGACCGACGCGTCGGCAGCGCCGACCAGCACCAGCGACTCGCTCAGCAGGGGCGCCGTCGCGAGCGGACCCTGGTTGCGATCCTCATAGAGGATGGCGAGATCGAGCTCGCCGGCGAGCAGCCGGGCCTGGAGGGCGAGCCCCGCGCCATCGATGAAATGGGGCCGCAACGCGGGATATTTCGCCCGGAGCGAGGCCGTGAGCGGCGGGATCAGCGGCGCGGCGAGCGACATCGGCATGCCGAGCGCCACCCGCCCGGTGGGGTCCGCCGCGTGCGTCGTCGCCGCGTCGCGCGCACCTTCCACCGCGCGCAGCACCTTGCGCGCCTCGACGAGGAAGGCCTCGCCCGCCGGGGTCGGTGTGACGCCCCAGCCGTGCCGCACGAGCAGGTGCACGCCGAGTTCATCCTCCAGTGCCCGCATCTGGCGCGAGAGCGCGGGCTGCGCGACGCGGATGACGGCGGCCGCATGGGACATGTTCCGCAGCTCGGCGACGCGGACGAAGTTGCTGATCTGGGTGAGCGTCATGCCATGCCTTCAAGTTATGACGGGCTGTCGCTTATTATCTTGGACGCATGGCGTCGCGCGATCTAGCCTGCATTCAAAGGCGTGCGGCAGGCGCCTTCCCGATGACGGAGAGACGCGATGCAAGCCGCCCAGTTCGCCGACATGCGGCCGGTTTCGGCCGACAGCCACGTCACCGAGCCACCCGGCTGCTTTCTCGACCGCATCGATCGCCGCTACGCCGATCGCGCGCCCCGGCTGATCGACGATCCCGCCAAGGGCGCGACCTTCCTGGTCGATGGCCTGGAACCGATCCGCGTCGGCTCGGCGGCGGGCATTTCGGCCGACGATCTCGCCAAGCCGATGGTGCGCACGTTCGACAAGATGCATCGCGGTGGCTGGGACGCGAAGGCCAGGCTTGCCGACATGGACCGCGACGGCGTCCATGCCGAGGTGGTCTATCCGACGGTGGGCATGGTCCTCTATCTGCTAGAGGATCGCGCGTTCATGTCGGCCTGCTTCGATGCCTATAATGGCTGGCTGGAGGGCTATTGCGCCGATGTTCCCGATCGGCTGTTCGGCGTCGGGCAGACGGCCGGCCGCTCGCCCGCCGCGCTGATCCGCGACTTCGAGGATGCCAAGCGGCGCGGCTTCAAGTCGATCATGATGCCGACCGAGCCGGAGATCGCCGACTATGACGATCCGATGTACGACGAGGTTTGGGCGGCGGCGGTGGCGCTGGACCTGCCGCTCTCGTTTCACGTCCTCACGCATACCAGGAAGGGTCAGGTGTTCCACGCCGGCGTGCGCGGCAGCAAGCTGAACAACATCATGAACGTCATCCGCGCGAATCAGGATATTTTGGGCGTGCTGGTGTTCGGTGGCGTGTTCGAACGCCATCCCGCGCTCAAGGTGGTCTTCGTCGAGGGTGACGCGGGCTGGCTGCCGCACTTCATGCACCGTGCGGATCACAGCTATGATCGCTATGCCAAGATGCTGAAATCCACCCCGCTCAGCCGCGCGCCGAGCGATTATATCCGCGCGAACCTGTACTTCACCTTCCAGGACGACAAGGCGGCGTTCCAGGTGTCGCACCTGCTCAACCACAAGCGGCTGCTCTGGGCGACGGACTTTCCGCACACCGATTCGACGTGGCCGCACAGCATGGCGCTGCTGGAAGACTATACGAAGGGGCTTGATCGCGCGGTGATTAAGGACATCGTCCACGACAATGTCGTCGCGCTCTACGATCTGAAGCTGGCGGCGTAAGCGCGCGGCGTGACCATCCATAAGCCGATCGCCTCACCGCTGGCCGACTGGCTGGCAGCCCCGCGCCCTCTGCTGATCGGGGGCGAATGGCGGCAGGCACGCGACGGCGCCGCGATCGATGTCGAGGATCCGGCCACCGGCGACGTCATCGGCCAGGCGGCCGCCGCCGGACCCAACGAGATCGACGAGGCCGTGCGCGCCGCGCGCATCGCGTTCGATCGGCGGATCTGGCGCGACAAGGATGCGGATGCGCGCGCGCGCGTGCTGTGGCGGGTCGGCGAACTGATCGAGCAGCGGCTGGAGATACTCGCCGAGCTGCAGACGCGCGAGGTGGGCATGACGCTGGAGGTGTCGCGCGCGCTGGTCGGCTTCTCGGCGGAGGGATGGCGCTTCGCGGCGGGGCTCTGCGCGCGCGCCCACGGCCACACCGCGCCGATGCGGCGCGGCGCGTTCCAGGGGCTCGCTTACTCGCTGAAGGAGCCGGTCGGCGTCGTCGCGGGGATCAGCGCCTGGAACGGGCCGATCACGATGGGCACATGGAAGACCGCGCCGGCGCTCGCCGCCGGTTGCGCCTGCGTGCTGAAGCCCGCGGCGGAGGCGCCGCTTTCCGCGCTGATGCTGGCCGAGCTGATCGTCGAGGCGGGCGTGCCGGCCGGCATCGTCAACGTCGTGCCGGGGGGCGGCGCGGCCGGCGCCGCGCTGGTCGATCATGCGCAGGTCGACAAGATCACGTTCACCGGCTCGACCGCCACGGGCAAGCGCATCCTCGCCGCCGCCGCCGCGACGGTGAAGCGGGTGACGCTGGAACTGGGCGGCAAATCGCCGTTCATCATCTTCGACGACGCCGATCTGGATCGCGCGATCCCGATGGCGACGATGTCGATCTGCGCCAATGCCGGGCAGATCTGCGTCGCGGGCTCCCGCCTGCTCGTGCAGCGCGGCGTCTACGAGCAGGTCGTCGCCGGCGTCGCGGCGCGCGCCGCCGCGCTGCGGATCGGCAACGGGCTCGATCCCGCCACGCAGATGGGTCCGCTGATCTCCGAGCGGCAACTGGAGCGCGTGGCGGGCTACATCGCCGGCGGGCGCGCCGGCGGCGCCGAACTGGTCACTGGCGGCGAGCGCGTGGGAACGCGCGGCTGGTTCGTCCAGCCGACCGTGTTCGCGGGCGTCGCGCCCGACATGGCGATCGTGCGCGAGGAGATCTTCGGGCCGGTGCTGAGCGTTATCCCCTTCGACGACGAGGCGGAGGCCCTGAGCATCGCCAACGACACCCGCTACGGCCTCTCCTCCTACGTCTGGACGCGCGATCATGCCCGCGCGCTGCGGATGAGCGACGGCATCCGTGCCGGCACCGTCCACGTCAATTCCGCGATGTTCCGCGCCTACGAGTTCGCGATGGGCGGCTTCAAGGAGTCGGGGCTCGGCCGCGAGAACGGGCCTGACGCGCTGGCTCCGTTCCAGGAGACCAAGTGGGTGGTCAACGATCTGGAGCCCTCCGGTGGCTGAGCCGCCGACGATCGATGCGGTGGTGATCGGCGCCGGCTTCGGCGGCCTCTACATGGTGCATCGGCTGCGCGAGCTCGGCTTCTCCGTGCAGGGGTTCGAGGCCGCGGCGGATCTGGGCGGCGTGTGGTATTGGAACAATTATCCCGGCGCGCGCTGCGACGGCGAGAGCCTCGCTTACTCCTACTCTTTCTCGGACGCGCTGCAGCAGGACTGGTCGTGGTCGGAACGATATGGCGGGCAGCCGGAGATCCTGCGCTACCTGAACGCCGTTGCCGACCGCTTCGACCTGCGGCGGCTGTTCCGGTTCTCGACGCGCGTACTCGCCGCGCGCTGGGACGAGGACGCGGCCCGCTGGATCGTCGAAACCGACGATGGCGGGCAGGTGGCGGCGCGCTTCCTGATCTCGGCTTCCGGCTGCCTGTCGGCGGCGCGCGTACCGGACTTCCCGGGGATGGAGACCTTTTCCGGCGAATCCTATCATACCGGCCAGTGGCCGAAGGAGCCGGTAGACTTCGCCGGCAAGCGCGTGGCGGTGGTCGGCACCGGCTCTTCGGGCATCCAGATCGTCACCGCCATCGCGCCAGAGGTGGCCTCGCTCACGGTGTTCCAGCGCACGCCGAACTTCAGCGTGCCGGCGCGCAACCGATCGATGGACCGGACGCACGAGGCGCGCGTCAAGGCCGACTATCGCGGCTACCGCGACGAGGCACGCGGGCTGATCCTGCCGAAGGAAGCGGGAAAGCCGGCGTCAGGCTTCAACCGACCGCCGATGGGGAGCGGCCACGACTTCACCGCGGCGGAGCGCGAGGCCGAACTGCTGGCGCGCTGGAATCACGGCTATGGCGGCGCGCCGCTGCTGTTCGCGTTCCGCGACATGATGACCGATCCCGAGATCAACGAGTTCGCGGCCGACTTCGTCCGCGCGCGCATCCGGGAGACGGTGGCGGATCCCGCCACGGCCGAGCTGCTGTCACCGAAGGGCTATCCGCTCGGCGCCAAGCGCATCTGCGTCGACACCGGCTATTACGAAACCTTCAACCGCGACAACGTCGCGCTGGTGGACGTCAAGGCCGATCCGATCGAGCGGATCACGCCGAGCGGGATCATGCTGGCGAGCGGCCGTGCCTTCGCGGTCGACACGATCGTCTTCGCGACCGGATATGATGCGATGACGGGTGCGCTCTCCCGCATCGACATTCGCGGGCGGAACGGCCAGCGGCTGCGCGACAAGTGGGCGGAGGGGCCGCGCGCCTATCTCGGGCTGATGGCGGCGGGCTTTCCCAACCTGTTCCTGATGACCGGCCCGGGCAGTCCCTCGGTCATCAGCAACGTGGTCGACAGCCTGGAGCAGCATGCCGACCTGATCGGCGATGCGCTGACCATGATGCGCGCGGCGGGCCACATCACGATCGAGCCGGAGCGCGATGCCGAGGATCGCTGGGTCGCGCATGTCGACGATGTCGCCAACACCACGCTGTGGCCGCGCGCCGCCTCCTGGTACAAGGGCTGCAACATTCCCGGCAAGCCGCAGGTGTTCATGGTCTATGTCGGCGGGCCGGCGGCCTACCGGCGGATCTGCGACGAGGTGAAGGCGGACGGCTGGCGCGGCTTCCGACTGGCCGGGCAGGCGCCGGCGCGCGAGCCGGCGCGGGCCGGCGCGAGGTGACGGACACGGCGGCGGCCGAGGGCTACGACTATTTGATCCTGGGCGGCGGCTCCGCCGGCTGCGTGCTCGCCAACCGGCTTTCCGCCGATCCGGCCGTCCGCGTGTGCCTGGTCGAGGCGGGGCCGTCCGATCGCAGCGCGCTGATCCGAACGCCGATCGGCATCATGCGGCTGATCGATCATCCGCGCTACAATTGGCGATCGGCCACGGTGCCGCAGGCGAATGCCGGCGGACGCCCCCTGTACGTGCCACGCGGTCGCGTGCTGGGCGGGGGGAGCTCGATCAACGGCATGGTCTACATGCGCGGCGACGCGCTCGACTATGACGGCTGGGCGGCGGGCGGCGCGGCGGGCTGGTCCTATGCGGAGGTGCTGCCGTATTTCCTGCGGTCGGAGGATAATGAGGTGTGGCGGGCCTCGCCGTGGCACGGCACCGGCGGCGCGCTGCACGTCACCGACATGCGCACGCACAATCAGGTCGCGCGCGATTTTCTGGCCGCGGCGGAACTGCTCCAGATCCCGCGCTCGACGGACTTCAACGTGCCGCATCCGATCGGCGCCGGCTTTCGCCAGGTGACGCAGCGGCGCGGCCGACGCGAGTCGGCCGTGACGGCGTTCCTCGATCCCGTGAGGCATCGGCCCAACCTGACGATGCTGACCGATGCGCTCGTCGATCGGGTGCTCGTGGCGGACCGGCGCGCGATCGGCGCCCGGGTGATGCACGGTGGCGCCTCGCGGACGCTTGCCGCGCGGCGCGAGGTGGTGGTGACGGCCGGCGCGCTGGGATCTGCGGCGATCCTGGAGCGGTCCGGCATCGGCGATCCGGCGATCCTGTGGGCCGCGGGCGTCGCGCCGGTCCACGCGCTGCCGGGCGTCGGCGCGAACCTCCAGGACCATGGCACGGCATCGGTCACGCATCGGACGCGCAGCCTGGTGCCCTACGGCCTGTCCTGGCGCGCCGTGCCCCGGCTCGCCTGGGAGGGGCTGCGCTACGTCGCCGCCCGGCGCGGCCTGCTGTCGAGCAACGCGAGCGAGGCCGCCGCCTTCTTGCGGACCGATCCCGACGATCCGCGCGCCACGCTCCAGCTGAGTTTCGTCTCCGGCCGCCGGGGCACCCGTTTCGGCGCGGGCGATTGGGGCCATGGCTACGGGATCACCGCCATCCAGCTCCATCCGTGGAGCCGGGGCTCCGTCCACATCCTAGACGCCGACGCCGCGACGGAGCCGGCGATCGATTTCGCCGCGTTCGACGATCCGCGCGATCTGATGCTGATGATGGAAGGCGTCACGCTCGCGCGCCGGCTGCTCGCCACACCGCCGTTCGCCCGCTATGCGAGCGAGGAGGTGCTGCCCGGCGCCGGGCGTATCGGCGCCGAGGCGATCGCGGACCATATCCGGCGGACCAGCGGCACCGCATACCATCCCGTCGGCACCTGCGCGATGGGGACCGGGCCGATGGCGGTCGTCGATCCGGCATTGCGGCTCCATGGAATGACTGGACTGCGCGTGGCGGACGCCTCGATCATGCCGACGATCGTCGGCGGCAACACCAACGCGCCCGTGATCATGATCGCCGAAAAGGCCGCCGACCTGATCCTCGGCCGGCCGCCGCCGCCGCCGGTCGCGATCGCCTGATCGTCAGTCGATCAGCCCGCGCGCGCCCAGCCAGTCGATCGTCAGCCTCACTACCCGGTCCAGTTCCTCGGGCTGCGCGGCATAATAATGGTTCGCGCCCTCGATCACGGCGAACTGCTTGTCGGCGCTGCCCGCCGCATCGTGGAACAGGCGCGAATGCGGCTGCGGCACGGCGTCGTCGGCCGAATTCTCGATCACCAGCAGCGGCACGGTGATCGCGGGCGCGTTGTCGAGCGCCTTGGCCCGGCTGTCGTCGATCGACCATTGCGACAGCCAGGCGCGCAGCGTCGAGAAGCGCGCGATACCCGCCGGGCTGGAGTTCGCCATCTCCGGATCGCCCAGGAAGCTCCAGCCGACCCGCCGGTCATTGGGATCGATGTGGCCATCTAGGAAGCGCGGCTCGGCGAGCGTGCGGTGGAGCAGCAGACCACGCTCCCGCTCGCGCGAGCCGCCGGCGCTCAGCTCGGCGAGCAGTTCCTTCACGTGCGCCGTCCGCCGCCGCACGCGCGCGAGCTGCGCGGCGCGGAAGCGGGCGAGATACTCGGCCGAGTAAGGCGGCCGGTGCGGGTTGCGCGGATCGTAGAGATCAAGCTCCACGTCGCGGCGGCTCGGATCCTCCTCGTCGAGCACCGACGGATCGATGAAGTCGGCCAGCACCTGGCAGCGGGACAGATGCGCGGCGTGGAATATCATCGCGTCGGCGGCGATCAGGTGCGACAGGTCGACCGGATCGCCGGCCGGCGTCACGGTGATCGTAGGTCGCTCGGCCTGCGCCTGGTAGAAGGCGGTCAGCGAACCGCCGCCCGACCAGCCCGCCGCCACGATGCGATCATATCCCCATATCTCCCGCGCGTGCGCGACATAGGCGGCATAGTCGCGCAACACGTTTTCGAGGATCAGCGGCGTGTCGTTGCGCGCGTAGCGGCTGCCCGCGCACAAGACATGCAGCCCCGCCGCCGCCATCGCGCGCGGCACCGGCAGCAGCTGCAGCGTGGAAGCCGGATGCATGTAGATGACGAGCGTGCGCGACGGCCGACCAACCGGCAGGAAGCGCACGCCCTCCAGATGGATCCGGCCCTGGCCGCCGGCAAAGCCGTAGACCTCGCGCATCGGCGAAGCTTCCGTGAAGCTGACCGTGATCCACTCGGCGGCGACCTCGAAGCATTCCGCTGCCATTCCGCCCTCCCGTGTCCGCAGCTTGGACTATGATGCGCGAACTATGTATGCAATCCTGATTCTGTCAGAAGCGACAAGGCCGAGGAGGGCGGACGTGGAGCGGTTTACCGGCAAGGTCGTGCTCGTCACCGGCGCCGCGTCCGGCATCGGGGCCGCCGCGGCGCGGCGCTTCGCGGCCGAAGGCGCGCGCGTGATCGTAGCCGATCTCCAGCGTGCCGCGGGCGAGGCGCTGGCGGCCGAGATCGGCGCCGGCGCGCTGTTCGCGGATCTCGACGTGGCGGACGAAACATCCTGGGCCGCGCTGGATGCGACGGTCGACACATGCGGCAGGCTCGACGTCTTGGCGCACTGCGCGGGCGTACCCGGCTTCGGCACGATCGAGGATACGAGCGTGGCGACGTGGCGTCGCGTGATGGACGTGAACGCGCTGGGCACCTTCCTGGCCGATCGCTTCGCGGTCGCGCGGATGCGGCGCGGCGGCGGCGGCGCGATCGTCAACGTCGCGTCCTCCGCGTCCTTGCGCGCGGTGCCGGGCCAGATCGCCTATTCGGCCAGCAAGGCGGCGGTCCTGCACATCACCCGCTGCACCGCGATCCAGTGCGGGCGCGAGGGCTACGGCATCCGCTGCAACGCGGTGCTGCCCGGCCTTACCGACACCGCGATGGCGATCGAGCTGGAGGATCGGCTGGGTGGCCGCGCCGTGATGGAGGAGGCCGCGGCGCGAAGCCATCCGGTCGGTCGTATGGCGCAGCCGGCCGAGATCGCGGGGGTGATCGCGTTCCTCGCATCCGACGACGCAAGCTTCGTCACCGCCTCCGCCTACGCCGCCGACGGCGGTAAAATGGAGGTATGAGGACGCCATGATGTCCAGCCATGTCGTCGTGCGGCCGAGACCGGAATGCGTGGACGCGTTCGTCACCGCGTTCAACGCGCTCGCGGCGGCGGTCGTCGCGAACGAGCCGGGCGCGATCGACTATTACCTGCTGAGAAGCCGGCGTGACCCCACGTCCTTCCGCGTGGTCGAACGCTATCGGGACGACGACGCATATCAGGCGCATCGCGCCGCGCCACATTTCATGATCTGCATCGATCACATATTGTCGTTACTTGCCGTACCGCCCGAGGTGGAGCATTTCGAATCGGCCTGAGTGCCTTTGCTCATGACTCATTGCGGCAACCGGAGCGTGATGGTGGCGGCGATGGAGGTCGCCAAGGAGGTGAGGTGCGCGCAGCGATCGTAGCGGGTGCGGATGCGTGGCTCGCCGACGTCGAGACGCGCGGAGGCTGGTCGTGGCTGGTCGCCATACTCGATCCGGCGCCCCGCAAGACCGCGGGCTGGACGCCTGCCCGATGTTCGCCGATCTCGTCGTCGATCCAGTCGTGCCGCGATGCGTCGGCTTGGGCGCGGCTATGCAAGATGTGGGGGCATCACTCTGGCCGCACTGATCGATCGAAGGAAACAGATGATCGGGATATCGGGCACTTCCTGTCAGCCGCCGACGGGAGATCACATCCCGCGCCGAGTCAGGCACGATAGCGCTCGATCGCGTCGCCGAGCGCGTCGCGCAGCGGGCCGAGCCAGCGTTCGAAATGGCGCCACTGATCCAGCCCGTCGCGGAAGATCGGCTGGCGGACCTGCTCGGAACTCGGCGTGCGCACGCTGCGCTGGTTGCGGTGGAACTCCACGCATGCGGGCTCGAAAGCCAGTCCGCAGAAATCGAGAATGCGGCGCACGCTGCCCGCGAGATCGTCGACGACATCCTCATGCTGCACGCGCAGCACATGGCCGGGCAAGGTGGCGTCCCAATGCTCCATCAGATCGAGATAGGTGCGGTAGTAGCGGGCGATATCCTCGATGCTGTAGCTGAACTCCTGCCCGCTCGCGAACAACTGCTTCAGGTTGCTGAAGCAGCAGGACATCGGCTCGCGGCGCGCATCGATGATCTTCGCGTTCGGCAGGATCAGCTTGATCAGCCCGATGTGCCGGAAGTTGTTCGGCATCTTGTCGATGAAGAACGGCGGCCCCGATCGGAAGACGCGCGTATCGTCGACGTACCGGCGGCCGAGCGCGGCACAATCGCCGCGCGCGAGATCGGCCAGCACGCCCGGATAGCGCGGGTTCGCGAAATCAAGCTCGCGACCCTGCAGTTCGTGGACGATGCGCTGGATGTCGGCCAGTTCGTGCGTGCCCTCGACCTGCGAGTGAGACGCCAATATCTGCTCGATCAGGGTGGAGCCCGAGCGGGGCAGGCCGACGATGAAGATCGGATCGCGATCGGCCACGCCCCAGCCTGCCCGCGCGGCGAAGAAGGCCGGGGTGCAGACCGCGCGCTGTAGGCGGGTATTGGTCTCGATTACCTCCGGCCGGTAGCGGCTTTCCGCCCGTTGCAGCGCATTGCCGCGTTCGTAGTAGATCCAGGACTGATCATATTCGCCGCGATCCTCCAGCGCCTTGCCCAAGGCGAAGCACAGGTGGATGCGGTCGATCGTCGTCACCCGGTCGGACGATTCCTCCGCGCGCATCCGGCCGATCTCGTCCTCCTCGAAGCGGTAGCGCTTGAGGTTCGCGAGGCTCCAATAGGCGTCGCCGAAGCCGGGCGCCGCATCCGCCGCCGCCCGATAGGAGTCGATCGCCCGGGGCACCTGGCCGATCGTCTTCAGGGCATGCCCCATCCACAGATGCACCTCCGCCGATCCCGGCCGGTCGGCGAGCACGTCGTCGTAGAGGCCGATCGCCCGATCATAGTCGGCCAGGCCGATCGCGGCGGTGGCGGCCAGCGTGCGATAGTCCACGTTGCGCGGATCGATGGCGAGCAGCCGTTCCGCTTCGTCGCGCGCCGGCGCATATTTGTGCCGCAGCACGAGGCAGCGGGCATATTCGTAGCGCGCCGCGACATGATCGGGCACGAGCGTCAGCACGCTCGCCAGCAACAGCTCGGCATCGTCCAGCACGTCGCGCGCCATGCCGATCTTGGCGAGCAGCCGCATCGCTTCCGGATGGTCGCCGTGCCGGAGCAGGAAGGCGCGGACGATCTGCTCCGCCGGCGCGAGATCGCCGTCGGAGAACAGGGACGTCGCCGTCACCACCTCGGGCGGAAGCGATGCGAGCACGCTGCGATGCCCGGCCGCGCGGGCCGCATTCTCCGCATCGCCGGTCAGGCGGTACACGCCCTCCAGCATCCGCCAGCTCATCGGCAGCGCCGGGTTGATGTTGACCGCGCGCAGCAGGGCATCGATAGCGGCCGGCGCATCCTTGCGGACGACGTGGCACAGGCCGCGCTCCTGATGCATCAGGCTGAGGTTCGGCTGGAGTTCGCCGAGCGTCGCCAGGGTCGCCAGTGCCTGATCGATGCGACCCAGATGACGCTGGGAGATCGCGGCGAGCAGCAGCAGGTCGCGATTTCGGGGATATTCGGCGAGCAGCGGGCCGAGCTGTACCAGAACATCGGCATGGCGATCGTCGGCCGCCCACTGGCGCAGCCGCGCGATCCTCTGTTCGAGCGGCACGGGCGGGGCTTGCGTGTTCATGATCCGATCAACGGCAGGGGATAGAGCGGGCGACACCGTGGGAGAGTCGCCCGCTGATATCCAGCGTTATCGGCAGCCGGATACGATCAGAAATCGTAGCTGAGCCTCAGGCCGTAGGTCGTCGGCCGCACCACTACCTCGGACTTGATGAACTGCGCGGACGAGGTGAAAGTGCTGACATTGCTGTCCGTGAGGTTGTCGCCGAAGATCGAGGCGGTCCAGTTCTCGCCCTTTATGCCGATCTGGGCGTCGAGCAGCGCGTAGCCCTTCATCCTGTAGCGCAGCAGCGTCGTGGTCGGCTTCGTGATGTCGCCGGTGACGATATAATTCTGCGCGTTCGGGATATCGCCCGACGGGTAGGTCGAGGGTTGGCTGAACGTCTTGCCGGTGTACGTCACGCCGCCGGCTACCCAGAAGCCGAGGTTCGATCGTGCCTCCCAGTCATACCGCCCCCGAAGGTTGGCCTGAACCTTTGGCGAGAAGGGCAGCTCCGATCCCTTGTCGCCGAACGGGCTCTGGACCGGAGTGGCGACGCCGGCGCGGAAACGCTGGGTGATGCACTGGCCGAGCGTCGAGGAACCGGGATTGTTCGAGATCAGGCAGGGCGAGGAGACCTGCTTGCTGTCGTTGTAGGTGAAGCCCGCGTTGATGCTGATGCCCGGAAACGGCCGCGCCGAAAGCTGCGCCTCGAAGCCCTTGATGTCGAAGTCCGCTCCGTTCGTGACATAGGCCGTGTTGCCGAAGCCACCGTTCGGATTGAAGAACTGGATCTGCACATCCTTCCACTGCATGTAATAGCCGGAAACATTGAGCGTGACCTTGCGGTCGAACAGATCCGTCTTGATGCCGGCCTCATAGTTGGTGAGGTTGTCCGGACGATAGCTGGTCGGGCGTAAGAACTGGGCGACGCCGTTTGCGCCCGGCAGGATGAGGGCGGAAGACCGGTTGAAGCCGCCCGGACGGAAGCCCTGGCTGAACGTCGCGAACAGGATCATGGACTCGGTCGGCTTGTAGTTCACCGAGAAGCGGCTTTTGAAGCCGCTATACGTCTTCTTGTAGTTCTGGGCATCGATGTTGACGTTGCCCGGATAGGATCCGCCCGTAACCGGATTGGTGAAGTTGCAGACCAGCACCGCCTCGCAGGAGGCGGCCGTCGTCTGGAACTGCGAGCCGGTCTGGAAGGTCTTGTAATGATAGTAGCGCGTGCCGGCGGTGAACGTCAGGTTCGGGAAGAGGTCGAAATCGACCGAGCCGAAGCCGGCATACTGGTCGTAGCCGCGCTGCAGATCCTGGCCGAAGCCGACCTTCGGGCCGCGCGGCCCGGGATCGTTGGCGGTGGTGCCCGGCCCGGTCTGGACGAGACCGAGGCAGCGCCCGCCATTGGCGATCAGTTCCGCCGTGCAGACGGGCGTGGACTTATAGTTGAAGTCCATATTGTCATAGATCTTGAACCGCTCGTAGAAACCGCCCGCGATCACGCGGATACGCTTCTCCGCCGGCGTCGAGAGACGCACTTCCTGCGTCAGGTGGGTATTCCGGGTCTTGTCGGTCCAGTAGCTGTACGGATCGTAGCAGAATGGGGCGCCCGTGCCGATGCCGGTGCCGCTACCCACGCACTGATAATATTCACCGAAGGCACGCGAGTAGTTGGTGTAGTCCTGCCGTGCGTCGAGATGACGCACCATGTAGGCGCCGGTATAGACCGCACGCAGATCACCGATCTTGCCGTTCACGGTCAGGGCCGTGTTCCAGATTTCGTCCTTGCTGTAGCCCGGCACGAAGGTGACGGTCTGGAGCTTCTTCAGGGGCGTGAAATCGGGGCTGCTTGGTTCCTGGGCGAAACTGTTTTCCGTATCGAGCTTCTGGTACAATTGCGAGACGAGGACATCCCAGTCGTCGGTGATCTGCCACTTCGCCGATACGCGGCCACCGACATAGTCTGCGGGATTGTAGTTCTTTTCCGCCGTCGTGGTGTTGTTATACTGCCCCGCATTCGCCTGGTTGGCTGATGTCGGGTTGGGAAGATAGTTGGCATACTGGTCGAACTGCCCACGGGTGAACGTCCCGAAGACGTTGTCGATGTAGCCGCCACGGTGATCGTCGTAGATCACGGCGCGAACCGCCAGCTTGTTCTCGACGATGGGCACGTTGATCGTCGCGTTGAACGAACCATTTGCCGCGCCATGGCGCGTGCCGCCGGCGCTACCCTCGAAATGGCCGCTGAAGGCGTCGAGTTTCGGCTTGTTGGTGATGTAGCGCACCGCGCCGGCCTGTGCGCCGCCGCCGAACAACGTGCCCTGCGGCCCCTCAAGCACCTCGACGCGTTCGAGATCGGCGACATAGATGTCGGCATTGCGCCCGGGGAACTGCATGGACTGATCGTCCAGGTAAAGCGCGACGTTCGGGAAGGACGCGATCGACGCCGACGATTGCGTGCCCGAGAAACCGGTCGAGAGGCCGCGCAGGAAGATCGCGCCGGCACCCGGCCCATTATTTCCGAAAGTCACGTTCGGCGTATATTTGATGAGATCGTTGAAGTTCTTGACGTTGAGCTGTGTCAGCGTCGCGCCGGTGAAGGCCTGGATCGTCAGCGGAACCTTCTGGATGCTCTCGTTGCGCCGGGTGGCGGTCACGATGATGTCGCCCGGGCTCGCCTGCGCATCCTCCTGCGCGACGGTGCCGGCAGCGGGCTCCACTTGTGCCGCATGTGCGGCACTGCTCATCACGGCGGCGATAGCGCAGGATACGAGATAGCGCGATTTCATCTTTTTCCCCCTAAGGCAAAAGAACGCAACCTATTTAGCTGCCGGCCCCCGCCGACTCGCCGCTTTGTGCAGCTTTGATTAACCCACCCACGCTACCCGACGACTTTGAACAGGTCCATGTTGCGCCGCAGGGCGCAAGACTATCATGGAAACTATAAGAAAATCGTATCGAAGGCATGCGAGAGCGCCGCGGACTCGCTCACTGAAACTGATCCTGCGTGGGCGCTGGCGGCTGCGGCTCGGCCGAAGGGCCGGGCCACACCAGCCTGCCTTCCAGCCAGGGCAGTTCCCGCACCAGCGCCACCAGCCGGCTGCCGCGCAGGCTGTCCCGCGCCAAGGTGGCGATGTCCTGCGGCAGCGTGCCGAACTCGCCGCGGCGCGCGACCAGGTGAACCGTCCGCCGGAACTGCGCGCGGCTGATCGGCGCCACCCGGATCCTGGGGAGCAGATCGAGGTGGCTCGCCACGCATAGCGGCGTCGTGATGCTCCAGCCCAGGCCGGCCGCCACGATCGAGAGCTGCTGTTCGGTGGAGTCCACCTCCACCCCGTTCGGCAGGGCCAGCCGCATGCGCGCCAGCTGCCGCTCGATCCGCTGCCCCATCGCCGACAGCAGGGAGAAGCGGACGAAGGGAACGGTCGCCAGCGCCTGCAGATCGTCCAGCGGGCCGGCGTGGTCGGCCGGCGCGATAAGGATGAACTCCTCGGTCAGGATCGGGAAATGCTCCACGTCCGCCGAATTCTCGAGCTGGCTGCTGCCGGTGATGAGCATGTCGATCTTGCGCGTCAGGAACTCGTGATGCTGGAGCAGCGAGATGCCGGAGCGCAGCTGCCACCGCAGCGCGCGTCCGCCGACGCCGAGCAGCAGAGGGGCGGTGAGATGGTTGGCCAGGCTCTCGGCCAGCGCGATCGTCACGCATTCCGCCGGCCGCTGGCTGCCCTCGCGCACCTCGAGGGCAAGGCTTCTGGCGGCCGACAGCAGGCGGGCGCCATCCTGCAGCAGCAGCTTGCCGCTCGGCGTGAGCGCGAGCGGCCGCATCGTGCGGTCGAACAGCTTCACGCCCAGCGCCGCCTCCAGCTTGAAGATGGTCTGCGACACGGCCGACTGGGTCATTCCGAGATGCTGGCCACTCTGCGTCATGCCGCCGAGTTCCGCCGTGAGCATGAAGACTTCGAGCGAGCCGAGATCGAACCCCGTTGGCAGCCTCATGACCTTCCGGAAAGCCCCTCGAACCTGCCGCGCTGCGGCCTCCGGTGATTGCCGCATCCCCGCGGCAGGCACAAGGGGACCGCGCCGTGGCGATTAGAGATACTAATCCTGCATCCGGTCGTCGCGCCGCGCCACGTCTCGCGCTACTCCCGCAGCATGACATTCGATGGCCGCCACCACATACTCCTGTTCGCCTGCGAGGATCGCAAGGGCATCGTCGCCGCCGTGGCGAACTCGCTCGTCTCGCAGGACTGCAACATCGTCGAGAACGCGCAATATGGCGATGCCAGCACCGGCCGCTTCTTCATGCGGGTTCGGTTCGTCGCGCCTGACCGGATGACGCGCGAGATGTTCGCGGACGCCTTCGCGCCGGTCGCGACCGCGTGGCGGCTGGACTGGGCGCTGCACGACGTCTCGGTCAAGGCGCGGGCGATCATCATGGTGTCCAAGGGCGGCCACTGCCTCAACGATCTGCTCTACCGCACCCAGACCGGCCGTCTGCCTATGACCGTGACCAGCGTCGTCTCGAACCATCTCACATGGCAGCGACGCGTGGAGCATGAGGGCATCCCGTTCCACCACCTGCCGATCACGGCCGAGAACAAGGATGAGCAGGAGCGGGCACTGCTCCAGCTGGTGGAGGAGCAGCAGGTCGATCTCATCATCCTCGCCCGCTACATGCAGGTGCTGACGGATGCGCTGTGCCGCCGGCTGGACGGGCGCGTCATCAACATCCACCACAGCTTCCTGCCGGGCTTCAAGGGCGCGAACCCCTATCACCGCGCCTACGATCGCGGCGTGAAGATGGTCGGCGCGACGGCCCATTACGTGACGCCCGATCTCGACGAAGGCCCGATCATCGCGCAGGACGTGTCCATCGTCGATCATGCCGACAGCGTGGACGACCTGATCGCGCAGGGGCAGGATACCGAGAGCCGCGTGCTCGCCCGCGCGGTGAAGGCGCATCTGGAGCATCGCGTGCTGCTGAGCGGCAACCGCACCGTCGTGTTCCGCTGACGGCCGGAGGAGCAGGCGATGCATGACGAACCGGGCCTGCTGGCGGCGCTGGACGCGCTCGGCATCGCTTACGGCAACGTCGCTCATGACGCGGTGTTCACGGTGGAGGAGAGCGAGGAACTGCACCGCGCCATTCCGGGCCTCCACACCAAGAACCTTTTCCTCAAGGACAAGAATGGCCGTTTCTGGCTGGTGACGGTGGAGGCGCATGCCCGCGTCGACCTGAAGGCGCTGCCGGCCGCGATCGGTGCGGCGAAGGTCTCGTTCGGCAAGGCCGAGGATATGGAGCGCCTGCTCGGCGTGTCGCCGGGTGCCGTGACGCCGCTGGCGGCGATCAACGATGCCGACGGCGCCGTCACCGTGGTGCTCGATCCGGCCGTCGCCGGCGCGGCGCGCGCCAACGTGCATCCGCTGCGCAACACCGCGACACTCGGCATCACGGGCGCCGATCTGGTCGCCGCGCTCACCGCCTGGGGCCATGCTCCGGTGATCGCCGCAATTCCGGCGCCTGCCGGATAAGCAAGTTTAATCTCGCCAATCCCGGCATTCGGATTAACAAAACGGCGTGGCGGCCAGCGCCATTCCCAGCGAACGGTGGATCGATCCTTGAAGACGAGCGCGCGCGTGGTGGTCATCGGAGGCGGGGTCGTCGGTGTCGGCACGCTCTACCATCTGGCGAAGATGGGCTGGAGCGACGTCATGCTCATCGAGCGCAAGGAGCTGACGTCCGGCTCCACCTGGCATGCCGCGGGGCTGCTGCCGCTGTTCAATCTCAGCTATTCCGTCGGCAAGATGCACCAATATTCGGTCGGCCTCTATCCTGCGCTGGAGGCGGAGACCGGCCTGACGGTCGGCTTCTCGAACGTCTCGAACATCCGGCTTGCCTGCACGCAGGATCGGCTGGACGAGTATCTCTACTATATGGGCATCGCCCGCACGATCGGCGTGGACGTGGATCTGCTCACTCCGGACGAACTGAAGGCGTTCTGGCCGCTGTGCGATACCGGCGGCGTGCTCGCGGCGATCCGCCACCCGGCGGACGGCTATATCCAGCCCGCCGACCTGACCCAGGCGCTGGCGCGCGGCGCGCGCCAGCTGGGCGCTGCGATCCACCGCAACACCACCGTCACCGCGATCACCCAGCAGCCGAGCGGCGAGTGGCTGGTCTCCACCGACCAGGGTGACGTGCTGTGCGAGCATGTCGTCTCCGCGACCGGCAGCTTCGCCCGTCAGACCGGCGCCATGGTCGGTCTCGACGTGCCGGTGATCCCGGTCGAGCACCAGTATATCGTCACCGAGCAGCACCCCGCGATCATGGAGCGCAAGCGCCAGGGCCTGCCGGAGATGGGCGTGCTGCGCGAATCCGACGCCAGCTACTATATGCGCGAGGAGGCCGGCGGCCTGCTGCTCGGCCCCTACGAGATGGGCGCGCCGATCTGCTACCCGAACGGACCATCCGCCAACTCCGAATATGAGCTGTTCCCGGAGGATCTGGAGCGGCTCGAGCCCTATATGATGGCGGCTATCGCGCGCGTGCCGGCATTCGGGGAGGCGGGCATTAAGCGCGTCTACAACGGCGCCATCGCCTATACGCCCGATGGCAGCCCGATCGTCGGCCCGGCGGCGGGCCTCCGGAACTTCTGGCTCAACGAAGGCCACAGCTTCGGCATCACCGCGGCCGGCGGCGCGGGCTGGCAGCTCGCCCACTGGATCGTCGATGGCGAGCCGACCATCGACATGACCGGGGTCGATCCCCGCCGCTTCGGCGATTACGCCGGCTTCGGCTACCTGAAGGCGAAGAACGAGGAGGCCTACGCCAAGGTCTTCACCGTGCATTATCCGGACGAGGAGCGCGAGGCCGGGCGCGCCCTGCGTCGCGCGCCCTGCTACGATCGGATGAAGGCGCGGGGGGCGGTGTTCGGCACCGTGTTCGGCTGGGAGCGACCGAACTGGTTCGCGCCGGAAGGCTATGCGCTGACCGAGGAGGACATGGGCAGCGGCGAGGTGCTGCTCCAGCACAATTATCCGCTGCCGGACGGCGACGCGCCGGTGCTGGAGAAATGGTCGTTCCGCCGCTCCAACTATTTCGAGCATGTCGGCGCCGAATGCCGCCACGTCACCGCCAAGGCCGGGCTGCTCGACATGAGCGCCTTCGCCAAGTGCGAGATTTCGGGGCCGGGCGCCGCGGCATGGCTTGACGGGCTGCTGACCAACGCCGTGCCCAAGACGGTCGGCCGCGTGACGCTCTCCTATCTGCTCACCGCGCGCGGCGGCGTGCGGGCGGAGTTCACCGTCTACAAGACCGGCCCGCAGCGTTTCTATCTCGTCTCGGCGGGCGCGTATGAGAAGCACGATCATGATTATCTGCGCAAGCTGATGCCGAAGGACGGGTCGGTCAGCTTCGAGCGGCTGACCACGGCGATGGGCGTGCTGGTGCTGGCCGGGCCGCAGTCGCGCGAGATCCTCGGCCAGCTGACGGACACCGATCTGTCCACCGCCGCCTTCCCCTGGCTCACCGGCAAGCGGATCAGCATCGGCGCGGCGCAGGTGGATGCGCTGCGCGTCAACTTCGTCGGCGAGCTGGGGTGGGAGATCCATCACCCGATCGAGATGCAGAACTACATCTTCGACAAATTGTTCGAGGCGGGCGGCGACGACCTGAAGCCGTTCGGCATCCGGGCGATGGATTCGATGCGGCTCGAAAAGGGCTACAAGCTCATCCCGCGCGAACTCTCCGTCGAATATTCCGCCTTCGAGAGCGGGCTCGCGCGGTTCGTCAGCCTCAACAAGCCCGGCTTCTTCGGCAAGGAGGCGCTGCTCGCCCGGCGCGACGCCGGCGAGGCGAACGTGATGGTCACGCTGGAAGTGCACGGCGTTACCGAAGCCGACGCGCGGGGCGCCGAGCCGATCCTGCTGGGCGACGAGATGGTCGGCCGTGCCACCTCGGGCGGCTATGGCTGGCGTACGGGCAAGAGCCTCGCTCTGGCGATGGTGCGCCCCGATCTCGCGAGCGTCGGCACCGAACTCGCAATCATGATCCTCGGCCAGCGGCACGCCGCGACCATCATCCCGGATTCCCCGTTCGATCCCGAGAATGTGGCACTCAGGAGCTAGGCGCCATGTCTGCTTTCGAGAATATCGCCGCCCTGCTGCACAAGGAGCGGCCGGGCCATACCCTGCCCCAGATGCTCTATGTCGGGCAGGAGGCTTTCGAGTTCGACACGCAGGTGCTGCTGAAGTCGGTATGGCTCTACGCCTGCACGGTCGCGCATGTGAAGAAGCCGGGCGACTTCTTCCTGTTCGAGCTCGCCAACAACTCGATCATCATCGTCCGCGGCCGCGATGGCGAGGTCCGCGCTTTCCACAACAGCTGCCGGCACCGCGGCGCGCGCATCTGCCAGGAGCAGCAAGGCAGCACGGCGCGGCTGATGTGCCCGTACCACATCTGGACCTACGGGCTCGACGGGCGCCTGCTCGCGGCGCGCAACATGCCGGAAGGCTTCGACAAGTCGCAGCACGGCCTGCTGCCGGTGGCGATCGAGAATATCGGCGGCCTGCTGTTCGTCTGCCTCAGCGACGACCCGCCGCCGATCGACCGCGCGAAGGCGGACATCGCCGCGCAGGTGGCGATCTACGATCTCGAACACTGCAAGGTGGCGGTGCAGGACGACCTGGTCGAGGATGCCAACTGGAAGCTCGTGATGGAGAATAATCGCGAATGCTACCATTGCGACAGCAACCATCCCGAACTGATCGCCTGCCTGGGCACGAACGGCTTCGGCAAGGGCCTGCCGGAGGATCTTGCCGAGAGTGCGGCTGCCGTCGGCGCGGTGGACGACACCAAGTTCGTCGAGGTGATCGGGGCCGAGCGCGAGGAGTGGAAGCGGCTCGGCCTCTATCATGACCTGATCGAGTTTCCGGACGACTGGTGGCATCGCATCGCGCGGCTGCCGCTCGCCAACGGCGCGGTCTCGCAGACGATGGACGGCAAGGTCGCCAGCACGAAACTGCTCGGCCCGTTCACCGAGCCCAATGCCTCCAGCCTCTCGGTCTGGACCCAGCCGAACAGCTGGCACCATTTCTGCTGCGACCATATCGTCACCTTCTCGCTGACGCCGGTTGCGGCGGACCGTACGCTGCTGCGCACCACTTGGCTGGTGTGCGAGGATGCGGTGGAAGGCGTGGATTACGATGTCGAGGCGCTGACGGCGGTGTGGCGCGCGACCAACATCCAGGACGCCTGGCTCAGCCACATCAACCACCGCGGCATCAGCGGCGACGGCTATCGCCCCGGCCCGTATTCGGTCGAGGAGAAGCTGGTCGAGCGTTTCAAGGAATTTTACACCAGCCGCGCGCGGGCGGCGCTGGTGAGGACCGGGCAAGCGGGATGAACGATCTGAGCCTCCCCGTGGAACGATCGCAGGCGACGCCGCCATCCGCGGATTGGACGCCGGCGCCGGGCTCGCCGGGCTGGTCCGTCCGTGCGCTGCTGGAAGCGCCCGGCCTGTCGACGTCGCTGATGCGGGTCGAGCCGGGCACGATCACCACCCCGCACGCGCACGCGTGGGACGAGCAGGTCTATATCCTCGAAGGCAGCCTGTACGACGATGACGGCACCGAGCATCCGCCCGGCACCTTCATCGTCCGCGGGGCCGGCGCGATCCATTCCGGCGGCAGCCGGGGCGGCGCGACCATGCTGGTATTCTACAGCGAGCCGAGATGACGCGCTTCTCCTTTCCCAATCTCGTCGCCAAGGCGATCGGCCATCACAAGAACTGGCCGGAGCAGTGGCCGGATGCCGCGCCCAAGCCGTCCTACGATGCGGTGATCGTCGGCGCCGGCGGGCACGGGCTGGGCGCGGCTTACTATCTGGCGAAGAAGCACGGCATCACCAATGTCGCGGTGATCGAGAAGGGGTGGCTCGGTGGCGGCAATACAGGCCGCAACACCACGATCATCCGCTCCAACTACCTCTATGACGAGAGCGCCCACCTCTACGATCATGCCGTGAAGCTGTGGGACGGGCTCAGCCAGGAGCTGAACTACAACGTCATGTATTCCAAGCGCGGCGTGATGATGCTCGCGCACAACGTCCACGACGTGCAGAGCTTCAAGCGCCACATCCATTCGAACCGGCTGAACGGCGTCGACAACGAATGGCTGACGGCGGAGGAGGCGCAGGCCTATTGCCCGCCGCTCTCGATCGATTCGAACGCGCGCCACCCGGTGCTCGGCGCGGCGCTGCAACGGCGCGGCGGCACGGCGCGGCACGATTCGGTGGCCTGGGGCTATGCCCGCGCCGCCGCCGCGCTCGGCGTGGACATCATCCAGAATTGCGCCGTCACCGGTATCCGCCGAGGCCCGGACGGCGCGGTGACGGGGGTCGAGACGGAGCGCGGCTTCATCGCCACGAAGAAGGTCGGCGTCTCCGCCGCCGGCAACACCTCCGTGGTGATGGACATGGCCGGGCTGCGCTTCCCGCTGGAGAGCTTCCCCTTGCAGGCTCTCGTGTCGGAGCCGGTGAAGCCCTTCTTCCCCTGCGTGGTGATGTCGAACACGGTGCATGCCTATATGAGCCAGTCCGACAAGGGCGAGCTGGTGATCGGCGCCGGCACCGATGCCTATGTCAGCTATTCGCAGCGCGGCGCGCTTCACATCGTCGAGCATACGCTGGCGGCGATCTGCGAGATCTTCCCCGTCGTCCGCCGCATGCGGATGCTGCGCAACTGGGGCGGCATCGTCGACGTGACGCCGGATCGGTCGCCGATCCTCGGCAAGACGCCGGTGAAGGGGCTGTACGTCAATTGCGGCTGGGGCACCGGCGGCTTCAAGGCCACCCCCGGCGCCGCCGATCTGCTCGCCTGGACGATCGCGAAGGACGAGCCGCACGCGATCAACGCGCCCTTCAATCTCGATCGCTTCCGCTCCGGTCGGCTGATCGACGAGGCGGCCGCCGCGGCGGTGGCGCACTAGATGGCGATTCCGGGATGCTGCTGATCCACTGCCCCTATTGCGACGAGCGTCGCCCCGAGATCGAGTTCGGCTATGCCGGCGAGGCGCATATCGCCCGCCCGCCGAAGCCGGACGAGATGAACGACGCGGACTGGGAAACCTATCTTTTCCAGCGCACCAACGCGCGCGGCCGCCACTATGAGCGCTGGCGCCACATCCACGGCTGCGGCCGCTTCTTCAACGCCGTGCGCGACACGGTGACGGATCGTTTCGAGCGCACCTACAAGGCCGGCGAGCCGCGCCCCGGCGAGGCGGACAGCTGGACCGGCGAGAGCGAGAACATGTCGTGAGCGGCCATCGCATCGCCGGCCGTGGCCGGGTCGATCCCGCCCGGGCGATCGACTTCTCCTTCGACGACACGCCGCTGCGCGGCCTTGCCGGCGATACGCTCGCCTCCGCGCTGCTGGCGAACGGCGTTCGCCTCGTCGGGCGCTCGTTCAAATATCATCGTCCGCGCGGCCTGCTCGGCGCGGGCGTCGAGGAGCCGAACGCGCTGGTGGGCGTCGATCGCGGCCCGGGCCGCTACACGGCGAACGCCCGTGCCACCTCGATCGAGCTGCATGCCGGTCTGAAGGTGGAGTCGCAGAATCGCTGGCCGTCGCTGGGCTTCGATCTCGGCGCCGCCAACAACGTGCTGTCGCCGCTCTTCCCCGCCGGCTTCTACAACAAGACCTTCATGTGGCCCCGTGCCGCGTGGGAGAA